>CAZVIS010000007.1:0-26918 GCA_964627355.1 uncultured Rhodobacterales bacterium
TGACGCGCGAGGACAACGTCTCGATCCACTACCACACCGAGGTGACGGCGCTGGAAGGGGACGATGCCCTTGAGAAGGTCGTGATTCGCGACCGGATGGAGGGGCAGGACTGGACCATCCCCGCCCGCGCCGTGTTCGTGATGGTCGGCGCGCAGCCCAATGCGGGGTGGCTGGGGGGCCGGGTGGCGGTAGACCGCGCAGGCTTCATCCTGACCGGGGCAGCGGCGGGCGTGGACGGCACCTACGCCACCTCCTGCCCCGGCATCTTCGCCGTGGGGGATGTGCGGGCCGGATCGGTGAAGCGGGTGGCGAGTGCTGTGGGCGAGGGGTCGGTGGTGATCTCGGAAGTCTGGCGGCATGTGAATGGCGGGTAGGGGGATAGGCGCACGAGATGAGCAGGCGGCGTGTTCCAAGCGATATGGGTTTAGGGATGGGAGCGATGCCTTCGGCCTATCGTCGGATCCCGGAGGCGGTAATCGAGCGAGCGCGGGAGGTGAAGCCCGATTGTCTCGAGTCCTTTCCTGACGGCGGCTTCACAGTTGGTCTGCTTGCCTCCCTTGTCTGCGAGCATCTTTCGCTAGGGACGTCGCAAGTCGACCATTTGGAAGACAGCCTTTGGGTATGGGAGAGTTTTCGGGCACTTTCCGATGTGGACCCTGCGGCGGCGCTCGACTGTCTCGCCTTGGCCGTGGCCCAAAGTACCGATCCAGATGTTCTTGGTGGCATAGCGGCGGGACCGCTGGCGGATCTAATTGTCGATCATGGGCTGCAGGTGATGGAAGGGATCGAGGACCTTGCGCAGGAACAGGCGCGATTTCGTTCTGTTCTCACAGGGGTCTGGCCGTGCGGACAGGATGAAGGCGCCGAGGTCTGGCAGAGGGTCTTGCGGGCGCGGGCGGCGGGGCCTCGTCTGGACCGGACCCACCGGGTTCCGGACTGGGTGTGGGGCTAGCGGATGAATCTGCCGGATGGATGCGCCCCTCGATCTCCTTGGCAGATTTGTCCGTCGACGAATCTGCCCGCGCCTGCCTGCCCCGAGGCAGGCGTGTTACCGCGCCTCCCCCAGGCAGGCGCGGCCAGATTTACAGAGGTGCGGTCTGTGGCCCGACCCCCCTTGCTCAACGCCTTGCGGCTTATGAGCAATGAAACCGATGGACCTTCCAAGGACAGGTCCATCAGACGGTTTCAAGGAAGGCTCAGCCCGATCTCGCAGGGTTGAACAAGCGGGAAAACGGAAAGCAGGGTAGAAGAGTGGTCGAAACCATTTCTTGGCGGCCCTTAAAGGCAGCTGCCAGGGGTCAACGAGATCGCGTAAGGGGCGTACTGGCAGCAGGCGACAGGTGTGCGACAGTGGGGCTGGCAGGGGGGCAAAGGTTAAGGGATCATGAAAACGCGCCTGCAAGCCTTTGATTCTGCTAGGGTGGATGCGTGTCGCACTGTGCGACACCCTCGCCGGGGGTCCCGGTGATGTGGATGATCCTGCGCATCGCAGGGGTGCTGTCCCTGTTCCTCCTCCTCCTCGCCTGCGCCTCTCACGTCGCGAATTCGGGCCGCGCCCCCCTGCCCGCCCGCCCCTCCGACACGGTCCGGGTGGCCAGCCACAACGTCCATTACATCGTCCTCGGCCGCGCCGAGGGGCCGTGGTCGGTCGGGGACTGGGAGCGGAGGCGCGGCGCGATGGATGCCGCCTTCAAGGCCCTCGATGCCGATCTGGTCGCGTTCCAGGAGATGGAGAGCTTCCAGAGGGGGGACGAGGGGTCGGTGAACCTCGCCCGCGACTGGCTGCTCGCCCAGAACCCCGGCTATGCGGCGGCGGCGAGCGGGGATGCGCGGGTCTTCCCCTCGACCCAGCCGATCCTCTACAGGACCGACCGGCTGCGTCTGGTCGATCAGGGATGGTTCTTCTTCTCGGACACCCCCGACGTGATCTATTCCCGCACTTTCAACGGGTCCTTCCCCGCCTTCGCGTCGTGGGCGACCTTTGCCCCGCCGGGTGGAGAGGCCTTCACCGTCGTCAACGTCCACTTCGACTACGGCAGCCGCTCGAACCGCCTGAAGTCGGCGGCGCTGGTGGCCGAGCGGTTCCGGCCCCGGATCGCCGCCGGAGAAAGGGTGGTGCTGGTGGGCGACCTCAACGCGCTTTACGGGTCAGAGACGATGGGGCTGCTGGAGGGGGCGGGGCTGGCCTTCGCGCGAGTGCCGGGGGCGACGTTCCACTTCAACCGTGGGATCAACCTGTACGGGGCGATCGACCATCTGGGGGTGGGGCCGGGGGTTGCGGTGACGGGCGGGCCTGCGGTGCTGCGCCAGCAGTTCGGGGGGGTCTGGCCGTCGGATCATTATCCGGTGGTGGCGGACATCCGGGTGGGGTCGTAGGCGGGCCTTCCGCCCCCCTCTTGGCCTGACGGCCAATTCACCCCCCGAGGATACTTGGTCCAAGATGAAGGCGCAGAGGGCCTATCTTTACGGCGGGGCGGGCTGCGCCTATAACCCCCGCCATGGCATGGGCGCGCTTCATACGAATTAGCGGCCCGGCGTCCTGATCCGGGCGCCGGGACTGTTCCGTTCCCTCCTTGCCCTCTCTCCCGAAGGACACCCCGATGTGCGCCGATACTGCGACTGCGCCTGACTACCGTGCCACCGTCTTCCTGCCCGAGACCGATTTCCCCATGCGCGCGGGCCTGCCGCAGCGCGAGCCGGACTGGCTGGCCCGGTGGGAGAGGATCGGCGTCTATGACCGCCTGCGAGAGCGGGCGGCCGGTCGCGCGCCCTTTGTCCTGCATGACGGCCCTCCCTACGCCAACGGGCACCTCCACATCGGGCACGCGCTCAACAAGGTCCTTAAGGACATGGTGGTGCGGTCCCAGCAGATGATGGGCCGCGATGCGCGCTATGTCCCGGGCTGGGACTGCCACGGGTTGCCCATCGAGTGGAAGATCGAGGAGCAGTACCGGGCGAAGGGTCTAAACAAGGATGACGTGGATGTGGTGGACTTCCGGCAGGAGTGCCGCAAGTTCGCCGAAGGCTGGATCGACGTCCAGCGCGAGGAGTTCAAGCGACTTGGCGTCACCGGCGCCTGGGACCGGCCCTACCTTACCATGGACTACCACGCCGAGGCGGTGATCGCGGGCGAGTTCATGAAGTTCGTCGAGAACGGGAGTTTGTATCAGGGGTCCAAGCCCGTGATGTGGTCGCCGGTGGAGAAGACCGCACTGGCCGAGGCGGAGGTCGAGTATCACGACCATACGAGCCATCAGGTGTGGGTGGCGTTCACAGTAGCAGCCGTTGATAGGGATGTTCTGAACACGTCAGACGCATTTGGGGGCGAGGAAGCCCGCAGAACGGATACGCAGCTTCTTGCCTCTCGCGTCCTGATCTGGACCACCACCCCCTGGACCATCCCGCAGAACCGGGCGGTCGCCTTCAATCCTGCGATCACTTATGGCCTTTACGACGTCACCGGCCGCCCGAAGGAAAGCAATGCGACCATCGGTTTCACTTACCTCATGGCCGACAAGCTTGCCGAGCAGGTCTTTGCGGCGGCCAAGCTGGACGAAACGATGTACCGCCGCCTGCGCGACGTGTCGGCAGAGGAGTTGGGGGCGCTGACCCTCGCCCACCCCTTCCGGGGGATCGAGGGCGGCAGCGGAGAGTGGGACTATGACGTTCCCGTGCTGCCGGGCGAGCATGTGACAGACGATGCGGGGACGGGGTTCGTGCATACTGCGCCGAGCCACGGCGATGACGACTATCAGTTGTTCGTCAAGTTTCAAGGGCCGGACTATCCAGACCTGAAGATGACCTACAATGTCGAACCCGACGGGTCCTACCGCGCCGACCTGCCGCTCTTCGGAGGGCAGCACATCATCCTGCCCGATGGCAAGGAAGGCCCCGCCAACGTCAGCGTCATCAAGCAGCTGGCCTATACTGGCGCCCTCTTCGCCAAGGCGAAGCTCAAGCATTCCTATCCGCATTCCTGGCGGTCCAAGGCCCCGCTGATCTACCGCAACACGCCGCAGTGGTTCGTGGCCATCGACAAGCGGTTGGAGGATGGGCTTTCCACCTATGGCGACACGATCCGCAAGCGGGCGCTGAATTCGATCAACCAGCTTGTCGAATGGACCCCCGCGACTGGCCGCAACCGTCTGCATTCGATGATCGAGGCGCGGCCGGACTGGGTGCTGAGCCGCCAGCGCGCCTGGGGTGTGCCGCTGACCTGCTTCGTGAAGACGGGGGCGCGGCCGACCGATCCGGACTTCCTGCTGCGCGATCCGGCGGTGAATGCGCGGGTCGTGGCGGCGTTCGAGGCGCGCGGGGCTGATGCCTGGTATGTGGCGGGGTTCAAGGAGCAGGTGCTCGGCGGCCTTCATGATCCCGAGCAATATGAACAGGTGTTCGATATCCTCGACGTGTGGTTCGATTCCGGGTCCACCCATGCCTTCGTGTTGCGCGACCGGGCGGACGGGGCGGCGGACGGGATTGCGGATCTGTATCTGGAGGGGACCGACCAGCATCGCGGGTGGTTCCATTCGTCGCTGCTGCAGGCCTGCGGGACCAAGGGGCGGGCGCCTTATCGGGGCGTGCTGACGCATGGCTTCACGCTGGACGAGAAGGGCATGAAGATGTCCAAGTCGCTCGGCAACACCACCGCCCCGCAAGAGGTGATCGGCGAGTACGGGGCGGATATCCTGCGCCTCTGGGTCGCGCAGTCGGATTATACGATCGACCTTCGGATCGGGAAGGAGATCCTGAAAGGCGTCGCCGACAGCTATCGTCGCCTGCGCAACACGATGCGCTACATGCTGGGGGCGCTGGCGGGGTTCTCGGAGGCCGAGCGGGTGGAGCCCGTGCAGATGCCCGAGCTGGAACGCTGGGTGCTGCATCGTCTGGCGGAACTCGATGTCGAGGTGCGCGAGGGCTATGCTAGGTACGACTTCCAGGGGGTGTTCCAGAAGCTTTTCGCCTTCTGCACGACGGATCTGTCGGCGGTCTATTTCGATATCCGCAAGGACAGTCTGTATTGCGACTCAGCCAGCAGCCTGACGCGGCGGTCCTGTCGGACAGTGCTGGACATCCTGTTCCACCGGCTGACGACGTGGCTGGCCCCCGTACTGGTGTTCACCATGGAGGAGGTCTGGCTGGAGCGGTTCCCGGGCGAGGAGTCTTCGGTCCACATGCTCGACTTCCCCGAGACGCCCAAGGCCTGGCGGGATGAGGCGCTGGCGGCGAAATGGGAGACCATTCGAAATGTGCGCCGCGTAGTGACCGGCGCGCTCGAGGTCCAGCGGACGGCGAAGGTCATCGGGTCGAGCCTTGAGGCCGCGCCGGAGGTGTTCGTGACGCCTGCGATGATGGCTTTGCTGGAGACGGTGCCCTTCGAGGAGGTCTGCATCACCTCGTGCGTCTGGCTTTCGACGAAGCCGGCGCCAGAAGGGGCATTTGCGTTGGCCGATGTGCCGGAGGTGGCGGTGGTGTTCGAACCGGCCAAAGGCGAGAAGTGCGAGCGGTGCTGGAAGGTGCTGGAGGATGTGGGCACGCACAAGCACCCGCATACCTGCGCGCGCTGCAATGCGGCTTTGGGGTAGCGCCGATTGAGGCGTCGGAGCGGGGGTTTCACACCCCCGCACCCCCGTGGGATATTTGCTCCAAGATGAATGAGAGGGCTTGGCTCTCTCGCGACCAAAGCGCGGTATCGACGGGGCGGCGTGACCTGCTAGGTTCAGGGGAAAGGGGCGGGGGGAACCCGTTCCGGACCCTGGGAGGAGCCGCCATGACCATCTACGCCAGCCCGCATCCACCTGTGCCGCTGACCGGCCATTCGATCACCGAGCGGCTGTTTCAGGGGCTGGAGCATCGACCCGGCGAGGTGGTGCTGATCGACGGGCCGTCGGGGCGGGGGATGACGGCAGGGGCGGTGGTCGAAGGAGTGCGGCGGCTGGCCGGGGGCCTGGCCGCGCGCGGGATCGGGCCGGGGTCGGTGGTGGCGATCATGGCGCCGAACTGCCCGGAGTATGCGGTGGCGTTCCACGGGCCCCTCTATGCCGGGGCGACGGTCACGACGATCAACCCGACCTATACCGCGCCCGAGGTGACGCATCAGCTGAAGGACAGCGGCGCTGTCCTCATGGTCACGGTCCCAGCGTTCCTGGAGACGGCGCGGGTTGGGGCGGCGGGCACCGGCGTGCGTGAGATCGCGGTGATCGGCGAGGCGGAGGGGGCGGTTTCGCTGGAAGCTTGGATGGGCAAGCCCTTGGCGGCGCAGGTGCCGGTCGATGTGCTGTCGGACGTGGCGGTGCTGCCCTATTCAAGTGGGACGACCGGCCTGCCCAAGGGCGTGATGCTGACGCATCGCAATCTGGTGGCGAACGTGGACCAATGCGCGGCGACGCTTGGCGTGCGGGCGGGGGACTGGACGGTCGGTTTTCTGCCCTTCTTCCACATCTACGGGCAGACGGTGCTCTTGAACATGCATCTGGCCATCGGCGCGGGTGTCGTGACGCTGCCGCGCTTTGACCTGCCGCTGTTCCTCAAACTCTGTCAGGAGCATCAGACGCGCCAGATCTTTTGTGCGCCGCCGGTGGTGGTGGCGCTGGCCAAGCATCCGATGGTGGATGACTTCGACCTGGGCGCGGTGGAGCGGTTGTTTTCGGGGGCGGCGCCTTTGGGGGGCGATGTCGCGGATGCCGTGGGGCGCAGGCTGGGGGCCGTCGCCGTGCAGGGCTATGGCATGACCGAGATGGCGCCGGTCAGCCACGCGGTGCCGGAGGGCGGGCCGCGCTCGGGCTCGGTGGGCCTGACGGTGCCCAATGCGGAATGCCGGATTGTGGATCCCGTGACGGGGCTCGATGCCGAGGAGGGCGAGTTGTGGGTGCGGGGGCCGATGGTGATGAAGGGTTATCACAACAACCCCGCCGCCACCGCCGCCACGCTGACGCCGGAAGGGTGGCTGCGGACCGGCGACCTTGGCGGGTTCGATGCGGACGGGTATCTGTTCATCCGCGACCGGGTGAAGGAGCTGATCAAGGTTTCGGGCTTTCAGGTCGCCCCGGCGGAGGTCGAAGCGGAACTGCTGTCGCATCCGGCGGTGGCCGATGCCGCCGTGGTGGGCCGACCGGACGAGTCGGCGGGAGAGGTGCCGGTGGCCTTTGTCGTGCGTCAGGCGGGGACGCAGGTGGACGAGGCGTCGGTGCTGGCGCATCTCGCCGGGCGGCTGGCCACCTATAAGCAGCCGCGGTCGGTGCATTTCATCGACGTGATCCCGAAGTCGCCGAGCGGCAAGATCCTGCGGCGGCTTCTTCGCGACAAGGCGTGACCGAGGAGGATCTCCGCAAGGCGATCCTGACGCTGGCGCATGAGCGGGGCGGTTCCCGCAGCTTCTGTCCTTCGGATGTCGCCCGGCGGGTGGCCGAGGACTGGCGGCCCCTGATGCCCGAGGTGCGGCGCGTGGCCGCCGCGTTGCAGGCCGAAGGCTGGGTGCAGGCGACGCAGAAGGGTGCGCCGGTGGACCCGACGACTGCGCGGGGGCCGATCCGGCTGCGCCTTGCGCAAGGTCCGGGTTGAGCGGAGCGTCGTGCCGGGACATTCTGCATCCATGCCCGCCCGTTCGATCCCCACCCCTTTCGGCCCCGTCACCCTGCGCGAGGAGGGCGGAGAGATCGTGGCAGTCAACTGGACCGGGGGGCACGACGACCGGTCGGACCTTCTTGACCGGGCAGCGGGGCAGCTTCGCGCCTATTTCGACGGGACGCTGCGCGCCTTCGATCTGCCGCTTGCGGTCGGCAATGGCGCCACTGCGGCATTCCTGCGGGCGCTGATCGCGATTCCGTTCGGCGAGACACGGACCTATGGCGAGCTTGCCCGTACTCTTGGCCTCAGCGCGCAGGCCGTGGGGCAGATGTGCGGGGCGAACCGGGTGCCGATCTTGATTCCCTGCCACCGGGTTCTGGGGGCCGCGACCCTTGGCGGTTTCTCGGCCCCGGGGGGGATCGAGACCAAGGTGGCCCTTCTGCGCCACGAGGGTGCGGCGGGGTTGCTTATCTGAGGGGCGGACGGCGGAGTGGCGGGAAGAGCTGCTGTGCGATCCCCGCGAAGGTGAGGTAGAGCGAGGTCAACACGAGCCCCCAATGCGCCCACTCGCCCGGATGGAAATCCACCCAGGCCGCCCGCGCCGCGCAGACCACCCACAGAAGCGCCACGGCAAGCGACAGCGTGCGCCAGCGGTCGGTGCGGACGGGGTGGATGAACTTGAGGTTCGTGAACATCATCACCGTCAGCGCCACGACGATCAGCAGCGTCAGCCACTCGCCCGGCTCGGTGGCAAAGAGCACCAGCACCACCATGTTCCAGCAGGCGGGAAACCCGGCAAAGGAGTTGTCCTTGGTCTTCATCCGTGTGTCGGCGAAATAGATCACCGAGCCATAGACGATCGCGATGATGGCCAGCCATCCGGTCCAACCTGTGAGCAAGCCCGACTTGAACAGCGCATAGGCCGGAATGAAGACGTAGGTGAGATAGTCCACGATCAGGTCCATCAGGACCCCGTCATAGGTGGGCCAGTTCGCCTTGGTGTCGTAGCGGCGGGCAAGGGGGCCGTCGATGCCATCGACCACCAGCGCCACCACGAGCCAGAGAAACATCAGGCTCCACTGCTCCTCGACGGCGGCGAGCATCGCCATCATGGACAGCACCGCCCCGGTCGCGGTGAGCAGGTGGACGGACAGCGCCTTCATCCGGATTGACATTCGGGGCCTCTCACGCTCGGGGGTGCGCGCGGTCATAGACATCGAGAAGGCGCGCGGTGTCCACGGCTGTATAGCCCTGCGTGGTGGAAAGCGAGGCATGGCCGAGCAGTGCCTGTATCGACCGCAGGTCCCCGCCGGCGGACAGCAGGTGCGTGGCGAAGGAATGGCGCAGCGCGTGCGGGGTCGCGCTGGAAGGCAGGCCGAGGCGAAGGCGCGCCCGTTCCATCGCGGCGGCGATGAGGCGGGGGTTGAGGGGGCCGCCGCGCGCGCCGCGGAACAGGGCTTGGGTCGGCGACAGTTCGAAGGGGCAGAGACGGACGTAGGTGGCCACGGCCTCGGCCGCTGCGGGCAGGACGGGGACGAGGCGGATTTTGCCGCCCTTGCCGGTCACGCGCAGCACGCCGGGCAGGGGATGGGCGGCGCCGGTCAGGCCGAGCGCCTCGGAGATCCGCAGGCCGAGGCCGTAGAGCAGGGTCACCACGGCCGTATCCCGTGCCGCGATCCATGGTTCCCGTGCGTCGTCGCCGATTGAGTCCAGCATCGCACGCGCCCCGGTTTCCGACAGCGGGCGCGGCAGGGTGCGGCGGTGGCGGGGCGCGCGGGCCGACAGGGTGGCGGTCGCGTCCATCCCCTCACGCTCGGCCAGCCAGCCGGTGAAGCCCTTGATGGCCGACAGGCGGCGGGCAAGGCTGCGCGCCGACAGGCCGCGCGCGCGTTCCGCCGCCATGAAGGCGCGCATGTCGGCCTGCGGCACGACCACCAGCGCCGCCGTTCCTTCGGGCCCGCCCCGGTGGCGGGCGAGGAAGTCGAGCCAGGCCGTGACATCAGCTGCATAGGCCGTCACCGTCTTGGCTGCCCGCCCGTCGATTGCGCGCAGGTGCGTGCACCAGTCGGCCAGTGCTGCGCGCGCACCGGGGGTCAGCGCCGTGCTCATGCCAGCCAGCGGCGCATCGTCCGCTCGAACACGCCGGCGAAGAAGGTAAGAAGGTCGGTGCCGTGGGTCGGGCGGAACTGGTGCGGATCCTTGGCCCCAAGAACAAGCATCCCGGGCAAGCGCCCCGGCCCGAAATCGAGGCGGAGGAGCGCCTCGGACTGGATCCACTCTGCCCGCTCTCCGTAGAGTTGGGCTGAGGCGGGGACTACAGGGCGCAGGGTGATATTGCGCAGCGGCACGGTCCGCCCCCCCGCGACGTAGTCCGCGACGAAGCCGGGTTCGGCGACATAAAGCACGGAACCCAGGCGCTTCAGCGCCGGGTCCTCGGGCGACTGGATGCTTTCCAGCACCAGCCGGATGCAGTCCACACGCAGCGTGTCGGCCACCTCGCCCGCAAGATTGGTCAGGAACTCCTCAAAGGTCAGGGGGTCGAGCATCCGCAGCACGGCACGGTGGACCTGATTGGTACCCGCAAGGTTCTCGTAGGCCGCCGCGATGACGTTGCGGTGCGTATCCTCCAGCCGGTCGAGCCGCGCCTCCAGCCGGTCCATCGCGATGCCGCGCAGATCGACGATGTTCGACCCCATGGCGCGTTCGTTCGCGGCGATGAGGGCGCGCATGACCTCGCGGTCATCGAGAATGGTTTCGGGATCCGCGATAAGGCGGTCGCGCAGGTCCTGTTCGATCATTCGACTGCCCGGTTTTCCGTGGTTGGCAGGCAGGATAACAGGACCGTGACCGGGATGCTGCATGTTTTTCGGGGGGAAGCGGAGGAGGTCGGGTGGCGTGTCATCGGGGTCGCTTACGGGACGAACCGCACGGCATGGCAGAGGCCATCTCCTCTGCCACGCGAGCCATATCCCCATGACCGCCGGGACGCCAAAGCGTTCCGGCCTGCGCCTGCCTGCCCCCGGGCAGGCGCAGATGCGCCTACCCCAGGCAGGCGCAAGCCTCTGTCGTGCTGGTGGAGAGGGGCGGGAGGCAGCGTTTCGCAGGCGCGGGGCGGAGGCAGTGCCTCCGCTGGATCCCGCGCAAGGGCGTCCCATGGAAAGAGGGTCCTAAAGGAACGCTCAGAGGATCTTCTGCCCCGTCGCCGCCCAGTCCTTCAGGAACTGCTCCAGCCCCTTGTCCGTCAGGGGATGGCTCGCCAGCCCCTTGATGACCGCAGGCGGCGCCGTCATGACATCCGCCCCGATCAGCGCGCATTGCGTCACATGGTTCGCTGTCCGGATGGACGCGGCAAGGATCTGCGTCTTGAAGCTGTAGTTGTCATAGATCGTGCGGATATCCCCGATCAGCTCCAGCCCGTCCATGTTGATGTCATCGAGCCGCCCGATGAAAGGCGAGATGAACGTGGCCCCCGCCTTGGCCGCGATCAGCGCCTGATTGGCCGAGAAGCACAGGGTCACGTTGACCATGAACCCGTCGCCCGACAGCACCTTGCAGGTCTGCAGGCCGTCCCAGGTCAGCGGCACCTTCACTGCGATGTTCGGGGCGATGGCGGCGAGCTTGCGCCCCTCGGCGATCATCTCGTCCGCCTTGGTCGCCACGACCTCGGCCGAGACGGGTCCGCTGACGATTCCGCAGATCTCTTTCGTCACCTCGATGATGTCGCGTCCCGACTTCAGGATCAGCGAGGGGTTGGTGGTCACGCCGTCCACCATGCCAAGGGCATGCAATTCGGCAATCGCGGCGACATCGGCGGTATCGACAAAGAACTTCATCGCGGGCCCCTCCGGGGTTGTGGCAGGTTCGGGCGGGGTTTACCCCAAAGGACTGGTGCGAGGAAGGGATGACGGCGTGGCCGAGCGGGTCTGGGCAGCGGGAGAGGTGGTGGGCGTGCTGACGGTCGAACCCATCGGCCGGCCGCTCGACTATCGCGCGCCGGAAGGGGGCTGCGGCACGGGGGATTTCGTCGAGGTGCCGCTTGGGCCCCGGCGGGTTCTGGGGGTGGTCTGGGGGGCGGGCGAGGGGCGGTTTGATCCGGCGAAGGTGCGGGCCGTGAACCGCGTTCTGGACGTGGCGCCGATGCGGGCGGAGTTGCGGGCGTTTCTGGCCCGCGCCGCCGACTATACGCTGACTGCCCCCGGCGCGATGCTGCGGCTGGCGACCCGCGCCCCCGGCCTTGCCGATCCACCCGCCACGCGGCGGGTCTATGCGCTGGCCGGGCCGGTGCCGAACCGACTGACCGATGCCCGCTTCCGCGTGGTCGAGGCGCTTCGGTTGGCCGTGGGTCCCCTGACGCTGGCCGAGGTGACCGAGGCCGCGGCCTGCGGGGCGTCGGTCGTCAAGGGGCTGGTCGCGGCGGGTGTGGTGGCGGAAGGCGAGGCGCCGAAGGACCTGCCCTATCCGGCCCTTGACCCCGCGCGGGGCGGGCGGCTGGTGGCGGACCAGATCGCGGCGGGGGATGCGCTGGTGGCTTCGGTGGCGCTCGGGGGGTATTCGGCCACCCTGCTGAAGGGCGTCACAGGGTCGGGCAAGACCGAGGTCTATCTGGAGGCGGTGGCCGAGGCCCTGCGGCAGGGGCGGCAGGCGCTGGTCCTCTTGCCGGAAATCGCGCTGACCGCGGATTTCATCGCGCGGGTCGAGGGGCGGTTCGGGGCGCGGCCGGGGGAGTGGCATTCGGGCGTCACGATGACCGAACGCCGCCGTCTGTGGCGGATGGCGGCAGAGGGGGGCGTGGGGCTGGTGGTCGGTGCGCGGTCGGCGCTGTTCCTGCCGTTCCGCGACCTTGGCCTGATCGTCGTCGATGAGGAGCATGACACCAGCTACAAGCAGGAGGATGGTGTCCTCTACCACGCGCGGGACATGGCGGTCCTGCGGGGGGCGATGGCGGGATGTCTGGTGGTTCTGTCCTCGGCCACCCCTTCGCTGGAGAGCTGGGCGAATGTCGAAGCGGGAAAGTATGCGCGGGTGGACCTCCCCGCCCGGTTTGGCGTCGCCGTGATGCCGCAGATGGGGGCGATCGACATGCGGGCCGAGCGGCTGCCCGCGAACCGCTGGATCAGCGAACGCCTTGCCGGGATGGTGACCGCGCGGCTGGCGGCGGGGGAGCAGTCGATGCTGTTCCTGAACCGGCGCGGCTATGCGCCAGTAACGCTCTGCCGCGCCTGCGGGCATCAGGTGGGCTGCGACGACTGCGACGCGCGGATGGTCGAGCACCGCTTCCAGAAGCGCCTTGTCTGCCACCAGTGCGGGGCGACCAAGGCGGTGCCGGTCGCCTGCCCGAGTTGCGGGGTGGAAGGGCGGATGGCGGCTGTGGGGCCGGGGGTGGAACGGCTGGCGGAGGAGGTCGCAGCGCGGTTCCCCGAGGCGCGGGTTTCGGTGCTGTCCTCGGACCTTTTCGGCTCGGCTCGTGCCTTGAAGGAGGCGATTGCCGAGATTGCGGCGGGCGGCGCCGACATCATCATCGGCACGCAGATCGTGGCCAAGGGGCACAACTTTCCCCTGCTGACGCTGGTCGGCGTGATCGACGCCGACCTGGGCCTGCAAGGGTCCGACCTGCGGGCGGCGGAGCGGACCTTCCAGCTCATGCGGCAGGTCGCGGGCCGGGCGGGGCGGGCAGAGAAACCCGGCGAAGCCTGGCTGCAGACCCACCAGCCCGAGCATCCCGTCATCCGCGCGATCCTGTCGGGCGAGGACGAGGCGTTCTGGCGCGCCGAGGCCGCCGAGCGGCGGGTGGCGGGCGTGCCGCCCTATGGGCGCATGGCGGGGATCATTCTCTCGGGGACGGATGTGGCGCAGGTCTTCGATCTGGGCGCGGAACTCGCCCGCCGGGACGAGCCCTTGCGGCGGGTGGGGGCGCAGGTCTATGGCCCCGCCCCCGCCCCGATTGCCCGGGTCCGGGGGCGGCATCGGGTGCGGCTGCTGGTCAAGGCGGACAAGGGCGTGGCCCTGCAGGCGGCGCTGGCGGAATGGGTGGGGCAGGTGAAGCTGGGGGGAAGCCTGCGGCTGGCCGTCGATATCGACCCGCAGAGCTTTCTGTAGGGGCCTGTCCACACGTGCGACACGCCACGCCTCAATAGAATCAAGGGCTTGCAGGCGCGATTTAACGAACTGTTAGGAAATGGGGGTTTGGCGACCCGGGGCCGCCGGGCCCGCGCGATGCGGCGAACCTTGCTTCCAAGGGCCCCAACAACCAAAGGTTGAAAGCCTTTTCAAGGGCTTGGCGGGCACAGTTGCGAAACTATACGGGCACTTCTGGCGATCCCGTCTAGGCGAAGGGCGAAGGGTCGGGCATCGTTCGGACCGTGCTGCTTGTGGTGTGGGACGCGGGGCGCATGGAACGGAACCATCTGACCGGCATCGCCGAGCACCCCGATACGGAAGGCGCAGTCCGGCTGTTTCTGGAGGCGCTGCCCGAGTTCGGTTTCGATGCGGCCGCGGCGGGGGGATGGACCGGACCGCCGGGGGCCGAGGTCCACCGCTTTTACTTCAACACCTGGCCCGAGGACTGGATCGAGCTTTACATGCAGGCCGATCTCTTCCGCCGCGATCCCATCGTGGCCCATGCCGCCCGCACGCACCTGCCCTTTCTCTGGAGCGAGTGTGACGAGGTTTTCCACACCTATCCGGGCGGGGCCGAGACCATCGCGCTGGCCGCCAGCTATGGCTGGCGCGAGGTGCTGTCGGTGCCGATCCATGTGCCGGGGCGCTATCAGGGGCTGGTGACGATGGCGACCAAGAGCGCGGTCGCGGTCACGCCAAGCCGCCGCCAGTGGCTCGCGGCACTGGCCCGTGCCGTGCACGACCGCTGCCACGCCACCCCCGGCTTTGGGATGCGCATGCCCGAGGCGGTCGCGCTGACCCCACGACAGCTCGCCTGCCTGCGCGCCGTTGCTCGCGGACTGAGCGACAAGGAGATCGGTCGCGAACTGGGCCTGTCGCCCGCTACCGCGCATTATCACATCGAGAATGCCAAACGGACGCTGCGCGCGCGCACCCGCGCCGAGGCGGTGTCGATCCTGACGCTGGACGGCGTGCTCTAGCGTGCTTGACGGGGGCGGGGCCGGAGTCTAACGCCGCAGGGTTGATACCGGAGCCCTTTGATGCCCACCTTCTCTGCCCTGACGACGTTGCCCGGATCCCCGGCCGCCGAGGCCCTCTCTGCGGCACTTGAACGGATGGAGCCGGCCCCCGTCGGTGTCGGCGTGTTCGAGATCGAGGACGGGTCCGGTCTCTGGGAAGTCGGCGCCTATTTCGATGCGCAGCCGGACGATGTGATCCTGGCCGTGCTGGCAGCTGCCTTTGGTGCTGCCGATTTTGCGATATCAGAGATCCCCGAGACCGACTGGGTCGCCAAAGTACGGCGCGAGTTGCACCCGGTCGAGGCGGGGCGCTTCTTCGTCCACGGCAGCCATGACGCAGACAAGGTGCCGCCGGACGCAGGCCGGGTTCCCTTGCAGATCGAGGCGACGGTGGCCTTTGGCACCGGGCACCATGGCACGACATTGGGGTGTCTGCGCGCGCTGGATCGGATGCTGTCGGCAGGCATGACCTTTGCCCGGGTGGCTGACATCGGCTGCGGGACGGGTGTGCTGGCGATGGCGGCAGCGGCGACGCTGCCGGGCGCGCGGGTCATCGCCTCGGACATCGATGCGGTGGCGGTGGACGTGACGCGGGCGAACCTTGCCGTGAACGGGCTGGAGGGGCGGGTCGAGTGCGTGACGGCACCGGGCTTCGACGACCCGGCACTTGCTGCCGCCGCGCCCTTCGACCTGATCTTCGCCAACATCCTGAAAGGCCCGCTGATCGAGCTTGCACCCGCCATGGCTGCTCATAGTGCGCCGCAAGGGCGCCTGATCCTGTCGGGCCTTCTGGTCGAGCAGGCCGAGGCCGTGACGGCTGCTTACCTGGCCGAAGGGTTCGCGTTCGAATCGCACGAGGATATCGGCGAATGGTCAGCCCTGGTGCTGGTGAAGGGCTGACAACCGCTGATTGCCGCGCCTGTGACGTACTGCCGTCATTGGGGCGGAAAACACCTCGAGTCCGCCGCAAGCGCGCCTCATTCGACCCATCCGCCAAACTTCTGCCACGATTTCGGCCTATGAAAGCCTTCGGTTGCGACGATTGATGTAGGAATGAGCGTTATGGTAGATCCCCAACTGCAAGACTTCTACGTGCGTGTGGCGCGCATCGAAGCTGCTCGTCGCAAAGGGTTCGGGTTCGAAGCTGCGGGAACCGTCGGCCGATCCTACTACTCGCGCCAGACACGACGTTCCCTTCCCATCTTCCGTCCGCTTATCGTCGTGACGCTATGCGTTATCGGGCTGAAGTCCATCATCCACTACAACATCGGCGACGAGACCTATCGTGAGCGCGTGGTCGAGTTGCAGGCGGGCGAGGGCTTCGACCGGTTGGGTGGGTACCTGATGGCCGTCGATCCGCTGACACTGTGGGTGTCCGACCAGATTTCTCAGCGGATGCCCCCGGGCGCCTGATCCGACAACCTCGCCTTCGACGCAAAGAAGGAAGCCGCGCCCGGTGACGGGACGCGGCTTTTGCGTTCGGTGGGCGGGGTTGCCCCCGCCGTTCGGACCCATCCGGTGTCAGCGCGCGATGTCGCCGATCCGGTCGATGTCGCCGCGGCACAGACCGATATCGTCCAGCTCGCGGTCGGAAAGCCGTGCCAGCGCGTTGCGCGTGATGCGGGCATCGTTCCAGGTGGCGACAGCGGCCGAAAGGCCCCCGAACACCGAAGCGATGCGTTGGGTCGTAATGGCGCCGAACGGCGCCCGGCGGGTCGTCTCATAGGCGGCCATGGTGGTAGTCCTTTCAAAAACGCTCAAAAGGGCAGCGTTCTGCCCCGGTGACAGCCAGATAGGCGTGCTGCAGGTGCAAAGCAATGCAGCGGCAGGCATGGCCGCCTTGACAGGCTTGCATGGCTGAAATTCACGAATTCGCCATGATTCCATGCCTCAATCCGAGAGGCGTCGGTTTCTAGATGCCTTCCGTCGCAATTGTGCACTTGCAGCATGAGTGCAAGGCCCTTGGCGGATGTTCGCCTTTCGTGCTAGCCCATGGGACAGGGCGGGGAAAGGGCGTTGATGCGGGTGATCGGCATTGATCCGGGGTTGCGCAACCTTGGCTGGGGCGTGATCGACGTGGCGGGCAGCCGTCTGGCGCATGTCGCGAACGGCATCTGTCATTCCACCGGGGCGGACGATCTGGCCTCGCGCCTGCTGTCGCTGCATGGGCAGTTGACCGAGGTGGTCGCGCGCTTTGCCCCCGACTCGGCGGCGGTGGAACTGACCTTCGTGAACAAGGACGCGGTGGCGACGCTGAAACTGGGGCAGGCGCGGGGCGTGGCGCTTCTGGTTCCGGCGCAGGCGGGGCTGGTTGTCGGGGAATATGCCCCCAATGCGGTGAAGAAGACGGTGGTGGGCGTGGGCCATGCCGCCAAGGTGCAGGTCGATCACATGGTGCGCCTGCACCTGCCGGGGGTCGAGATCGCGGGGCCGGATGCGGCAGACGCGCTGGCCGTCGCGATCTGCCACGCGCATCACCTGCAATCGGCGGGCCGGTTGCAGGACGCGCTGCGGAGGGCCGGGGCATGATCGGGCGGATTGCCGGGCGGCTGGAGCATCGCGGGGCCGATCATGTGCTGATCGACGTGCGGGGGGTGGGCTATATCGTCCATGTCTCGGACCGGACGCTCGCCGCGATGCCCGCGCTTGGCGAGGCGGTTGCACTGTGGACTGAGCTTCTGGTGCGCGAGGATCTGTTGCAACTGTTCGGCTTTCCGACGCTGGCGGAAAAGGAATGGCATCGCCTTCTGATGACGGTGCAGGGGGTAGGGGCCAAGGCTGCCATGTCGATCCTGAGTGCGCTTGGGGCCGAGGGGGTGGGCCGCGCGGTGGCCTTGGGGGACGTGCGGGCGATCCAGTCGGCGCAGGGGGTGGGGCCGAAGCTCGCGAGCCGTGTGGTGCTGGAGCTGAAGGCCAAGGCGCCCTCGGTCATGGCCATGGGCGCGCAAGGCGCCGCCGTGCCCGCGCTGGACGAGGTGGTCGAGGCCGCGCCACCCCCGCGCCCCGCACCCGCCGCCCCGGCCCGCGCGACCTTCACCGCCGACGCCCTCTCGGCCCTCGTCAACCTCGGCTACGCGCAGGGCGATGCCGCCGCCGCCGTGGCGCAAGCCACTGCCGACGCGCCCGAGGACGATACCGCCGCCCTGATCCGCCGCGCGCTGAGGTTGCTTGCGCCGCGCAACTGACCCTTGCGGGGCAGGCGCGACCCCACCATCTCACCCGCGTTTCCAGGTGGAGGCGGTGATGGACGGCTACTTCAAGACAGCTCTTCTGATGGCGGCGATGACGGCGCTGTTCATGGGGATTGGCGCCATGATCGGCGGCGCGGGCGGGGCGGTGATCGCGCTGGCGGTGGCGGCGGCGATGAACGTCTTTGCCTGGTGGAACTCGGACAAGGCGGTTCTGCGGATGCATGGGGCGCGGGAGGTTGATGAAGCCTCGGCGCCCGATCTGGTCCGCATGATCCACGGGCTGGCCGACCGGGCCGGGATGCCGCGCCCGCGCGTCTATGTGATCGAGACGGATCAACCGAATGCCTTTGCCACGGGGAGGAACCCGGCGAATGCCGCCGTTGCGGCGACGACCGGGCTGCTGCGGAGCCTAAGTCGAGAGGAGATCGCGGGCGTGATGGCGCATGAACTTGCGCATATCCGCAACCACGACACCGCGATCATGACGGTGACGGCGACCTTTGCCGGTGCAATCTCGATGCTGGCGAATTTCGCGCTGTTCTTTGGCGGCGACCGGGACCGGCCGGGCGGGTTCCTGGGGACGCTGGCCCTGATGATCCTCGCGCCACTGGCCGCAACGCTGGTGCAATTGGCCATCTCGCGCAGCCGCGAGTATGAGGCGGACCGGGTGGGGGCCGAGATTTCGGGCCAGCCCATGGCGCTCGCCTCGGCGCTGGAGCGGATCCAGGGCCTTGCCTCGCGGATCGACAACCACCGGGCCGAGCGGAATCCGGCCACCGCGCATATGTTCATCATCAACCCGCTGCATGCGCACACGCATGACCGCCTGTTCGCCACGCATCCCAGCACGGCGAACCGGGTTGCCGCGTTGCGGACGATGGCGGCGGGGCCGGTGGCGCGCAGTTCCATCCCGCGCAGCGGGCGGCGCTGACGGGGCCGCCCCCTTCGCCCCTGCGCAACGGATGCCTTGTCAAGCGGCGCGCGTTCGGGGATTGTTCCTGCCATGACCGTGCCTGACCAGACCCTGCGCCCCGACCGCCTGCCCGAGGATGCCGACCGTGCGCTGCGGCCGCAGATGCTGGCGGATTTCGTCGGGCAGGCCGAGGCGCGGGCGAACCTGCGGGTGTTCATCGAAAGCGCCCGGATGCGGGGCGAGGCGATGGATCATACGCTGTTCCATGGGCCGCCGGGGTTGGGGAAGACCACGCTGGCGCAGATCATGGCGCGGGAGTTGGGGGTGGGGTTCCGCATGACCTCTGGCCCCGTATTGGCCAAGCCCGGCGACCTTGCGGCGATCCTGACCAACCTGGAACCCCGCGATGTGCTGTTCATCGACGAGATCCACCGGCTGTCGGCGGTGGTGGAGGAGGTGCTTTATCCGGCACTCGAGGATTTCGCGCTGGATCTGGTGATCGGCGAGGGGCCGGCGGCACGGACGGTGCGGATCGACCTGCAGCCCTTTACGCTGGTGGGGGCGACGACGCGGCTTGGGCTTCTGACGACCCCTTTGCGGGATCGCTTCGGGATTCCAACGCGGCTGGAGTTCTATACCGAGGACGAGCTGGATCTGATCGTGACGCGGGGCGCGCGCCTGCTTGGTGTGCCGGCCGAGCCCGAGGGCACGCGCGAGATTGCGCGGCGGGCGCGGGGGACGCCGCGGATTGCGGGGCGGCTCTTGCGCCGCGTGGTGGATTTTGCGCTGGTCGAGGGGGACGGGCGGCTGACGCGCGCGCTCGCCGACCGGGCGCTGACGCGGATGGGGGTGGATGACCTGGGGCTGGATGGCGCGGACCGGCGCTACCTGCGTCTTCTGGCCGACCATTATGGTGGCGGGCCGGTGGGGGTAGAGACGATCGCGGCGGCCCTGGCCGAACCGCGCGACGCCATCGAGGAGGTGATCGAGCCCTTCCTTCTGCAGCAGGGCCTGATCCAGCGCACCCCGCGCGGGCGGATGCTGGGCGCACGCGCCTGGCGGCATCTGGGGCTGGAGGCGCCGCGGCAGTCCGGTCAGTCGGATCTTTTCGAGACGGGTGGTTGAAAGCGCGCAGGCGCATGCCATTCTGGAATCATGCGGTTGATTGTCTTTCTTCTCGCGCTGATGGCGGCGCCCGCGCAGGCGGCCTGTCGGCTGGCGCTGGTGCTGGCGCTGGATGTTTCCGCCTCGGTCGATGCCGAGGAATATCGGCTGCAGGTCGAGGGGATGGCGGCCGCGCTGACCTCGCCCGAGGTCTCGGGGATCCTCTTGTCGGATCCCGCCAATCCGGTCGCAGTCGCGGTCTTTGTCTGGAGCGGGCCTAGCGATCAGGCGCTGGTCGCGGACTGGACCCTGGTAACCGATGAAGGCGTGTTGGCCGGGCTGGCCGGCCGGATCGCGAGCTATCCGCGGCGTATTGTGTTTGATGGGCGCACGGCGATTGGCGCAGCGTTGCGGCAGGCGTCATTCCTGTTGTCCATCGCCCCGTCATGCGACAGACGAGTGGTCGATGTTGCGACCGACGGCCGGAACAATGCGGGCGCCGACCCGCAGCAGATTGCCGATGGTGCAGCGTTTCAGGGCGTGACGATCAACGGTCTGGCCATCGGCGGCGGCGCTGCCTCGGCGGAAACGTCACTGGCCCGCTATCTGAGGCTCCGGGTGACGCGGGGAGCGGACTCCTTCGTCGAGACGGCAAGGGACTATGCCGATTTCGAACGCGCGATGACCCGCAAGCTGATCCGGGAATTGCAGGAAGTGGTGCTTGGGCAGCTTGATGCCGACACGACGTCCGGCGCAGTTGCCGGGGTCCGCAAAACCCCCTAACGCTGCGCGCCGGGCACGGCATAGGGGTGCAGGGGATGACGGCGGATGAGGTGGCTGCGCTGTTCACGCGAGCCGACGGGCAGTTTCTGTGCGCCCGATGGGGAAGGCCGATCGTGCCTGTGGTCTTCGGGGTCGAGGACACGACCCTGTCCGTGATGAAGGGCGCGTTCGAGGCGGTCTGTCTTCTTGCCGGGCACCGCATGGGTGAGACGGATCCCGACCTTGGCGCAAACCTGATCGTCTTCTTCTGCCGCAGCTGGGAAGAGCTGCGGCACGTCCCGAACCTCGACCAGCTGGTTCCAGACCTTTACGCGCTTCTGGACCGGCTGGAGGCGGCGGGGGCAAACCAGTATCGGGTCTTTCGGTTCGATGCGGGGGGGGCGATCCGGGCGGCCTTTGTGTTTCTGCGGATGGACGACCACCTGACCGCGGTCCCGGCCGAAGTGCTGGCGCTGGCGCAGGCCGTGCAGACGATCCTTCTGTGGTCCGATCGGGCGTTTCTGGGCCAGTCGCCGCTGGCCGAGATCGATGGCACCGTCATTCTGCGCCCCGAGATCGGCGCGGTGATCCGCGCCGCCTATGATCCGGTGCTGCCCGGGATGGCGACTGATTCCAGCCACGCGCTGCGGCTGGCCGCGCGGGTCCGCCCGGTCTAGGTCCGCGAAGAGCGAATCCTGCGGCATTGACATCGCCCCGGCGATCCGGAACTCAGGCAGGGCGGGGGGAAATCCATGAAATCGCAGAGCAACGCGGCCTGGTTGCTGATGGCGCCTGCGGTCCTGCTGATGGGCTTTGTGGCCCTGTTGCCGCTGATCGCGGTGTTCAACTATTCCTTCCACGACATCTTCCGGCTGGATCAGGCGTTTTGGGTCGGAACGCAGTGGTACCGGGACATCGTCGGCACGCCGGAATTCTGGGCGAGTCTGGGCCGCAGCACGCTTTTTTCGGCGCTGGCCCTTGGCATTCAGCTGCCGCTGGGCGTCGGGGTCGCGCTTATGCTGCGGCGGGTTCCGCCCCGCATTGCTATCCTGATGCTGATGTGCGTGGCGATTCCGCTGGTGGTCCCGGCCAACATGATCGCCGGGCTGTGGCTGGCCCTTGTCCGGCCGGAGGGGGTTCTGGGGCAGGCGTTCGCGGCCGCGAACCTGACTTTCGACTACAAGTTCACCGCCCTGCACACCTGGATACTGATCCTGGTCGTGGACACCTGGCACTGGCTGGGGCTGGTGGTCATCATGGCCTACGCCGGGTTGTCGGCCATCCCGCCGGCCTACTATCAGGCGGCGGCGGTGGACGGGGCCTCGCGCCCCGCCATCTTCTTCAGGATCGAGTTGCCGAAGATCGCTGGCACGATGTGGATCGTGCTGCTGCTTCGCCTCGTGGACAGCTTCATGATCTACACCGAGGCGCTGGCGATCAATGCGGGCGGGCCGATGGGGGCCACGACGTTCCTGTCGCTGGAACTTGGCGAGGAGATCAAGGCCTACAACTACGGCATTGCCGCCGCGCGGGCGACGGTGGACTTCCTGATCGTGCTGACCATCGTCTGGGTCTTCGTCAAGCTGCGCGCACCTGAGCGGGAGGGCGCTTGACCATGCTGCGCGCGCTTGGCTGTCTGGCGCTGGCCGGGTTCATCCTGCTGCCCCTGGGGCAGGCGGTGGCGCTGAGCTTTACCGCCACGGTGGGGGCCGAAGGCGTTCCGGTGGGGACGGTCGGCTTGCACAACTACGCGGCCATCTTCCGAACCCCGGAACTGCGCGCCTCGATCCTGAATTCGCTGACCTATGTGCTGTTGAACGTGGCCTTCTGCCTTGCCGCCGGGCTGCCTGCGGCCTATGCGCTGGCGCGCTTCCGCTTTGTCGGCGACCGGCATTTCCTGTTCTTCCTTCTGGCGTTCCGCGTCACGCCGCCGGTCGTGCTGTCGCTGCCGATCTTCATCCTGTTCGCGCAGTTCGATCTGGTGAACACGCCCGTCGGCATCGCCCTTGTGCATTGCGTCTTCAATCTGCCGATCGCGATCTGGATTCTGGAAAGCTACATCGCCGCGATCCCGCGCGCCTTCGACGAGATGGCCCATATCGACGGGCATTCGGGGCCGGGCTTCTTCTTCCGCTTCCTGATCCCGGCGATTGCGCCGGGCATCGCGGTCGCGGCCTTCTTCTGCTTCATCTTCTCGTGGGTCGAGGTGGTCTTTGCCCGCATCCTGACCGTGACCGGAGGCAAACCGATCACGGTCGCCATCAATGCGCTGTTCACGTTCCGGACGGACTGGGGTCTGGTCATGGCGATGACCGTGTTTTCCCTGCTGCCGGGCGTGCTGATGATCTTCCTTGTCCGCAACCACATCGCACGGGGCTTTGTGGTGCGGACGTAGCCGCTATTTCTTCTGCGCGGCGGCCTTTTCCATGTTCTCGCGCACGCCCGCGGTCAGCGAGGACGGCGCGGGCTTTTCGGCCGACCGGTCCTTCTTCGGCTTCTTCGCCTCGCGGTTGCCCTTGTTCATGCCCTTGGCCATCGGTCGTGTCCTTCCTGGGTTCGGGCAGCCGCAGGGGCGGTGCCTGCGCTGGGATTGCCCCGGCGCTCGGGTCCAATGTGACGGTACGGGCTTCCGATTGCGAGGGGGCTGCAGGAATAAAGCGTCAAACCACCGTCACAGGGGCCGAAGCACTTGAGGGGCGGGGTGCCCCTATGTCTATTTCATAGAGATTTCACAGGTCCTTCACAGTCCGAGCCGTCCCATTAGCGATAGACTTTCCCGCGCTTTCCCTTGCGGGTGCCAGCATTTGAATGAGGTATTTGATGACGTTGCGATCCCCGCGTGAGCGGTTGCTGCAGACCGTCTGTTTCGAGATCGGCGGCCTTGCCCTTGCGACCCCGCTTTATGCCCTGTTCACTGGTACACACAGTCAGGACGGGCTGATCGTGGTCGCTGCCCTTGCCGTCGCGGTGATGGTCTGGTCCCCGATCCACAACAGCCTGTGGGACCGGATCGAGTTTCGGCGGACCGGGCGGGTGGCCAGCGACCGCCCGCAGGTCCAGCGCGTGGTCCATGCCGTATCGCACGAGCTGACGTCGCTGATCGTGACGCTGCCGGTCCTGATGTACCTCGGCGGCCATGACCTGTGGACGGCGCTGCTTCTCGATATCGGTCTGACGCTGTTCTATGCGGGCTATGCCTATGCGTTCCATCTGATCTACGACCGGATCCGGCCGGTGCGTCCGGCCCCGCGCCAGGAGGTGCAGCCATGAGCGGGGGCGCGGCGCCGGAGGTCGAGACCTTTGGCGTCCACATCATGCTGGACGGCTATGATGCGGACGGACCCCTGATGCGGGACGAGGGGGCGCTGGCAAAACTGCTGCAGGCGCTGCCGCTTGAGATGGGGATGCATGCGATCTGCGCGCCGGTGGTGGTGGCGGTCGGGCCGAACTGCGCCAAGGATCCCGGCGGATTGTCAGGCTTCGTGATGATCGCGGAAAGCCACATCAGCTTTCACACCTTCCCCGCGCGACGCTTCGTGACGATGGACCTTTACACCTGCCGCACGGGGACCGATGTGCCGGCCGTCGTCGCGCGCCTTTCCGCAGCCTTCGGCCTTTCGGATGTGGAGGTGCATGTCCAGCGCCGCGGGCTGCGTTATCCTGCGGCGGATCTCGCTGCCTGGCCGGTTGCAGCGACGCGCTGCGGCGGGCAGGGTGGTCGCATGACCCACCGCCTGTCCCTCCGCGTCTACTACGAGGATACCGACCTCGCCGGGATCGTGTACTACGCGAACTACCTGCGCTTCATCGAACGCGCGCGCACGGAATGGGTGCGCACCCTCGGCATCGATCAGGTCGCGCTGAGAGAGGAGCAGGGGATCGTCTTTGCCGTGCGGCGGGTCGAGGCCGACTACCTGCGCCCCGCCCGCTTTGACGACGTGATCGAGGTTCGCACCGTGCTGCAAGGGGCGACGGGCGCCCGGATCGCGCTGGCACAGGACATCTGGCGCGGGCCCGAGCAGCTTTTCGCCGGCACCGTCACGCTGGTCGCGCTCACCGGCGCCGGCACGCCCGCACGCCTGCCCGCCACCCTCCGCGCGCGGCTTTCCGCCGTCTGACGCGCGGGTCACGCCGCGTCGCGGCACGGGCGGTGACGGAGATGTGTTGGCATCGCCGTGGGATTCCGGTAAGGATAGCAGCAGAAAAAGGCCGAGAAACGGCTTCGGCAGACCCCGAGCAGACCCCGAGCAGACTGGCAGACCGATGGAAACCGACGCCCTTGCCGCCGCGCAGGAGATTGATTTCTCCATGCTCGCGCTCTTCTTCCGCGCCACCTTCACGGTGAAGGTGGTGATGCTGCTCTTGATGGGGATGTCGTTCTGGTCCTGGGCAATAATCATCCAGAAAACCATCGCCTTCCGCGCTGCCCGCCGGGATGCCGCGGTGTTCGACGCGGCCTTCTGGTCGGGTGAGCCGCTGGACGAGCTTTACGAAAAGATCGGACCCGAACCGTTGGGCGCATCCGGCAAGATCTTTGCCGCCGGGATGCTGGAATGGCGGCGCAGCCACCGGCAGGACGGCGGACTGATCGCGGGTGCGCAGGCGCGCATCGACCGGGCGATGGATGTCGCGATTGCGCGGGAAAGCGAGCGGTTGAACCAGGGCCTCAGCTTCCTTGCCACCACCGGGTCCACGGCGCCCTTCATCGGCCTGTTCGGCACGGTCTGGGGCATCAAGCACGCATTCGAGCAGATCGCGATCTCGCAGAACACGAACCTTGCCGTCGTGGCCCCCGGGATCGCCGAGGCGCTGCTGGCAACCGGCATCGGCCTTGTGGCGGCGATCCCTGCGGTCGTGTTCTACAACAAGCTAAACGCCGACAGCGAGCGGATCGTGGGCGGGTACGAGGCTTTTGCCGACGAATTCGCCACCATCCTGTCGCGCCAGTTGGACGCCGCCTGATGGGAGCCGGGGTGGTCCAGAAGGGGGCGGGTGGCGGGCGGCGGGGACGCCGCCGGGGCCGCGCCGCCGCGATGTCCGAGATCAACGTGACGCCCTTCGTGGACGTGATGCTGGTGCTGCTCATCATCTTCATGGTGGCGGCACCGCTCTTGACCGTGGGCGTCCCGGTCGAGCTGCCCAAGACCGCCGCCAGCGCCCTGCCGACCGAACAGGAAGAACCGCTGACGATCACCATGGCATCGGACGGGCGACTGCTGATCCAGACCTCGGAGGTCAACGAGGAGGAGCTTATCCCCCGCCTGCGTGCCATCGCAGCCGAACGCACCAGCGACAAGGTCTTTCTCCGCGCGGACGGGGCGATCCCCTATGCGCGCGTGGCGCAGGTGATGGGCGCGCTGAACGCCGGGGGTTTCCGCAACATCGGGCTGGTGACGGATTCGGACGGGCCGACCTTCGGGGCCACTGGGGGCTAGGATGCCCATGGGCACGGGCTTTCTCAACACGGGGCAGGTCATCTCGGGCATCGGGCACGCGGGGCTGATCCTGTGGGCGCTTCTGGGCGGACTGTTCTTTCCGCCAGATGACGCGCCCGAGGTCGCCGTGACCGAGGTTTCGCTGATGACCGGCGCCGAGTTTGCCGAGATGGTGGCCGCCGTGCCGCCGCAGCCCGAGGCCCCGCCCGTCGAGACGCTGCCCGCCGCCGAAGCGCGCCCGCCCGAACCCGAGCCGGAGTCTGCTCCGGCCCCGGAACCGACGCCGGAACCCGCACCGGAACCCGTGGCCGAACCTCAGCCTGAACCGCTTCCCGACCCGGCGCCCGAGGTCGCGCTGCCCGAGCCCGACCCCCAGCCGGTGGCCGAGGCGCCGCCGGTGAACGCTCCGGTCACCAGCCCGCGCCCCCGCCCCCGCCCGGCCGAGCGTGTGGCCCCTGAACCCACCGAAGAGCCGCCGCCCGAGCTTGCAACCGCGCTTGAAGCCGTGCCCGAGGTGGCCCCTGAGCCCGCTCCGGAAACCCCGGTCGTCGAGGAAGAGCGCCCCCCCGCCGCGCCGGAAGAGGCCGGGACCGAACTTCTGACCGAGGCGAACCGGGAAGAGGCCGCGAACGTGGCCAGCGGCGGCGTCCGCCCGCGCCCGCGCCCCGCCCGGATCGAGACACCGCCCGCGGAAGAGGTCGCAAGCGCCGCCGCCGAGGTACCCGATCCCGAACCCGAAACCCCCCCCCCCCCACCCCCCCCCCCCCCAACCCCAACCCCAACCCGGACGCCCCCCGGAAAGACGGAGCCA
>CAZVIS010000007.1:26928-30779 GCA_964627355.1 uncultured Rhodobacterales bacterium
CCCAAACCCCCCCCCGCCCCCGAAACCCCAGCCCCCGAAACCCCAGCCGAAACCGAGACGCCGCCGGAAAGCACGACCGACGATGTGGCCATCGCTGCAGCGCTGGCCGAGGCGGCCGCGTCGATCGAAAGCTCGGCCGTGCCGTCCGGGCCACCGATGACCGCGGGCGAGAAGGACGGCCTTCGGGTGGCCATCGAACGCTGCTGGAACATCGGCGCCCTTTCGACCGAGGCGTCGCGGACGGCCGTCAGGGTTTATGTCCGATTGGGGCAGGATGGTCGGCCTGACATCGGCTCGATACGGATGCTCGAATTCTCGGGCGGCTCCGAAGGTGCTGCGCGGCAGGCCTTCGAAGTGGCGCGCCGCGCGGTCATCATTTGCGGGAAGGATGGATACGCGTTGCCGACCGAGAAGTACGATGAGTGGAAGGAACTATCGCTGAACTTCCGAGCTGAAGGGATGTCGTTCTGATGGCCTGGACGTTCACCGCAACCTCTCGCGCAGGCAAAGCGTTTCGCTGTGCGGTGACGACTGCCCGGGTTGCGCGTTGTCGGGACAAGGCGCCGTCTGCGGCCAATGAAACTGTGAGGACCAGATGAACCGGTTGAAACTAATCCTGTCGTCGATTGCGATGGCACTTGCGCTGTCCTTTAGCGCATCGGCGCAGAACGGGCCGTTGAACCTTGACTTGCGGAATCCGGTGATCGAGCCGCTGCCCTTTGCCGTTCCCGACTTCATCGCCGAGAATGGCGGGGCGGGCGACTATGCCACCAACATCGCACGCGTCGTTGCCGCCGACCTTGCGGGAACGGGCCTTTTCCGCGAGATCCCGGCCTCGGCCTTTATCAGCCGGGTCAGCAGTTTCGACGCCCCCGTGGCGTTCCCCGACTGGAAGGCGATCAACGCGCAGGCCCTTGTAACCGGTGCGGTGAGCGCGAGCGGCGACCGCATCGTGGTGAAGTTCCGCGTCTATGACGTCTTTTCGGGGCAGGAACTGGGCGAGGGGCTGCAGTTTGCCGGCACCCCCGCAAGCTGGCGGCGGATGGCGCACAAGGTGGCCGATGCCGTGTATTCGCGGATTACCGGCGAAGGCGGGTACTTCGACAGTCGCGTGGTCTTCGTCTCGGAAAGCGGGCCGAAGAACGACCGGAGGAAGCGTCTTGCGGTGATGGACTATGACGGAGCGAATGTCAGCTATCTGACCGACTCTTCGTCCATCGTCATCGCGCCGCGTTTTTCGCCCAATGGCGGCAGCATCTTGTTCACCTCCTACGCCACGGGCTTTCCGCGCATCTACCTGATGGATGTGGGGTCGCTGCAGACCCGCGCACTGGACGAGCAGCCGGGCACCATGACCTTTGCCCCTCGCTTTGCGCCGGACGGGCGGACGGTGGTGTTCAGCCTGGAACAGGGCGGCAATTCGGACATCTATACGCTGGACGCAGGCTCTGGCACCCGCCAGCGCCTGACCGACGCGCCGTCAATTGAGACTGCGCCGTCCTTCAGCCCTGACGGCAGCCGGATCGTGTTCGAGAGCGACCGCTCGGGCACGCAGCAACTCTACATCATGTCGGCAGGCGGAGGGGAGCCGCAACGCATCTCCTTTGGCCCCGGCCGGTACGGCACGCCTGTCTGGAGCCCGCGCGGCGACCTCATCGCCTTCACCAAGCAGAACGAGGGCCGCTTCCACATCGGCGTGATGCGGACCGACGGGTCGGAGGAACGCCTGCTGACCGCCAGCTTCCTGGACGAGGGCCCGACCTGGGCGCCGAACGGCCGCGTCATCATGTTCACCCGCGAGACGGCGGGCGAGGGCGGCGTGCCGGGCCTGTTCTCGGTGGACATCACGGGCCGCAACCTGCGGCAGGTGCAGACGGACGGCCCCGCGTCGGACCCCGCCTGGTCGCCGCTCTTGCCCTAAGGCGGATTCACAGTCCCCCCCAAAGCTGGTATGTTCGCTGCAAATCGAGCCAAGAAAGAGGATAATCCCCATGCGCTTCCCCACTGCTGCCCTGCTGATCGCCGCCACGCTGGCGCTGGCCGCCTGCAACAACCCCGACAGGTTCGGTGCCGGTGGCCCGGGTGCGGGTGGCCCCGGAGCAGGCGGGATCGACTCGACGGGCCTCGGCTCGGCCTCGGACCCGAACTCGCCAGCCTATTTCGCGCAGACGCTCGGCGACCGGGTGTTCTTTGCGGTGGATCAGTCCACCCTCTCGCCCGAGGCGCAGGGCACGCTGAACGCGCAGGCGCAGTGGCTGCTGAACCAGGGCCGCGGCTATGCCATCATCATCGAGGGACATGCCGACGAACAGGGCACGCGGGAATACAACCTTGCCCTCGGCGCACGCCGCGCCAGCGCCGTTCAGGACTACCTGATCTCGCAAGGGGTTCAGGCCAGCCGTCTGCGCACCGTCAGCTACGGCAAGGAACGTCCCATCGAGGTCTGCTCGATTGAGAGCTGCTACGCCAAGAACCGCCGCGCCGTGACGGTGCTGTCGGCGGGCGCGGGGGTCTGATCGTGCGGGCGGGCTGGATCATCGCTGGGTTCCTGATGCTGGCGCTGCCAGTTGCGGCGCAGGACCGGGCGCAGACGCTGGCCGACATCCGGCAAGAGCTGGTGGTGCTGAAGTCCGAGATCGACGCGCTGAAGGTCGAGCTTTCGACCACCGGCGGCGCCTCGGGCAGCGGCGCCTCTGGCCCTGCGCTCTCGCGCCTTGATACCATCGAGGCGGCGCTGACCGCCCTGACCGGCAAGGCCGAAGCGATCGAGTTCCGCCTGAACAAGGTGGTCGAGGACGGCACGCGCCGCGTGGCCGACCTCGAGTTCCGGCTGACCGAGCTTGCGGGCGGCGACCTCTCGACCCTGCCCGAGACGCCACCTTTGGGCGGTGAGAAGCCGGTCGTAACTGGTCCGCCCACCGCGCTTTACGCTAATCCTGAAAACCCATCTCCACCCGCCACCGGCGGCGCGCAGCTTGCGGTCAGCGAGCAGGCCGATTTCGATGCGGCCAAGGCCGCCTATGACGGCGGCGATTTCCGGGGCGCGGCGGACCGCCTGCAGGCCTTCACCACGACCTACACCGGCGGCCCCCTGACGCAAGAGGCGCATTACCTGCGCGGCGAGGCGCTGGCGCAACTCGGCGAGACCGCAAACGCCGCCCGCGCCTATCTCGAAGCCTTCTCCGGCGCCCCCGACGGCCCCCGCGCGCCCGAGGCGCTTTTCAAGCTCGGCCAGGCCCTGAACCAGCTAGGCCAGGGACCCGAGGCCTGCGTGACCCTCACCGAAGTCACCGTCCGCTTCCCCGGCGGCCAGCCCGCAGCGGACGCCGCCGCGGCAATGCGGGCCTTCGGCTGCCCGTGAGCGACGGGCGCTTCCCGCAAGCGTGGCTTCAGGAACAAGGACCAGACGCGCCACTTCTGAGCGCGCTTTGGGTGTCGCTTTCCGGTTTGCGACCTATCGAGACTTTGGGGCTTGCGGTATCGGGCGGCAGCGACTCGATGGCGCTGCTGCATCTTGCAACCCGGATCGCGCGACATGAGGGCTGGAATGTGGATGTGGTCACAGTGGACCACCGCCTGCGTCCCCAGGCCGCCGATGAGGCGGCCTTCGTCGCGCAGACCTGCGCGACCCTTGGCTGGCCACATAAATCGCTTGCGTGGAACCACGATGCGATCGTCGGCAACCTGATGGATCAGGCGCGACAGGCGCGCCGTGCCCTGATCGCCGATTGGGCGGGATCGAGAAACATCAGGCTGGTCGCCTTTGGCCACACTGCCGACGATCAGGCCGAGACGGTGCTGATGGGGCTGGCGCGAAAGGCTGGACTGGACGGACTGTCGGGAATGAGAAG
>CAZVIS010000008.1:0-29907 GCA_964627355.1 uncultured Rhodobacterales bacterium
ACGTCGAGAAGCCGGGGCCGTAGGTGAGGGCAACCTCCCAGAGAAGGGCGGCGTTGGTGGTGATGAAGGTGGAGCTGTCTGTGCCAAAAGCGGCGTCGATCCCTGTTGCAGGCTACACAGACCCAGCGGAACGTCGCTCGGAGTTCTTCGCCCAACACGAGCCTCGCCTTTACGGTGAGAGCGACTTCGCGGCGGGAAGGAAAGAAACACTCTGTGTCTTGGAAGCTTACCATATTAGGTTATAAAACTTGTGCCACTGGGCACAGGCAGTGGCGTCAACCGCTTTCATCAGTACATGTGGTGAGACTATGGAGGCGCCATGAAAGCTATAGACAATCCTATTCGGTCAGCACCGCCTAAGCCCACGTTTAGGAAGGCAAGACCGGTCAACGCGCATTTTGAAGGTCGGGCGAAGGATCTTCTGCGCTCTGTTATGGCGTCCAAGGGCTTGACGGTCGAGCAGCTTACCGAGCGGCTGGCCGCGATAGGTGTTGAAATGAGCAAGGGCGGCGTGGCGAACAAGATAAGCCGAGGCGGGTTTAGTGCGGCATTCTTTCTGCAATGCGCAGAGGCACTTGATATTGACGTTAGGTTCGTTTCGCGCTGAATAGCGCGATCCATGGCTTTCACCCTTGAACATGTGCAAGAAGTAAGGAGAGGGCGCCCGCAGCAAGTTGGGGTGCTGCCGGATGAAGTTTGGCGCCAGCTTTCGTGGCCGTGCCCTTGGGTTTATCTTGGAAAATCAGGGCTAGAGCACATCGCCGCCAAACACCCCGACATTTCGGACTTTGACCTACTTTGGTTGCCACTCGCAATCGACGCTGGGATGGTTGTGAGGCTGGAGAAGTCGCCCCGCAAGATCATTGTCGCGTATCAAGCGGAGAAAGCAAAGCTCTACTTCTGCGCCCTAAAGGAGGCTCAGAGTGGCACCGAGATCTGGGTTGACTCCTTTTATCGCGTTAAGCCCGGGCCTTTTCGAAACCTGCCCTCCAAAGGGCTCGTTCTGCGGGAGCATAAGTAAGCACGGGTCGCATCCTTTCGGAGCGACCCGTGTATCAACTGACGGGGCCTGCCAGAACCCCGCACACTGCCTTAGCCCGAAGGCCTCGCCACGGCAGGCAGAATTTTACCGTGTCACAGTCGATGTACACCTTATACCCTCATCCCGTTTGCTGTGCTAGAGTCCCCTCCCGACAAGCCGTTGAATCGGCTTGATGAATCTGTTCAAGGGCTTAGGGATAAGCGCTGGATCGTTTTGGGATAAGTCTGAAATATAATGTGAATCCAGCACGTTACAGGTGGCGATCTTTTTCTGCGCGCTAGTTCACCTTATTTGGTGAGCTTACTCTATTGAATCGCGGTTGGCGGGCGCTCGGGCAAGGGGAGTTGCGGGCGCTTTGGTGGGATGCTCTGGTGTCTGGGGAACAGGGAGGGCCGCGCATGTATCGCAAGGGCGAAGTCTCGTATCAGCCGTTGCCGCTGCCGGATCGGGTGGAGGTGGGGGATCCCTTGGTCGCTGCCGAGGGGCATCTGGGGTTCATGCGGCGGCGGCATTCGGTGCGGCAGTACTCGGACCGTCCGGTGCCCGAGGCGGTGATTGCCGCCTGTGTGGCGGCGGCGGGGACGGCTCCGTCGGGCGCGAACCACCAGCCGTGGCACTTTGCGGCGATTGCGGATCCGGCAATGAAGGCGCGGATCCGCGCGGCGGCGGAGGAGGAGGAGCGGGCGTTCTACGAAGGGGGCGCGGGGGATGAGTGGCTGGCGGCGCTGGAGCCCATCGGGACGGGGGTGTCGAAGCCTCATCTGACCGACGCGCCGTGGCTGATCGTGGTCTTTGCGCAGCGCTATGGGGTGACCGAGGACGGGGCGCGCTACAAGAACTACTATGTGCCGGAAAGCGTGGGGATCGCGACGGGGTTCCTGATCTCGGCCCTGCATCATGCGGGGCTGGTGTGTCTGGAGCATACGCCGAACCCGATGAAGTTTCTGGGGCCGATGTGCGGGCGGCCCGCGCATGAGAAGCCGGTGATGATCCTGCCCGTGGGCTATCCGGCGGCGGATGCGACGGTGCCGGCGGTGGCCAAGCGGAAGAAGCCCTTGGAGGCGATCCTGACGGTGTTCCGCTGATCGGGTTGCGCCGCCGGCCGGAACCGGCGGCCCGCCCTGTCACCGGCCCTTCACCTCGCAATGGCCGCGACGCCGGGCGCGGCCAGGCTCATGGCGCGGGCAAAGGCGACCACCCCGGCCACCGAGGACCCGCCCGACGGGGCGGCCAGCGCGATACCCACGACCACCGCCACGACGACCGCCGTCACCACGATGGCCGTCCGGTGTTCGGACGCCCATTCGCTGATCTGATCGCCGATGGACTTCTCGACCTTGGCCGGTGGCGGGTCGGGGATCAGCTTGGCCGTGATCTCGATCGACAGCGTCGCCTCGCAGTCCCGCCCGCCGAGGGAGAACTTCTTCGGCGGAGATTCGATCGAGGCCCCGAACGATCCGTCCTTGGTGACCTTGATCCCCGCCTTGCCGTTCAGGATCGCGCTGGACACGCCGATCTCGGTGAAACCGCTGCCCAGGTCGAACTTGACCGAACCCTCCATATCCTTCCAGGCCGACTTGATTTCGGCCTCGTGGGACCTGACGTTGAACCCGGCCGGGATCGGACCCATGCCCTTGACCGTGGCCTTGCCCTTGAACTGCGCCGTGAGGATCACCGTAAGCCCCGGCAGCTTCATCGTCGTCGTTGTCGGTTTGCCGCCGATCTCCAGCTCCCAGTCCGGCTCCCACACCACCTTGGCGGGCTTGTCGCTGTCCTTCGTGGACTTGGGTTTGGCGATCTCGCCCACCAGCGCCATGTTCTTGACCACATCGACGGAGGGAATCCGCAACCCCATCGAGCAGACGATGAAGTCGCCCTTCGACACGATGAAGGGGTTCTCGTCTTCGATCGCAGGCCAGTAGGCCCCGCTGCCGTAATGCTGCTCGGCGATGCCGAACACGGTATCGCCCTCCTTGACCACATAGCTCGACCCGCCCTTTTTCTCGCGTTCAAGCGCGGCCTCGGTCTTGACCGAGGCGATCCACTGCTTGCCCTTCATCTTGAAGGTCATGTCGGGCGAATACTGGACGTCCTTGTAGTCGCGCTGCACCTTGGTCATCTCGGCCGACAAGGCGGCGTCAAAGACGGCCTGCACTTCCTTGGGGCATTTCTTGTCGGAGGACTTGGTTTCCTTGTCGGCCTTGGCCTGCACGTCGCGCGCCTGCACGGCCTTGGTAAAGCGTTCGGAGAGGTCCTTCCCGATCTCCTTCTCGGCGTCGGCAATGATCTTCTCGAGGTCCTTCATGGCCATCTGATTCATCCTTTGAAAAATGCAATTCCGACGCGAGTACAGCGAACGCCCCGGAGGCTGTCAACGGACCTGCGGCATTTGACGCGGGGTTTGACGTGACAGGGCGGGGCCCTTGCGGCAAGGTCGCGGCAGCGGAGGTTGCCCATGTCCTATCCCCATCTTTTCACGCCCTTGGCCCTTGGCCACGTGACGCTACCGAACCGGGTGCTGATGGGGTCGATGCACACGGGGCTGGAGGAGACGGGCGACTGGAACCGGGTGGCGGCCTTCTATGCGGCGCGGGCGCGGGGCGGGGTCGCGCTGATGGTGACAGGGGGGATGGCGCCGAACCGCGAGGGGGGCGTGTTTCCGGGGGCGGCGGGGCTGTTCTCGGGCGCGGACATCGCGAACCATCGGGTGGTGACGGAGCGCGTGCATGGCGAGGGCGGGCTTATCGCGATGCAGATCCTGCATGCGGGGCGCTATGCCTATGGGAAGGAATGCGTGGCGCCCTCGGCCATCAAGTCGCCGATCAGCCCGTTTCCTCCGCGCGAGTTGGATGAGGCGGGGATCGGGAAGCAGATTGCCGACATTGCGACGGCTGCCGCGCGGGCGCGGGAGGCGGGGTATGACGGGGTCGAGGTGATGGGGTCGGAGGGATACTTCCTCAACCAGTTCCTCGTCCGCCATACGAACCGGAGAGAGGATGCCTGGGGTGGCGACTATGCCAACCGGATGCGGCTGCCCGTCGAGGTGGTGCGGCGGGTGCGCGCTGCGGCGGGGGCGGATTTCATCGTGATCTACCGGATCAGCCTGATCGACCTGATCCCGGACGGGTCCACCTGGGACGAGGTGGTGACGCTGGCCAAGGCGATCGAGGGAGCGGGGGCGAGTATCCTCAACACCGGGATCGGGTGGCATGAGGCGCGGGTGCCGACGATTGCAACATCCGTCCCCCGGGCGGCCTTTACCTGGCTGACGGCGCGGCTGCGGCCCGAGGTGGGGATCCCCGTTATCACCTCGAACCGGATCAACCATCCGGACGTGGCCGAAGGGATCCTTGCGCGCGGCGAGGCGGACATGGTGTCGATGGCGCGGCCCTTCCTCGCGGATGCGGAGTTTGTGGCCAAGGCGCGGGCGGGACGGGCTGCCGATATCGCGCCCTGTATTGCGTGCAATCAGGCCTGTCTGGACCATACCTTCAGCGGCAAGCTGACCTCCTGCCTTGTGAACCCGCGTGCCTGTCATGAGGTGGAGTTGTCCTATGCGCCTGCGGCCAGCCCGAAGTCGGTGGCCGTGGTGGGCGCCGGGGCGGCGGGGATGATGGCGGCGATGGTGGCGGCGGAGCGAGGGCACCGGGTCACGCTGTTCGAAAAGGGGCCGGAGGTCGGGGGGCAGTTGAACCTGGCCAAGCAGGTGCCGGGGAAAGAGGAGTTTCACGGGCTGGTCGCGTGGTTCGCGCATCGGCTCGCCGCGACGGGTGTCGAGGTGCGGGTGAGCACGGCGGCGACGGTCGAGGCGCTGCGCGGCTTCGACGAGGTGATCGTGGCGACCGGGGTGACCCCGCGCGACCCGGGGATCCCGGGGCAGGAGCGGGCCTTGGGCTATGCCGATGTGCTGCGGGGCGCGCCGGTGGGGAAACGGGTGGCGATTGTCGGCGCGGGGGGCATCGGGTTCGATGTGGCCGAGTATCTGGTGCATCAGGGGGAAAGCCCGACCGAGGATTTTGCCCTCTGGCGCCGGGAATGGGGCGTGGGTGATCCGGCCGAGGTGGCGGGGGGGCTTGCCCCGGCGGGGCCGCAGCCGGAACCCCCGGCACGCGAGGTGCATCTGTTGCAGCGCAAGGCCGAGAAGCCGGGGCGGGGTCTAGGCAAGACCACCGGCTGGATTCACCGTGCAGCACTCGCCATGAAGCGGGTGCAGATGGTGGGCGGGGTGAATTACGAGGGGATCACGGACGAGGGGCTGACGATCAGCCACGGCCCCGCGCGCGAGAATCCGCAGGTGCTGGCAGTGGACACGGTCGTCCTGTGCGCCGGGCAGTTGCCCGAGCGGGGGCTGGCGGATGCGCTGGCGGCGGCGGGCATTCCCCACCATGTGATCGGCGGGGCGGATGTGGCGGCGGAACTGGACGCAAAGCGCGCCATCGATCAGGGCGCCCGGCTGGCGGCACGGCTGTAAGGGGCGCGCGGGGGACACGCGCCCCGCCCGCGCTCAGGTCGCGGGCTTGATCGTGCCCGCCTCGATTGCGGCCACAAGCTCGGTCGGATCGACCGCGCCGTCGGCGTTGGCATCCACCGAGGCAAAGACCTCGGGCGTGAGGTCGGGCATCGCGGCCTGCAGCTCTTCCATCGAGTAGGTGCCATTGGCGTCGGTGTCCGTGACCATCGGCGTCGTCTGGGCCAGCGCGGGCAGGGCCGCGAGGCCGATTGTGGCCGAAACGGCCATCATCATCCGGTTCATCCTGTGTTCCTTTCGGATCCGTTTCCGGGGCGAAGGCAGTGTCGCCTTCCCGCCCAACTTGGGCAAAGCCGGAAAAAACATCTACCCTGTGCTGTAGTGCGCCCGATTCTACGGCCACACCCCGCCAACTTGGCCTGTCAGATAGAACATTCTTCCGCCGATCCGCCGCATTGCGCCGATCTTCGCTGAACGAGAACCCCAACGCTGGCAGGTTCCAGCCACCTTTTGGCCGTTTCCACAGCCCGCACGATCCCGGCAATTCCCCGGACTTGTCGCCCCCGCGCCGTCATCCTGCCCGAATTCGCGGTCAATACCCCCCTTAGCGCCCGAAAAGTCTGCCGAGGGATGACAATGGACCGACTGACCGAGATGGAAGCCTTTGCCACTGTGGTGGACCAAGGCGGCTTTACGGATGCCGCCAAGAAGATGGGCATCTCGAAGTCCGCCGTGTCCAAGCACGTCTCGGCGCTGGAGGCGCGGTTGGGGGCCCGCCTTCTGAACCGCACGACGCGCCGGGTGTCGCCGACCGAGATTGGCCTTGCCTACTATGACCGCGCACGGCGGGTGCTGAACGATGCGGGCGAGGCGGATGCGCTGGTGACCTCGATGCAGTCGGCCCCGTCGGGGCTGTTGCGCATCTCGGTGGCCACGGATTTCGGGGTGAACCTGCTCTCGCCGATCCTGGGGGACTTCCTCTTGGAGTTTCCGGACATCACCGTGAACATGGTGCTGAACAACCGCTATGTGGAACTGATCTCGGAAGGGTTCGACCTGGCGATCCGGGTGGGGGATCTGGAGGACTCGAGCCTTCGCGCCCGCAAGCTGACCGACACGGCCAAGCGGATGATCGCCAGCCCGCACTACTTCCAGAAGTTCGGGCGCCCGATGCGGGTGGATGACCTGAACGACCACAAGCTTTTGCATTATTCGAATCAGGCCAACGGCAACGTCTGGCGCGTGCCCACGCCCTCGGGCGAGAAGCGGCAGATCCGCACGGCCGGCTGGTTGACGGTGAACGACGGGCAAAGCCTGTTGAATGCGGCGGTTTCGGGCCTTGGCATCGCGTATCTGCCCTCGTTCCTTTATGCCGATGCGATGCGGGCGGGGCAGGTGGAAGAGGCCATTCCGGGGCTGCCGGTGGAAATCCTGGGGATCTATGCGGTTTATCCGCCGGGGCGCTTCACGCAGCCGAAGGTGCGCGCCTTCATCGACTTTCTGGCGCGCCGCTTTTCGGACAAGGGACCGGACAACTGGTAGGTCACTCGGTCGCGATGACGACCGCTTCGACCCTTCGGTTCAGGGCACGGCCCTCCTCGGTCGCGTTTGGGGCGCGGGGGGACAGGTAGCCCACCCCCTCGGCCGTCAGCTGTTCGGGGGTGACCGCGTAGGACTGCACCAGCACATCGCGCACCGCCTGCGCCCGCGCGCGCGAGATGGCGACGTTCGGCGCCAGCCCGCCCACCGTATCGGTATGCCCGACCAGCGCGATCCTGCGCGCGGGGTTCTCGGCCAGCCAGCCTGACAGCGCGATGAGCGAGGGGTATTTTGCCGGTTCCAGCGTGGTTGAGCCGCGGTCAAAGCGCAGGTCGTCCAGGGGCAGCATGCCCGTTTCGGCTAGCAAGGCCCGAAGGTCCGGCGGCGTGCCTGCGGTCGAGAGCGTGGTTTCGGGCGCCTCTGGCACGATGGCGAGGGTCTCTGCGGGGGGCTCTGCGGGGCCGACCTGGGTCATCTGGACAAAGCCTGCAGCGGTCGAGCGGCTGACCAGCAGGCTGATCGCCTCGTCCCCCTTTTCGGCCGAGAGAAAGCGGAAATCGCCAAGGTCCACATGCATGTCGGGTTCCGGCACGACCTCTGTCGCAAAGCGGAAGTCAAAGCCTCCGCATCCCTTGGTCTCGCATTCGAAGAGGGGGGTAAAACCTTCGGCGGCCAGTTGCGCGCGCAGGGGGGCGAGGAGTTCGAGCGTCGTGCTGCCGGGCAGGTCAATCCGCCAGGCGCGCCGCTCGAGCCGCCCTTCGATCAGGCGCGAGGGCACCTTTGCACCGTCCCAGGCGGCCACCGGCAGGGCATAGCTCGACAGCGGCAGGACGACCGTGGCCGTCTCGCGCGCAGGGCCGGGCATGTCCAGCGTCAGCGCCTCGCAGGGGGGAGCGCCGAGCGCCAGAAGGGCAGCAACCGCGACCGGGTTCAGCGTGGCTCTCAACGGCTTTGGCCTCTGCGGGCTCACAGGATGCGGTAGTGATACTGTCCCACAACTTCCATACCGAGGGAAGCATAGAGGGACCGGGCGCCCACGTTCCCGCGCGTCACGGCAAGGGCGAGGGTCGTGGCGCCCTCATCTTGTGCCCAGGTGGCGGCGGCGCACAGGATTTTGCGGGCGGTGCCCTGACGGCGCAGGGCGGGGGAAACGGCGAGGGCGTGGAGGAACGCGACATTGCGCACGATCGCGACAAAGGCCGCGCCCGCCGCGCGGTCGCCGGTTCGGCCAAGGATCGCGGTCTTGGGGTGCGGCGCACGGTCCATCACGCGCTGCTTGGCGGGGGCGGTCCCGTCCTCTTCCCAGATCAGGCGCATCACGCCGAGGGGGGGCCAGAGGGGGAAGGTGGTCATCATGGGGGGCGGGGTGAAGGCGGTGAGGGGGGATTGGTAGAGAACAACCTCCTCGCCCATCCGCCAGCCTTGGAAGGCGAGGAGCGCGTCGAGCGCTGTCTCGCCGTCACGCAGCATCACGGTGGGGGTCTGGTCCATGTTCCGCTGCGCCGCAGTCAGTTCCGCGATGTCGGCCGCTGTCACGGGTCCCGCTGCGGTGGCGCAGGTCACGCGGTTGCCCGCCCCGGGCGCGCGGCGCAGGATCCAGGGGCCGAGGGGCAGGATCTCCTCGGGCGGCCAGCTTTGGGCCATCGCGGCCACAAGGTCGGTCATGCGGGGAACAGCGCCGCAAGCCGCAGCATCGCCTGGTCCAGCCGCGCGGGGTCGGTCCCCCGGATCACGAGGTTCGTCCCGAAGGCGCCGTTGCGCTGGAACGGATAGGACCCCATCGTCAGGTCCGGGTATTCGGCGGCCAGCGCGGCAAAGCCGTCGGCAATCTCGCCCTCGCCCCGGTTCACCTGCCAGGACTGGCTGAGAAGCGGCGCCCCGCCGGTGAGGGTCGCCAGCACGCCTGCCACCATCGCCTCGAAAATCTTCGGCACGCCCGCCATGACATGGACATTGCCAAGGGTGAAGCCCGGGGCGGTGGAGACCGGGTTGTCGATCAGCGTGGCCCCATCGGGGATGCGCGCCATCCGCTGGCGCGCGGCGTTGAATTCGAGCCCCGCGCGGTCGTAATGCGCGGCCAGCAGCGCCATCGCATCTGGCCGGTGCGAGATGCCGACGCCAAAGGCCGCCGCCACAGCATCGGCCGTGATGTCGTCATGCGTGGGGCCGATCCCTCCGCTGGTGAACACATGGTCCCAGGCCCCGCGCAGCGCGTTAACCGCAGCGACGATCGCCGCGTGGTCATCGGCCACCACCCGCGCCTCCATCAGCCTTATGCCCCGGTTGGTCAGCGCGGCGGCGAGGAAGTTGGTGTTCGTGTCGCGCGTGCGGCCCGACAGGATCTCGTCGCCGATCACCAGCATCGCGGCGGTTGGGTTGGTCATCGTGGGCCTCCTCTTCACAGGCCGGTATAGGGCCCGCCCGGCCTCTGGCCAATCCCCGGGCCGCCGCATATATTCCCGCGCATGGACGACATGCGCGGACGCATCACCAAGGACGGGATCCGGATCTACGAGGATGCGGACTTTGCGGGCATGCGCAGGGCGGGCCGGGCAGCAGCCGATATCCTTGACCGCGTGGCGCCCCTTGTGGTGCCCGGGGCGACGACCGAGGCGCTGGACCGCTTCATCACCGAGGAGGTCGAGCGGCAGGGCCTGACCTCGGCCACCATCGGCTACAAGGGCTATCGTCACGCCAGCTGCATCAGCGTGAACCATGTGGTGTGCCACGGCATCCCAGGGCCCAAGGTGCTGAAGGACGGCGACATCCTGAACATCGATGTCACCGTGATCGTGGACGGCTGGTTCGGCGACACAAGCCGGATGTATGTGGCAGGCGCCCTGCCGCGGAAGTCGGAGCGGCTGATCGAGGTGACGCATGATGCCCTGATGAAGGGGATCGAGGCGGTGCGTCCGGGGCGTACCTTCGGCGACATCGGCCATGCGATCCAGGCCTTTGTCGAGGCGCACCGGATGAGCGTGGTGCGCGATTTCTGCGGGCATGGGCTGGGCCGCGTGTTCCACGCGCCGCCGAACGTGCTGCACTATGGCCGCCCGGGCACCGGCCCGGTGCTGGAAGAGGGCATGTTCTTCACCATCGAGCCGATGGTGAACCTTGGCCGTCCCGAGACGAAAGTGCTCGCCGACGACTGGACTGCGGTGACGCGGGACAAGAGCCTGTCGGCGCAGTTCGAGCATTCGGTGGGCGTGACGGCGACGGGGGTGGAGATTTTCACGCTATCGCCTGCCGGTCTGTTCCACCCGACCTGGGGCCTGGCGGCGGCGTAGCCGGGGGGCCAGCCCCCCGCGGGCCATTCGGCCCTTCCCCCCGGGATACTTTTTCCAAGATGAAAGGGCGAGGCCGCAGATGACGGGCAGCCGGTGGGTCGTTCTGGTGCTTGCGCTTTGCGGGGTGGCCCTGTCGCTGTGGCGGCTCGAAGGGGCGCGGGCGGGGTTGGAGCGGTCGGAGTTGGCCGTTGGCGAGACGCCCGCGACGGTGTGGCGGCTGCCGGGTGCGGCGCCCGCGCCGGTGGTCGTGATCGCGCATGGCTTTGCGGGGTCACGGCCCTTGATGGAGGGGTTTGCCGAGGCGCTGGCGCGGGCGGGCTATATCGCGGTGGCCCATGACCTGGCGGGCCACGGGCGCAGTCCGGTGCCGATGTCGGGGGATGTGACATCCATCGACGGCACGACGCGGGTTCTGATGGACGAGATGCAGCGCGTGGCAGAGGCAGGTTTGGCCTTGCCCGGCGCGGACGGGCGGCTGGCGTTGGTCGGGCATTCGATGTCCTCGGACCTAGTGCTGCGGCAGGCGATGCGGGATCCTAGGGTGGGCGCGGTGGTGGCGGTGTCGCTGTTCACGAAGGCCGCGACGGCGGATCAGCCACGGAACTTGCTGGTGGTGACGGGGGAGTGGGAAGGCGGGCTGACGGACGAGGCCTTGCGGGTCGTGCGGCTGACCGATCCGGCGGCGGGGTTCTCGCAGACGGTGGGGGTGCCCGGGAACCTGCGGCGGGCGGTGCTTGCGCCGGGGGTCGAGCATGTGGGGGTTCTGTACGCGCGCACCACGCTGGTCGAGATGCGGGACTGGCTGAATGGGGCGTTTGGGCGGGATGAGGCACCGGTGGTGCCGCTGCGGGGGCCTTGGGTGCTGCTCTTGATGGCGTCCTTGGTGGCGGTGGTCTGGCCCTTGGTGGGGATCCTGCGGCGGTGGAGGGCGGAGGCGCCGCCGCCGAGGCTGGCGGGTTGGCGGTTCTGGGCGGTGCTGGTGGGGCCTGCGGTGGTGACGCCGCTGGTGCTGGTGCCCCTGCAGATCCGCTTTCTGCCGGTGCTGGTCGCGGATTACCTCGCCGTGCATTTCGCGGTGATGGGGGGGCTGACGCTGGCCCTGGCGGCGGCGTTCGGCGGGGTGCGCTTGGGGGCCCGGAAGGTGGTGCCCTTGGCGCTACCGGTGGCGGTGTTCGGGATCCTGGTGTTCGGGAAGGCGCTGGATGTCTATGTGGCAAGCTTCTGGCCCGTCGGTCCGCGCGTGCCGGTGGTGCTGGCAATGGCTTTGGGGGCAGTGCCGTTCCTGACGGCGGATGCCGTGCTGACCGAGGGGGGGAGGGCCGGCTGGGGCCGGGTGATCGCGGTCAGGGCGGTGGCCCTGGGGTCGCTCGGGCTGGCGGTGGCGCTGGATTTCGAGCGGCTCTTGTTCCTCATCATCATCCTGCCGGTGCTGCTGCTTTTCTATGCGCTGTTCGGGACGCTCGGCGGATGGGTCGGGCGGGCGACGTGGAGGCCGGGGGTGCAGGGGCTGGGCTTGGGGATTTTCCTCGGCTGGGCGCTTGGGGTGACGTTTCCGATGTTTGCGGCCTAGTCAGAAGGGGGCGACGCCGCGCCAGAGGCGGATCGCCCGGTCAAGGTCCGCCGGGGTGACGCCCGGGGGCAGCCGGTCATGCGGGATCGGCAGGAATTCCCCGCGCGAGGGCTTGAGGAGGGTGAAGCCCTCGATCTCGTCCACCTCCTCAATGCCAGACCAGCCGAGATGCCACAGCATGTCCGTCCCGCGCATTTCGATTCCCGACGCATCCATCCGCACGTCGGTCTCACCCTGACGCATCGGCGCGGCCACGATCGAGGCAAGCATGCGGCCCTGCAAACGCCGTCCCGCCAAGCTGATGACCCCGAGGGCGGCAGCGGCGCCAAAACTCGCAATGAGGATCACCGGGCCGGGGTCGGGCATGGATCCCCGGCCGCGAAGGTCGGAGAGGGCGTCGTAGGCGGTCAGGATCACGAAGAACAACGCTGCCCAGGACAGCACGCTCAACACGGCTGACCACGGGCGATAGGGCTGCCGAAATCCCTGCATGACGCGCGCTTGAAACCGATCTATCGGCATGTCAGCCCAACGAAATTGCAGGTGGATCGGCTGTGGCTCGGTCATTCTGGCGCACTCAGGATGGTGACGATGGTCTCGCCGTAGCTACGCTGGATCCGTGACTTCATCGTGGCGGGGATCGCGGGGGCGGTGCCTTCCTCCCATACGACGGTTGCGCCCTTGGCGAGCCAGCCTCCGGCTTGCGCGGAGGCGAGGGCGGTCTCTCCAAGGCCTTTGCCGTAGGGAGGGTCGAGGAAGATGAGGTTGAAGGGCGGGCCGGGATTGGGGCCGAGGCGGGTGGCGTCGCGGCGGAGGGATTCGGTGGTGTCGGCCACGCGCAGAATCTCGATGTTGCGGCGGAGGAGCGTGCGGGCGGTGGTGCCGTCATCGACGAAGGTGACGTGGGCCGCGCCGCGGCTCAGCGCCTCGAGCCCCAGGGCGCCCGTTCCGGCGAAGAGGTCGAGGACGCGGAGGCCGGTGAGGTTTAGGTGGAGGCTGTTGGTCAGGAGGTTGAAGATCGCCTCGCGCACCCGGTCGGAGGTGGGGCGGAGGTGCGCGACGGGGTCGCCTGCGCCGATGACGGCGAGCTTGGTCCCCCGGCGGGTGCCGCCGATGATCCTCATGCCTTGAGGAGGGCCTTGAGGTCGGGGGTTGCCTGAATGGCCTCGGGCGACGGCGATTTACCCTGCTCGATCAGACGCTTGCCGACCATGTAGGCACGGGGGTCGTTCATCGCATCGACCGAGATCAGGCGGCCCCCGGCGAAGTACCAGTGGGACAGCGCGCCCTCGCCCTCGCGCCGGACCACGGTCGTATAGCCCGCGTTCAGGCCCGCGATCTGCAGTTTCACGTCGTACTGGTCGGACCAGAACCACGGCTGCGGGTGATAAGGCGTATCGGCGCCGAGCATGTTCGCCGCCACCACCTCGGCCATGTCGATGGCGTTCTGCACGGATTCGAGGCGCATGCGGCCCGTCGCGGTTGCAAAGCTGGCGCAGTCTCCGGCGGCCCAGATGTGGGGGTCGTCGGTGCGGCCATGGGTGTCGGTGGCGATGCCGTTGTCGAGGGAGAGGCCCGCGCCCTCGGCAAGGGCGGTGTCCGGAGTGATGCCGACGCCCGCGACCACGGCGTAGCAGGGGATCTCGCGGCCGTCCGAGAGGATGGCGCCGGTGACGTGCGTGTCGCCGAGAAGGCGGGTGAGGCCGGTGCCTTCCAGCAGGTCAACCCCATGGGCGCGGTGAAGGGCGCGGAAGTAGTCTGCCGTCTCGGGCGCGGCCACACGGCCCAGGATGCGGGGGGCGAGTTCGATCAGCGTGACCTCCATCCCCAACTTGCGCGCCACTGCCGCCGCCTCCAGCCCGATGTAGCCGCCGCCGACGACGAGGAGGCGCCGCCCGGGCTGGAAGGCCGCACGCATGGCGTCCACATCGGCGAGGCCGCGCAGGGTGAAGACGCCTGCAAGGTCCCCGCCGATGGCGGCGGGCAGGCGGCGTGGGGTGGCGCCGAGGCAGAGGGCGAGGGCGTCGTAGGGGATCGCCTCGCCGCCGAGCGTCACAGTACGGGCGGTGCGGTCGATATGGGTGGCCGTCGCGCCGAGGCGGAGGTCGATGGCATGTTCGGCATAGAAGGACGCGGGGCGGAGGTAGAGGCGCTCCTCCTCCATCTCGCCGGTCAGGTAGGCCTTCGACAGCGGCGGACGCTGGTAGGGCGGCACGGGTTCCGCCCCGATCAGGGTGATCGGCCCCGCGTGGCCAAGCGCCCGCAGCTTCGCCACCAGCGAGGCCCCGGCCTGCCCGGCCCCGACAACCACGATCCGCATGACATTCCCCCTCTGGCCCTTCCGCGCGCGGACCCTATAACCCGCAGACGGACAAAGGCAACGAGAGGGACGGATCATGGCAATCCAGGTGGGCGACCGGCTGCCCGAGGCGACGCTGCTGCACATCGGTGCGAACGGGCCGGAGGGGGTGGCGCTTGGCGACAGGCTCAAGGGCCGCAAGGTGATCCTGTTCGGCCTGCCGGGTGCCTATACGGGCACCTGCACCAGCGCCCATGTGCCGAGTTTCATCCGCACCAAGGACGCCTTTGCCGCCAAGGGCGTGGACGAGATCATCTGCGTGTCGGTCAACGATCCCTTCGTGATGAAGGCCTGGGGCGAATCGACGGGGGCGGCGAAGGCGGGAATCACGATGCTCGGCGATGCCGAGGCGGCGTTCACGCTGGCCGTCGGAATGGCCTTCTCGGCCGCGCCGGTCGGGTTCGTGAACCGGTCGAAGCGCTATGCACTTTATGCCGAGGACGGGGTGGTCAAGGTGCTGCACGCCGAGGAAAGCCCCGGCGTCTGCGAGACCTCGGGCGGAGAGGCGATGCTGAAGGCGATCTGAAACCGGGATACTGACGGCCGGACCGGGGCCCAAAAGTTTTAAGTAAAACTTTTGGCAAATTTCTTACTTAAGAAATTTGGGTTCCGGCGGCGCCGTCAGCCTTTTGCCCGGACCTGGCACAGGCTTTCCACGGGCAGCGAAAGGTCCGTCTGGACGGCGGCGCTGCCCGCGAAGCTGTCGATCTTCTTGGCCAGGGCGATGTCGAGCGCGGACAGCCCGTGGCAGTCGTGTGTGCTCAGCGTGATGTCCACCACGTTGTAGGTGTTGGCCCATTCGGGGTGGTGGTTCGCGGATTCGGCCGCGAGGGCCACGCGGGACATGAAGGCCCAGGCTTCGGAGAAGTTCTTGAACTTCAGGATTTTGCGGATGGCGTCGCGGTCGGGGACCGCGCCCCATCCGGTTTGCCCAAGGGGCGGCAGGTCGGTTGCACGCTGCGCTTCGGTCAGACGGTCGGCCATCGCTCAATCCTTTTCCTGCACTTCGCCCCGGCGGAAGGGGCCGTAGGCGGTCAGCACTTCGATCTCTTCGTCCACCGCGCGACGCTCGGCGACCAGATAGCGCGCCACGGCGTCCCGCAGCCCCGGGTCGGCGATCCAGTGCAGGGAGTGGCAGGGCACCGGCAGATAGCCACGCGCCAGTTTGTGTTCGCCCTGCGCCCCGGCCTCGACCCTCTGCAACCCGTTCGCAATCGCCCAGTCGATGGCCTGATGGTAGCACAGTTCGAAGTGCAGGCAGGGGTGATCCTCGACGCTGCCCCAGTAGCGGCCGTAAAGCGCCTCACGCCCGATGAAGTTGAGGGCGCCGGCGACAGGGCGCCCCTCGCGTTCGGCCAGCACCAGCAGCACGTCATCGCGCATCGTCTGGTGGACCATCTCGAAGAAGGCGCGGGTGAGGTAGGGGGTGCCCCACTTGCGACTGCCAGTGTCCTGGTAGAATGCCCAGAAGGCGTCCCAGTGTTCGGGCCTGATCTCGTCTCCGGTCAGCGAGCGGATCGTGCCGCCGAAGGCCTGCGCCTGCGCGCGTTCCTTCCTCAGCGCCTTGCGCTTGCGGCTGGCCAGCGTGGCGAGGAAGTCGTCGTATGTGGTGTAGCCGTCGTTTGTCCAGTGGAACTGCTGGGTGGTGCGGTGGAGGAGGCCCATCTCCTCGCCCGCCGAAGCCTCGTCCCCCGTGCAAAAGGTGATATGGAGCGAGGACATGCGGTTCCGGCTGCCGACCTCGATGGCGGCGGCCACCAGCGCGGCGCGGCCGGTGCCCTCGCACCCCGGGGCGGTCAGGAAGCGACGTCCGGTGGCGGGGGTGAAGGGGACGGCGGCCTGCAGCTTGGGGTAGTAGCGCCCGCCCGCGCGGTCATAGGCATTGGCCCAGGCGTGGTCGAAGATGTATTCGCCCTGGCTGTGCGCCTTGGCATACATCGGCAGCGCGGCGATGGCCTGACCGCCCTGCCGTGCCACGAGGATGCGGGGCGTCCAGCCGGTGCCGGTACCGACCGAGCGCGAGCGTTCGAGGGCCGCGAGGAAGCGATGCGTCGTGAAGGGGTCGTGCGGGCGTCCGGTGCCGGCCTCGGGGCAGGCCATGGCGTCCCATTCGGCGGCATCCACCTCGGCCACGCCGCCCAGCAGGGTCACCTCGACTTCAGGGCTCGTGTCGGGCATTCGAATGCTCCGCTTGCGGAAGCACCGGGGGCCGTCTGCCCCCCGAGTCCGCCGGTTTCTTGGACCGGTGGCGAATCCGTCGGACTCACCCCGAGGATACTTGGGCACGGTGAATGGCAGGTGGTCCGGCGGGCGGCAAGGTCAAGCGGGGATCGTGGCGGGGTAGCCTTCGAAGGTGATGTTCTGCGCAATGCGGCGGGCCGCGGCCTCTTCCTCGGGCGAGCGGATGGTCCAGCAGAGCAGGTCGGCGCCCCAGGCCTTGAGTTCGGCTACGCGGGGGCGGTCGAGGTCACGCGCCTCGTGCGAGAAGAAGCTGGCGCCGGTCGCATCGTAGTCGGGGATGTCGCGAAGACGGGCGCAGGTGGCGGGCGGCAGTGGCGCCCAGTCGGCGGGGTCATAGGCCGAGGTGGTCAGGCCGCGCGGCAGGTGGGGGCAGAGCGTTGCCATATGGGCCACGCTGTGGGGGTTGAAGGACATGAGCGCCACAGGGCCGGTGTAGGCGGCAAGGGCGGCAGCGGTGGCGCCTTCGAGGCGCCCGTCGGTTGCGGCCATGGCGCCGGTCTGGTCCTTGATCTCGATCAGCAGGGGCACGCGGCCTGCGATGGCGGAAAGGACCTGCGAAAGGGTCGGGATCGTCTCGGCGCTGTCCTTCAGGGGCGTGCGGCAGAGGTCTGCGGCGCTGCGGGCGGAGACGGAGCCTGTCTCGGCGGTCAGACGGTCGAGATTGTCGTCGTGAAAGACCATGGCCTGTCCGTCGGACGAAAGCTGCACGTCGATCTCGATGGCATAGCCTGCGGCGACGGCGGCGGCGACGGCGGCAAGGCTGTTCTCGATCCGCCCGACCTTGCGATCATGCAGGGCACGGTGCGCGACGGGCAGGCGCAGGAAGGCGGGAGGAAGGGGCACGCGCGTCACGGGCGGATCTCGAAGATCCCCTCGATCTCGACCGCGACGCCGAAGGGCAGGCTGGCCGCCGATACCGCGCTGCGCGCGTGGCGCCCGGCATCGCCGAGGGCGGCCACAAGGAAATCGGAGGCGCCGTTGATGACCTTGGGCTGGTCGGTGAAGTCGGGCGTCGAGTTGACGAAGCCCGTCAGCTTGACCGCCCGCACAAGCCGGTCCCAGTCGCCACCGCAAGCCTTTTTCACCTGCGCGAGCAGGCTGATCGCGCAGGCGCGGGCGGCGGCGGCGCCCTCTTCCACGGTCATGTCTGCCCCGAGGCGACCCTTGATCTGGCCGCCGGGGCCCTGGCTAATCTGGCCCGAGACATGGACGAGGCTTCCGATCACCACGAAGGGCACATAGTTGGCCGCCGGGGCCGGGGCATCGGGCAGTGCCACGCCAAGGTCCGCCAGTCTGGTCTCGATGGGGTGCATCCTGATCTCCCTTTTCAGGCGCGAGGCTAGCTGCACGATGTGACAGCGGCAAGTCTGTGCTGCCCGGGCCCTGTGCAACAATCCGCGCTTGCGGGAAAAGACGGGGACGCAACATTGCCTTGGCGACGCATCTTGCCTATGCCGGAAATGCGATTTGCCAATCCGGTGTTCGGGCTACCCTCACGGTGCGGAAGACCCTGAAGGAATGAGTGATGCCGGTGATGACCCTTCGAGGACCAGGCCTTGTGGCACGTGCGTTGGCCTTTTCGGCCCTCGCAGCCTGTGCCGCCCCCCCACCCCCGTCCGAGCCATTCGACCCGAGCGAGGCGCAGAACCGCAAGACCCATGAATTCAACAAGTCGCTGGACAAGGCGTTTCTCGGGCCGGCGTCGCAGGGCTATGGCTCGGCCATCCCCGAGCCGTTGCAGCGGGGCGTGCAGAACTTTGCGGGCAACCTGGACCTGCCGGGCGATGTGCTGAACGGGATATTGCAGGGCCGTCCGGGGCGGGCGAGCGAAAACACGCTGCGCTTCGTCTTGAATACCACGGTCGGAATCGGTGGCCTGTTCGATCCCGCGCGGGCGCTTGGGGTCGAGGGAAAGCCGACCGATTTCGGCGAGACGCTGCACGTCTGGGGCGTGGCCGAGGGGGCCTACAACGAGCTTCCGGTGCTTGGCCCCTCGACCGACCGGGATACCGTGGGGCGGGTGGTGGACATCTTCATCAATCCGGTGCGGCTGGCGATTCCGGACGAGGGGCGGACTGCGCTGGCGGGTGTCGGCGTCGCCTCAACACTTGGTGATCGCTACCGGTTTGGCGATACCGTCGACTCGATCCTATATGACAGCGCGGACAGCTATACGCAGGCGCGCCTGCTTTATCTGCAGAACCGCCGGTTCGAGCTGGGTCAGACCACCGGCGAGACCGATTTCGAAGACCCCTACGCGGAGTGATGACGATGGCCCCTCCTTCCTTCACCTCGATGTCGCGGCGCGGTCTCTTGGTCGGTGCAGCGGCAGCATTCGGCGCGTCGGCTGCGCCGATGGCTGCCTTTGCGCTCGACCTGGCCACGGCGCGGGCGCTGATCGACAGCGCGGTCGGCGACGTGAACCGGATCATCGACTCGGGCAAGTCCGAGTCCGCGATGTTCGTCGAGTTCGAGAAGCTGTTCGTGAAGTATGCCGACGTGGCGGTCATCGCGCGTTCTGCCCTCGGCCCGCCCGCGCGGCAGGCCAGCGCGGGGGACCTCAAGGCCTTTACCAAGGCCTTCCAGGGCTACATCAGCCGCAAGTATGGCCGCCGCTTTCGCGAGTTCATCGGCGGGCGGATCGAGGTCGTGGATGCCAAGCCGCTGAAGAGCTATTTCGAGGTGATCTCGACCGCCTACCTGCAAGGCGAGGCGCCGTTTGACGTGCGTTGGCACGTCAGCGACAAGGCTGGGCGGCCGCTGTTCTTCAACCTCATCATCGAGGGTGTGAACATGCTGGCGTCCGAGCGGGCCGAGATCGGGGCGCTGCTGGATCGCCGCCGGGGTGACCTGGGTGCGCTGATCGCGGATCTGAACGCGGCCTAGGCCGTCACTCGCTGCTAAGGCCGAGGATGTTGCGCAGCACCCGTTCAACCGGGTCCTCGCCCCGTGGCGTGACGTCGATGGGCTGCGGATCGCTGCCGGTTTCATAGCCCGGGGTCACATCCAGCGGCACCGGATCGGTGCGCACCTCGGATGGGGAGGTGGGCGGCCTGCGGGGTTCGGGAACGATCATCGGCAAGGGCCGGACCGGCAGCCCCTCGTTCACGCGGACCATGACCTCGCGCCAGATCTCGGCGGGAAGGCCGCCGCCGGTGACCCCGGTGAGGGGCGAATTGTCGTCGTAGCCCATCCAGACGCCCACGACATAATCGGCGGTAAAGCCGATGAACCAGGCATCGCGCGCCGCCTGCGTCGTGCCCGTCTTGCCCGCCGCCTGCCGCCCTTCGAGCCTTGCCCGCGTTCCGGTGCCGCTCTCGATCACCTGGGTCATCATGTAGGTGAGAAGCAGCGCCGACTCTTCCTTGATGACCCGCTCGCCCATGCCGCCGTCCTGACCGATCAGCGCCTCGGTCTCGCCCTGCAGGCGCAGGTCGATCAGGCCATAGGGCCTGACCTGCCGTCCGCCGTTCAGGATGCCCGCATAGGCCCCGGTCATCTCCAGCAGCGTCGATTCCGACGCGCCAAGCGCCAGGGCGGGGCCTGCTGCCAGATCGCTCTCGATACCAAATTGCGCGGCCACCTGCCGCACGGCATCGCGCCCCACCGCCTCGGACACACGTACGGCGGGGATGTTCAGCGATTGTTTCAGCGCCGTGGTGAGGGTCACGATGCCTTTGTATTCCTCGGTATAGTTCTTCGGTGACCAGGGTCCTGACCCGGGGATGTTGATCGTCAGCGGGCTGTCATCGACAAAATCCGCCGGGCTGTAGCCGAGGTCCAGCGCCGCGGCGTAGACAAAGGGCTTGAAGCTGGACCCGGTCTGCCGTTTCGCCTGCGTCGCGCGGTTGAAGGCGCCCGAGACGCGGGTCTCGCGGCCCCCCACCATCGCCCGCACCGCGCCGTCCGCCGACATCACCACGATGGCCGCCTGCGCCTTGGACCCTTCCTTCACCTTTTCGCGGAAGATGTAGTCCAGCGCATCCTCAGCCGCCTTCTGCAGGCGTGGGTCGAGGGTGGTGCGCATGATGACGTCTTCGGTCGTCGTCTTGGTCAGGAAATCGGGGCCCTCGGTCATCACCCAATCGGCGAAGTAGCCGCCCGCCTGCGCCTCGGCCGCCGCTGACAGCGAGGCCGGGTTGGCCCGCGCCGCGTCAGCCTCGGCCCCGGTGATGTAGCCCTGATCCTCCATCAGCCCGACCACGACATTCGCCCGCTCGCGTGAGCGTTGTAGGTTGCCGGTGGGCGCGTAGTACGAGGGCGCGGGCAGAAGGCCTGCCAGCATCGCCGCCTCGGCCACGTTCACCTGATTGGCGGATTTCCCGAAATAGCGTTGCGCCGCCGCCTCGAACCCGCGCGCGCCTGCGCCCAGATAGGCGCGGTTGAGGTAGATCGAGAGGATTTCCTCCTTGGAATACTTGGCCTCGAGTGCAAAGGCGTAGGGCATTTCCTTGAGCTTGCGCACCACCGAGCCCCGGCGGCAGTCGGTTTCGTATTCGGCCTCGTTCTTCCAGGCCGAGGGGTCATATGGCACACCGAGGCAGAGGAGTTTCGCCACCTGCTGCGTGATGGTGGACCCGCCATTGCCGCTGAGCGGTCCGCGCCCCTCGCGCAGGTTGATGCGGATGGCGCTGGCGATGCCGCGCGGGCTGACGCCGAGGTGCCAGTAGAACCGCTTGTCCTCGGACGCGACGACGGCGTTGCGCAGGGCGGGGGCGACACTGCCCGCATCGACATGGCCGCCGAAGGTTTCTCCACGCCAGGCAAAGACCTCGCCGTTCTGGTCCACCAGCGTAACCGACCCCCGGGCACGCCCGTCCAGAAGGTCCGTCAATTCGGGCAATTGCGCGTAGAAGTAAAAGGTGACGGCGGCGACGATCATGGCGGTCACGGCGGCGGCCCGCCAGACGATGCCCCAGACCGCCCGCCAGATCAGGTGGACGATGCCGACAAGAAGCCCCAGAAGTCCCGTGCGGCGCGGTGGCCTGCGGCGGGGCGCGCGTTTCGGCGGCGGCTTCGACGTGCCCCGTCCGCCCCCGGCCGGGGACTTGTAGCGGCGGTCCGCCACCAGTTGCCCGGTGCCCTTTGGTGTTCTGCTCATGCCTGCTTCCGCGCCGGTTGTCCGCGTTTTTCACGCCGGTTTCGCCGCGACAATACCGCGTCCTTGCGCGAAAGGGAAAGGCTGCCAGACACGAGCCCTGTGCAGCTTTCGCCCGAAAAATAGGCAAGGCGCCGAAAAAGTGTAAAGTTTGGGCAGAAATGCCTTCCCGCCCCAAGCGATCCCTTGCCGATTTCTTGAGGTGCCGCCTGCCGGGTCCCCTTGATGCGACGTGCCCCTCGGCGGGGCGCTGCCAAAATGGGGAAGGGGAGCGACGTGAAACTCATCATCGCAGCAATCAAGCCGTTCAAGCTCGAGGAGGTCCGCGAGGCGCTGACCGCCATCGGCGTGCGCGGCATGATGGTGACCGAGATCAAGGGCTTCGGCTCGCAGTCCGGACACACGGAAATCTATCGGGGCGCGGAATACGCGGTGAACTTCGTGCCGAAGGTGCGGCTCGAGATCGTGGTGCCGGACAGCATGTCCGAGACCGTGGTCGATACGATCGCCAAGACCGCCAAGACCGACAAGATCGGCGACGGCAAGATCTTCGTCCTGGACGTGGAACACGCCGTGCGGGTGCGCACCGGCGAACTCAACGATGACGCGCTGTAAGGCTGCGGGGCAAGGGGAACACATAACAATGAACAAGCTGATGAAACTTACTGGTCTGGGGGCCGCTGGCGCTGCGGCCCTGGCGGCCCTGCCCGCCTGGGCGCAGGAGGCCACGACGAGCACGACCGAGGCGGCGACGGACACGGCGGCCGCGGCGGCGACGATCGCGCCCTATGTCTATGAAAAGGTGGTGGACAAGGGCGACGTGGCCTGGATGACCGTTGCCACCATCCTTGTGCTGCTGATGACGATTCCGGGCCTTGCGCTGTTCTACGGTGGCCTCGTGCGGACCAAGAACATGCTGTCCATGCTGACGCAGGTGTTCATGATCGTCTGCCTCGTCTGCGTGATCTGGGTCTGCTACGGCTACTCGCTCGCCTTCTCCTACGGCGGGTCGATGGACACCTATGTCGGCGGCTTCTCCAAGGCGTTCCTCGCCGGGGTGGACGCGACGACGCTGGTGCCGACTTTCACCAACGGGATCTGGCTGCCGGAATACACGTTCATCGCGTTCCAGATGACATTCGCCTGCATCACGCCGGCACTGATCGTCGGGGCCTTTGCCGAGCGGATGAAGTTCTCGTCGCTGGTCGTGTTCATCGTGCTGTGGGTGACCTTCATCTACTTCCCGATGGCGCATATGGTCTGGTGGTGGGGCGGCCCGGACTTCCTGGCCGAGCAGCAGACGCTGAAGCTGATTGCCGAGGCGGCGGGCGATACTGCCGGGGCCGAGGCTGCTGCGGCGAACCTTGCCGCGAACGGGCTGATCTGGAACTGGGGCGCCTTGGACTTTGCGGGCGGCACCGTGGTTCACATCAACGCCGGTATGGCCGGTCTGGTGGGCTGTATCCTGTTGGGCAAGCGGATCGGGTACGGCCGCGAGTCGATGGCGCCCCATTCGCTGACCATGACGATGATCGGCGCGGCCTTGCTCTGGGTCGGCTGGTTCGGGTTCAACGCAGGCTCGAACCTCGAGTCGAACTCGATCACCTCGCTCGCCGTGATGAACACCTTCGTCGCCACGGCGGCGGCGGGTCTGGCCTGGATGTTTGCCGAGTGGATGTTCAAGGGTCACCCCTCGATGCTGGGTCTGGTCTCGGGTGTGGTCGCCGGTCTGGTCGCCGTCACCCCGGCCTCGGGCTTTGCCGGGCCGATGGGGTCCTTGGTGCTGGGTCTGATCGCCGGTGCGGGCTGCTTCTTCTTCGTGGCCTACATCAAGAACGCCCTCGGCCTTGACGACAGCCTCGACGTCTTCGGGATCCACGGGCTGGGCGGGATCATCGGCGCGCTGGCGACGGGGATCCTGGTCGATCCGTCGCTGGGTGGTGCGGGTATCCCGGACTACACCTCGGTTCCCGGAACGCTGCAGGTGGGCGCCTATGACTTCGGCTTCATGTTCATGGCGCAGCTGAAGGCGGTGATCTTTACCGTCTGCTTCTCGGGCATCGGGTCGTTCATCCTGTTCATGGTCGTCAAGGTCCTCATGGGCCTGCGCGTCAAGGAAGAGGTCGAGCGCGAGGGTCTGGACGTCGCCGAACATGGCGAGCGGGCCTACAACATGTAAGGAACGGTCGGGCCGGGGCGACCCCGGCCCGAGACCACGCGCGGTCCTCCCCCGCGCGGCAAGGCGACGGCCCGGGCCTCTCCCTCCCGGGCCGTCTGCATTTTCGGGGTGTCGCACGTGTGGACAGTGCGTGGCCCCAGCAAGATCAATGGCTTGCGAGGTCGATTTAACAAAGCGTTAGGGATTGGCCGTGCGCCGGGGTCAGTCCGATGCGCCGGAGATGACCTCTGCGAGGTCCTCTGGCACCGCTACGGCGACCGAGCCGAAGCCCGCCTGCACCCGCGCCACCATCACCCCGGCGATCTGCCAGCCCCCGTCGGCCCCCGTCAGCACGGCAGCACCCGAATGTCCCGAGGCAGCGCTACAGCCAAGGCGAAACACGGGGCCGTCGCGGTTCAGGATCAGGCACAGATCCTCGCGTTCGGGGCTTTCCGGTGCATCGCGGCGATAGGCAAAGCGGCTGAGGGTGGGGGTGGCGGGCTCTCCAAGCGGAAGGGGGATGACCGTATCGGGGAGGGGGTGGTCGAGGCGGATCAGGGCGACGTCGGCGGCGAGGCCCTCTCCCGTAGCGAGGATCACCGCCTGCCCCCGCGCCTCGGCCAGCGCCGTGCTTCCGGCAAGGCCCGCCTGAAACAGGATTGAGGCAGGATCCTGCGCCTCGCGGACGCAATGGCCTGCGGTCAGGACCAGATCGGGGGCGACGAGGGTTCCGGTGCAGATCGACGCCCCCGGCGTGGGCGGGTTGCCGTAGGATATACGCCCGACGGCACCCGGCGCCCCCTCGGCCCACGCAGGCGTCGCCAGCGTGAGGCAGAGGGCGATCGCCCTCACCCGATCACGCCCGCCACCGCCGCCGCCAGAACCGGCACGGTCGCGGCATTCAGCCCCGCGATGTTGATGCGGCTGTCGCCGACCATGTAGATGCCGTGTTCGTCCCGCAGGCGGATCACCTGCGCCTCGGTCAGGCCCAGACGGCTGAACATCCCGCGATGGTGGGCCACAAAGTCGAAGCGGTCGGAGTTCGTGGCGCGGCGAAGCGCGTCCGCGAGCGACTGACGGAGGGTCAGCATGTTCAGGCGGACCTCCTCAAGCTCGGCCATCCAGTCGGCGCGCAGGGCGGGATCGGCAAGGATCATCGTCACCAGCCGCGCGCCATGGTCGGGGGGGAAGCTGTAGTTCTGGCGGTTCAGGAAGGCGAGGTTGCCTTGTGTCACCGCCTTGTCGCCGCCAAGGGCGATGAGGACCCCGGTGCGCTCGCGGTAGATGCCGAAGTTCTTGCTGCAAGAGGCGGCGATCAGCACCTCGGGGCATTTGGCGGCGATCATGCGGGTGGGCGCGGCGTCCGCCTCCAGCCCGTCGCCAAAGCCTTGATAGGCAAGGTCGATCATCGGGATCAGGCCCCGATGCTCGATCCAGTCGGCAAGGATCGCCCATTGGCTGGCATCGAGGTTCGCGCCCGACGGGTTGTGGCAGCAGCCATGCAGCAGCACCATCTCGCCCGGCCTTGCGTGCCGCAGGTTCTCCATAAGATAATCGAAGTTGATGCCCCCGGTCGCCGGGTCGAGCCAGGCATAGGAGGCCATCTCGATGCCGAGGTAGCGGGCAATCGAGGGATGGTTGGGCCAGGTCGGCTCGGACATCCAGATGCGCTTCTCGGGCGCGGCCAGTTTGAAGAGTTCGAACGCCTGCCGCACCGCGCCCGTGCCGCCGGGGGTGGCCACCGCAGCGGCACGGTCGGCGAAACCGGGTCCAAGGATCAGGTCCACCATCGCCGCGTTGAAGGCGGGGTCACCGGCGAGGCCGGTGTAGGTTTTCGTGGTCTCCACCTCCCACAGCCGCTTTTCGGCGGCCTTCACGGCGCGCATCACGGGGGTCAGGCCGGTGGGATCCTTGTAGACGCCGACGCCGAGGTCGATCTTTCCCAGGCGCGGATCGTCCCGGCAAAGCGCCATGAGTTGCAGGATCTTGTCCTGCGGCTGCGGCTTCAAGGCGTCGAGCATGGTTCAAGCCCCCTCCGTTCAGGCACCGGTGGCGACCTTGAGGTCGTCGTACATCCCCCATTCGGCCCAGGACCCGTCATAAAGCGAATGGTTCCGGTGGCCGAGGCGTTCCAGCGCCAGCGACAGGATCGCTGCTGTCACCCCTGACCCGCAGGAGGTGATCGCGGGTCTCGAGAGATCCACCCCGGCATTGGTGAAGGCGGCGCGCAGGGCGTCGCCCCATTTCATCGTGCCGTCGGGGTTGAGGACTTCGGTATAGGGGACGTTCTTTGCGCCGGGGATGTGGCCTGCGCGGAGGCCGGGGCGCGGCTCGGGTGCCTCGCCCCGGAAACGGGGGGCGGAGCGGGCGTCGATGATCTCTGCCGTGCCGAGTTTCGAGACCTGGGCGACTTGCGTGACGTCCTTCACGAGGCCCGCCTGGCGCTGGACCGTCATATGGCGGTCGCGGACGACGGGGGGCAGATCCTCGACCTCGCGCCCTTCGGCCACCCATTTGGGGAAACCGCCGTCGAGCACGGCCACGTCCTGCTTGCCCATCAGGCGAAAGTTCCACCAGACGCGGGCAGCGGAAAAGAGGCCCATGCCGTCATAGACCACCACCTGATGCCCGTCGCCCACGCCCATGGCGCGCATCCGGCTGATGAACTTCTCGGTCGGCGCCGCCATGTGGGGCAGGGCGGAGCGGTGGTCGCTCATCTCGTCGATGTCGAAGAAGCGGGCGCCGGGGATATGGGCTGCGTCATACTCGGCGCGGGCGTTGCGGGGACTGCCGGGCAGGAACCAGGTCGCGTCGAGGATGCGCAGGTCGGGGTCGCGCATGTGGGCGGCGAGCCAGGCGGTAGAGACGAGCGTGCGGGGATCGTCGGCGGACATGGGAGGCTCCGGTTGGTGCCGATGACTTAGGGGCAAGCGATCCGGCGTGCAAGATTATTGCGGGGCGGATGCGGGGCCGGGCGGGCAGGATTCTTTGGGCCGCAGGGGCGTGACATTCTTGCATCGCGGCCCCGCCTGACCCACATCAAGGCCAAGGCCGACCCCGGCGTGCCATGACGGGCGCAGGGGCGGTGCTAGCACAGGAGAATGCCGATGAACCTGGAAAAGTTCACGGAACGCTCGCGCGGCTTCCTTCAGGCGGCGCAGACGATTGCGATGCGGGAAAGCCACCAGCGGCTGGCGCCCGAGCATTTGTTGAAGGCGATCATGGATGACGGCGAGGGGCTGGCCTCGAACCTGATCCGCAAGGCGGGGGCTTCGCCCGAGCGGGTGGTGGAGGCGGTGAACCTGACTGTCTCGAAGCTGCCCAAGGTTTCGGGCGACGCGCAGCCCTTCATGGACCCCGGTCTGGTGCGGGTGCTGGACGAGGCGGAGAAGGTTGCCAAGAAGGCGGGGGATTCCTTCGTTCCGGTGGAGCGGATCCTGATGGCGCTGGCGATGGTGCCGTCGAAGGCGAAGGACGCGCTGGATGCGGGCGCGGTCACGGCGCAAAAGCTGAACTCCGCGATCAACGATGTCCGCAAGGGGCGGACGGCGGATGGCGCGAACGCCGAAGCCGGGTATGACTCGCTGAAGAAGTATGCGCGGGACCTGACCGAGGCGGCGCGGGAGGGCAAGATCGATCCCATCATCGGGCGGGATGAAGAGATCCGGCGCTCGATGCAGGTCCTCAGCCGCCGGACCAAGAACAACCCTGTGCTGATTGGTGAGCCCGGCGTCGGCAAGACGGCAATTGCCGAGGGTCTTGCGCTGCGCATCGTCAACGGCGACGTGCCGGAGTCGCTTCGGAACAAGCGGCTGATGGCGCTGGACATGGGCGCGCTGATCGCGGGCGCCAAGTATCGCGGCGAGTTCGAGGAGCGGCTGAAGGCCATCCTCTCCGAGATCGAGGCCGCGGCGGGCGAGGTGATCCTGTTCATCGACGAGATGCACACGCTGGTCGGCGCGGGGAAATCCGAAGGCGCGATGGATGCCGCGAACCTCATCAAGCCGGCCTTGGCGCGGGGTGAGTTGCACTGCGTGGGGGCAACCACGCTGGACGAATACCGCAAGCATGTGGAAAAGGACGCGGCGCTGGCGCGGCGCTTCCAGCCGATCTTTGTCAGCGAGCCGACGGTCGAGGATACGATCAGTATCCTGCGGGGGATCAAGGAGAAGTACGAACTGCACCACGGGGTGCGGATCAGTGACAGCGCCTTGGTGGCGGCGGCGACGCTTTCTCATCGCTACATCACCGACCGTTTCCTGCCCGACAAGGCCATCGACCTGATCGACGAGGCGGGCAGCCGTCTGCGGATGGAGGTGGATTCCAAGCCCGAGGAGCTCGACGCGCTCGACCGGCAGATCCTGCAACTGCAGATCGAGGCGGAGGCGTTGAAGAAGGAAGACGACGCCGCCAGCCGCGACCGGCTGGAGCGGCTGGAGAAGGAACTGTCCGGCCTGATGGAGCGGTCGGCCGAGATGACCGCGAAGTGGCAGGCCGAGCGGGATAGCCTTGAGGCGGCGCGGGACCTGAAAGGGGACCTCGACCGGGCGCGCGCGGAACTGGAGCAGGTGAAGCGCGAGGGGAACCTCGGGCGGGCGGGCGAGCTGTCCTACGGGATCATCCCGGGCCTAGAGAAGCGGCTGGCCGAGGCCGAGGCGCGCGAGGGTCATGCGCTGGTGGCCGAGGCGGTGGGGCCCGAGCAGATCGCCGAAGTGGTGGAACGCTGGACGGGAATCCCGACCAGCCGGATGCTGGAGGGGGAACGCGAGAAACTCCTCAAGATGGAGGAGGAGCTGGGCAAGCGTGTCATCGGCCAGCGTCAGGCAGTGACGGCGGTGGCCAATGCGGTGCGGCGCGCGCGGGCGGGGCTGAATGACGAGAACCGGCCTTTGGGGTCGTTCCTGTTCCTCGGGCCGACCGGAGTTGGCAAGACGGAACTCACCAAGGCCGTCGCGTCCTACCTTTTTGACGACGACAACGCGATGGTGCGTATCGACATGAGCGAGTTCATGGAGAAGCACGCCGTCAGCCGTCTGATCGGCGCACCTCCGGGCTATGTCGGCTATGACGAGGGGGGCGTGCTGACCGAGGCGGTGCGGCGCAGGCCCTATCAGGTGATCCTGTTCGACGAGGTGGAAAAGGCACACCCGGACGTGTTCAACGTGCTGTTGCAGGTGCTGGACGACGGGCGACTGACGGATGGGCAGGGGCGGACGGTCGATTTCAAGCAGACGCTGATCGTGCTGACCTCGAACCTTGGGGCCTATGCGCTCAGCCAGCTTCCGGACGGCGCGGACCCTGCCCCCGCACGGGCGCAGGTGATGGAGGCGGTGCGCGGCCACTTCCGGCCCGAGTTCCTGAACCGGCTGGACGAGACGGTGATCTTCGATCGCCTCGGCCGGGCGGACATGGAGGGGATCGTGACGATCCAGTTGAAACAGCTGGAGAAGCGCCTCTCGGGTCGGAAGATCACGCTGGAGATCGACGAGGGCGCCCGGGCCTGGTTGGCGGAGGAGGGCTACGACCCGGTCTATGGCGCGCGGCCGCTGAAGCGGGTGTTGCAGCGGGCGTTGCAGGATCCGCTGGCCGAGATGATCCTTGCCGGTGATGTGATGGACGGGTCCACCGTCACGATCACGGCGGGGGTCGATGGCCTGATCATCGGGGACCGTGTGGCGGCGAGCCGCCGGGCGCCTCCGGCGCAGGCGGTGATCCACTGAAAGCCTGATCTGATGCGCCGATGACAAAGGGGCGGGCCATTGGCCCGCCCCTTCTCCGGTCAGAACCAGCCGATCACTTCGGCAGGATAACCGAGTCGATGACGTGGATAACGCCGTTCGACGCCTCGATATCGGCCGCCGAGATGACCGCACCGTCCACTTTCGCACCACCGTCCAGGGTGATGGTCACTTCACCGCCCTGCACAGTCGCGGCCTTGAGGCCTTCGGACAGGTCGGTGGACATCACCTTGCCGGGGATGACGTGGTAGGTCAGCACGGCGACGAGCTGGTCCTTGTTCTCGGGCTTGAGCAGGTTCTCGACGGTGCCCGCGGGCAGCGCGGCAAAGGCCGCGTCGGTCGGCGCGAAGACGGTGAACGGGCCGGGGCCCTTGAGCGTTTCGACCAGACCGGCGGCCTGAACGGCG
>CAZVIS010000009.1:0-2405 GCA_964627355.1 uncultured Rhodobacterales bacterium
CCGTCAGCGCCGCAAGGATGGCCTTCCGGTTCCCGCGATCCCGGTCTATTGCCGGGGAAGGCAGCGGCGACGGGGCAGATGGTGGACGAAGACGAACGGCCAAAGCGGCCCCAGCAGGTCTTCACGCTGGTTGTCGAGGTGGGACGCAAGACGGGCGACGGGTTGCCGGACAAGGCGACCGGGGCTGCCCTCCTCTGCTATGCCAGCGGCGTGGACGAGGCCGAGGCGGTGCGCGAGACGGTGGCGATCCTGAAACAGGCCGACCTCGCCGTGCTCGAGGTCGCGGGACACGGCACCCGCGCCGACCGCGAGAAGGACGGCGAGGCGATCGAGCCGGACGAAGCCGCCCTGATGGACCGCGCGCTGGCCGAGAATGCAGTCATCGTCTCGCAGGTGACGCCGTTCTTCGACTGACGCGCCCGGCGGTCAGGCGACGCAACCCAGATTGCCGCCCCAGCGATGCGACAGGTAGGCCGCAGCCTCATAGGCGCACAGCAGGCGCGGCCTGTTGCCCTGCGGTCCGGGCATGGCGAGGGCACAGCTGTCCGCCAGCACCGAACCACCGCGATCCAGCGCCAGGATGACGGCGCCCGCCCGGCCGGCGCCGACCTGCTCAGGCGCCAGGGCACAGTCGGTCACCGCTCCGATATCGGCGACCGGCAGGGCCGTGCGCCCGTCCACCAGCTGCCGGGCCTCGACCAGCACGGCGTCCTCGCCGAACAGGTATTCGACCACCGCTCCGTGCAGGACCACCGGCTGATCGGGCGAAACCACAAGGTCCGAGCACCGGGCAAAATAGGGCGCGCGCAACAGGACCGGGGCCACAACGTCACCCGGCGGCATGGCAGCCTGCCGAACGGATCTGACGCGCCTGTGGCCCTCGCAACACAGGACAACGTCGCCCGCCCGCAGACGCCCTGCCTCGACCGGTCCCCTGGGCGTGGCGACAGGCGTCAGCGCGCCAATCCATGCCGCTCCGTTGGCGGCATCGCGCCAGTCCTGCGCCAGCGCGATCATGCTGCACACCGTGCCGCGGTGGGGCCAGCCTTCCGGGTTCGGCGGAACAGGACCTGCGCCTCATGGCGTCGCAGGACACGGCGCGCGGCCGGGATGCACCCCAGGGCAGGTCTGCCCGACTGCGCCGCAACGCGTGCCAGTTCGGGGAACAGGCTGGCGATCTCGGCCCGCTCGGCATCGTCCATCGCTGACAGGATCACCGGCCCTGGCTGAAAGCTTTCGGTCGCCAGCCCTTCCGAGCAGATCACCTGATGCCGGTCGAACAGCAGATGCACATAGGTGACCTCGCCCCCGGGTACCGGCATCACCGAGGTGCCGTTCACAAGATCCTGCGCCGCCACCAGCACCTCGGCCTCGCCGAACAGCAGTTCGGCCCGCGGGTCGCGGATCAGCACGCGGTGTTGCGGCGACAGCCACAGCGTCCGGTGCCGCCCGAAAGCCCCAGCATTCAGCCGCACCGGCGACATCGGCCCCGCTGCCAGCACTGTCCGCTGCCCCGTCCAACGCAGGGGTTGCAACCCGTCGTCCAGCGTCATCACCAGATCGCCGGGCACCAGCCGCTCGACCGCGACCTCGCCCCGCGCGGTCAGGATGCGGGTCCCGGCAACGAAACAGGGCACCTGGTTGACTGTGACGATCCCCGTCGCGGTGTTGCCCAACGTGTCGGCCAGGCTATAGGTGAATGCCTTGCTCTCGGCCTGTCCGTCGCCAACGATGGTCAGCGTGCCGTCCGCGTTCAGCGTCACCGTCTGCCCCGACGGCAGCGTGACCGTCTGCCCCGCCACCACTGCCACCCCGTTGAGATGGGTGATCGTCAGCGTGGCCTGCGCCTGATCGTTTGCCAGCACGTTCAGGGTGACCGTATCCGACGGATGGATCGTCACCGCATCCGCCTGCGGGACAAGGACGGTCTGCACCGAGTCGGCCGGGATCAGGATGTTGGTGTCGTACCGGTTGTCGGTCGTGTCCGCGACACCGATCCGGATCGAGTTCACGACGCCCGGATTGACCTGCATCGTCAGCGACAGGGTGATCGTGAACCCGTCCATCTCGGTGTTGAAGGCGTCGGTCGTGTTGTCGAGGACTAGGTTTTCCTGCGTGGCGGCGTTGATGTTGTTCACGCTGCTCTCGCCGCTGCCGACCACCAGAGGGACATAGGCCCCGTTCACCCAGACCCCCAGAACGTCGTTGAAGTCCGAGTTGACGTATTCCGGGTACTCTTCCGACGACAGCACGAAGCGCATCGTCATCAGACTGCCGGTCGGGATGAAATCGACGTTCAGCCAGACCCCGTCAAAGGTCTGCGCGCCCGCAATGGCGTTGAAGAGGGCATCGTTGTCGGTGCCGTTGCTGTCGCCCGAGGTAAAGGCAAGCCGGTTGGGATCGCC
>CAZVIS010000009.1:2505-29443 GCA_964627355.1 uncultured Rhodobacterales bacterium
CGTTGTCGGTGCCGTTGCTGTCGCCCGAGGTAAAGGCAAGCCGGTTGGGATCGCCGCTCGACTGGGTGAAGGACCGGATGTCCCCGGTGGAAAGGATGATGCCCGACTCTGCCGGCGTCACGCCCGGCGACAACTGCCCATTGGCGTAAAGCCCCTTGGCGGTCGAGGTGTTCGGTACATTCAGCGAGGCGCCGACGACCGTTGTGCCGTTGCCGAAAATGGCATTGGCCATCGTCAGCGCGCTGACGTTGGTCGTATAGGTCAGTTCGGCGCCCGTCGCCATTCCTGGCCCCCCGCTCGCGGAAGGCGGCCAAACGCGGGGTCACCAGCCGGGAATCTCCCAGGCGCTGGTGCGGTTTCCCTGCCGGTCGGGGCACGTTGTCCCCTGCGTCTGCCCTGCCTCATGGCTTATCGTTATTGAAGACGGACTATGCGCCCATCATCGCGCAAGGCCAAGTGCGGGGCCGCGCCATGGCATCTTTGCACCGTCTGGTTGCGCTAGGGACACAGATACCGGGTGGTTGCGGGGGTCTTTCCGGGGCGCTAAGCCTGCCCTTGCCCGATACCGGAGGAACGGATGGCCCAGTCGCATGACCCCGTCGATCCCGCTGCCCTGACCGCAGCCCTGATCCGCTGCCCCTCGGTCACGCCTGCCGATGGCGGGGCGCTCGACGTGCTGCGTGCGGTGTTGGAGCCTGCGGGGTTCGACTGTGTCCGCGTGGATCGCGGCGGCATCGTCAACCTCTTCGCCCGCTGGGGGCGCAAGGGCGCCAATCGCAGCTTCGGCTTCAACGGGCATACGGATGTGGTCCCTGTGGGCGATGCCGCCGCCTGGACACATGACCCTTTCGGCGCCGAGGTTGCCGACGGCTGGATGTACGGCCGCGGCGCCTGCGATATGAAGTCCGGCGTCGCCGCCTTCGCCGCCGCCGCCGCCGATTTCGTGCGGCAGACGCCCCCCGATGGCGCCGTGATCCTGACCATCACGGGGGATGAAGAGGCCGAGGGCAAGGATGGCACGGTGGCCCTCCTCGACTGGATGGCAGCCAAGGGCGAGGCGATGAGCGTCTGTCTGGTGGGCGAACCGACCTGCCCCGAGACGCTTGGCGACACGATGAAGATCGGCCGCCGAGGCTCGCTCACCGCCCACTTTACCGCGCGCGGCGTGCAGGGTCATGCGGCCTATCCACATCGGGCAAAGAACCCGGTCCATGCGATGGTGACACTGCTGTCGCGTCTGACCGAACAGCCGCTCGACGCAGGCACCGAGCATTTCGACGCCTCGACCCTCGCCGTCACCACCATCGACACCGGCAACCCGGCGTCGAACGTCATCCCGGCGACCTGCCGCGCCACGGTGAACATCCGCTTCAACGACATGCACTCCGGCGCCTCGCTGTCCGGCTGGCTGCGGGCAGAGGCGGCGAAGGTGCAGGCCTCGACCGGGGTGGAGTTCGCGGTGACCGCCAGCATCTCGGGCGAGGCCTTCCTGACCCCGCCCGGCCCGCTCTCGGCCCTTGTCGCTGGCGCCGTGCGGGCCGAAACGGGGATCACCCCCGCCGCCTCAACCTCCGGCGGCACCTCGGACGCGCGCTTCGTGAAGAACCACTGCCCGGTGGTGGAATTCGGGCTGGTGGGGCAAACGATGCACAAGGTGGACGAGCGGGTCGCGGTGGACGACATCCACCGCCTCAAGGCGATCTACACCCGCATCCTGCGCGACTACTTCGCATGACCATCACCATCGTCCCCACCCGCGACATCGCAACCTGCCGCTGGCTGCGCCGCATCGTCTTCATCGAAGAACAGGGGGTCACCGAGGCGGACGAGATCGACGATCTCGACGATCAGGCGATCCACCTCATCGCGACCGACGCAGGAAAACCCGTCGGCACCGCCCGCCTGCTGACCGACGGCGACACGGGGAAGATCGGCCGCGTCTGTGTCCTGGAATCCGCCCGTGGCACCGGCCTCGGCGCCGCCCTCATCCGTGCCGCCGTGGCCGAGTTCCGCGCGATGCCCGGGATCGCCCGCGTCAGGCTTGGCGCGCAGACCCATGCCCTGGGTTTCTACGAGCGCCTCGGCTTCACCCCCACCGGCCCCGACTACATCGACGCCGGCATCCCCCATCGCGACATGGTGCTCCTGCTGCAACCGTAGCAGGGGGGTCCTCGGACCCCCCGCGGGCAAGCCCGCTCCCCCCGAGGATATTTCTGCCAAGATGAATGGGCATCTTCATCTTGGATCAAGTATCCTCGGGGGGGTGAATGCGGCGCAAGCCGCAGAGGGGGGCGGAAGGCCCCCCTTTCTTCCGCCGCAGGCGTGACGCGGGCCCGCCCCCGTGCTACCTGCCCCCCATGGACCAGATCCCCGACAAATCCGCCCTCCTCCGCTGGATCAGCGAGAACCCCACCCTCACCGCCAAGCGCGACATCGCCCGCGCTTTCGGCATCAAGGGGGGGCCTGCGCGGATCGAGCTGAAGCGGCTGCTCAGGGAGCTGGAGGACGAGGGCGCCGTGGCCAAGAAGCGCCGCGTCTGGCGCGATGCCGCTGCTTTGCCGCCCGTTTCGGTGCTCGAAGTCGTTGGACCGGATGCCGAGGGCGATCTGGTGGCGCGCGCGCTGGAATGGGATGGCGTGGGCGCGGCGCCGCGCATCCTGATGGTCACCCGCGCGACGGATCCCGCAATGGGTGCAGGCGACCGCATCCTTGCCCGCGTGACGCCGGTGCAAGGCGACGGGTTCAGCCACGAGGGGCGGCTGATCCGCAAGATCGGCGCGCCCTCCGCGCGGATGCTGGGCATCTTCCGCGCCGGATCTGACGGCGGGCGGATCGTGCCGATCGACAAGGGGCAGGACAAGGAGTGGCGCGTGGCCCGCGACGCCACCATGGGCGCCCGCGACGGCGAGTTGGTCGAGGCCGAGAGTGCCGGGCCCAAACGCCTCGGCCTGCCGCAGGCGCGGATTGTCTCGCGCCTCGGCGATCCCTCCGGCCCCCGCGCCGTCAGCCTCATCGCCATCCACCAGCACGGCATCCCCGACCGCTTCCCCGACGCCGTGCTGGCCGAGGCCGAGGTGGCGACCGAGGCCCCCCTTTGCACCCGCACCGACCTGCGCGACCTGCCCCTCGTCACCATCGACCCCATCGACGCCCGCGACCGCGACGATGCCGTCCACGCCGCCCCGGATACCGAGGCCGACAACCCCGGCGGCTGGGTCGTCTGGGTCGCCATCGCCGATGTCGCCCACTACGTCCGCCCCGGGTCGGCGCTTGACCGAGAGGCGCGCACAAGGGGCAACTCCACCTACTTTCCCGACCGGGTAGTGCCGATGCTGCCGGACCGGCTGTCCGGGGACCTCTGCTCCCTCCTCGGCGGCGTGGACCGCGCCTGTCTTGCCGTGCGGATGCGGCTGGACCGGGATGGCCACAAGATCAGCCACCGTTTCGTGCGGGGCCTGATGCGGTCGGTGGCATCCCTGCACTACGGGCAGGTGCAGGCCGCCATCGACGGCGCGCCGGATGACATCACAGAGCCCTTGCTCGACCCGATCCTGCGCCCCCTCTACGGCGCCTATGCCGCCGCCGCCCGGGCGCGGGACGCCCGCCAACCGCTCGACCTCGATCTGCCGGAACGCAAGATCGTGCTGGACGAGGCGGGGAACGTGGTCTCGGTCGCCTTCCGCGAACGCCTCGACGCGCACCGGCTGATCGAAGAGTTCATGATCCTCGCCAACGTCTGCGCCGCCGAAGAGCTGATCCGCCTGAAAACCCCCCTCCTTTACCGCGTGCATGAGGAACCCAGCCCCGAGAAGCTGGATGCTTTGCGTGAGGTGGCCGAGGCCTCGGGCTTCACCCTCGCCAAGGGGCAGGTCCTCAAGACCGCGCACCTCAACCGCCTGCTCGCGCAGGCCGAGGGGACGGACCACGACGAGCTTCTCAACATCACCACCCTGCGCAGCCTGCCGCAGGCCTATTACCACCCGCAGAACTTCGGCCATTTCGGCCTCGCCTTGCGGAACTACGCGCATTTCACCAGTCCCATCCGGCGCTATTCCGACCTGATCGTGCACCGGGCCCTGATCGCTGCGCATGGCTGGGGCGCGGATGGCCTGACGCCTGCCGATATCGAAATGCTGGAGGAGACGGCCAAGCTGATCTCGGACGCCGAGCGCCGGTCGATGATGGCCGAGAGGGACACGACGGACCGCTATCTCGCCGCCTATCTCTCGGACCGGATCGGACAGGAGTTCACCGGGCGGATTTCGGGCGTGCAGAAGTTCGGCCTCTTCGTGAAGCTGGACGAGACGGGAGCCGACGGGTTGGTGCCGATCCGCGAGGTCGGGCGCGAGTATTTCCACTATGACGCCGCGACGCAGACCCTGATGGGGGCGGATACCGGGACGGTGATCCGGGCGGGCGCGCGGGTGACGGTGCGCCTGTCCGAGGCGGTGCCGGTGACGGGCGGGCTGCTGCTGGAGCTTCTGGAAATCGAGGACCGCGCCCTGCCCGCCGGGGGGCGCGCCGTGCGGGGCAAGGGCAGTGCCCGCATGCCCGGCCGCTTCGCCGCGCGCGAGGCGAAGGTGCGCAAGGTGACGCGGCGGCGGAAGTAGGCCGGGTACTCGGGGAACACGGGCGACGCGCGCCATATTGGAAAGCCCGAGCCAGATCCTGAACGAGCAACGGCTTCGCGCGGGGACAAGCGAAGGCACTGCCTTCGCTCCGCGCTATCGGGACGGTGCCACACCGACCATTTCAACAAGCACACCAGAGGCCTGCGCCTGCCTGGCGGGCGCGACCGCGCCTGCCACGGGCAGGCAGGCGCGGGCCGGAACGCTTTGGCGTCCCGGCGGAAACGTGGACAGGGCAGCGCGTGGCAGGGGCGATGGCCCCTGCCAGTGCGAGAGAGAGTAGCCGGGCGACTTCACCTTGGTTTTCAGCCCTGCCTTCTCTCCGGTTCCCCATCCCCTCCCCGCCCGCTACACTCCCTTCCAAAACAAAAGGGCAGGCGATGCGGGGCATTCTTCTGGCGATGGGGATGGCGATGGCGACACCGGCGGGCGCGGCCGATACCGAGGGACTGCGCCTCTGGGCCGAAGGGTTCCGGACACGGGCTTCGGCAGCAGGAATCCCCGTCGCCACGCTCGATGCGGGGCTGGCGGACCTCACCTTTGACCCCAAGATCATCGAGCGGGACCGCAATCAGGCCGAGTTCACCAAGGCGATATGGGACTACCTCGACACCGCCGTATCGGAGGACCGTGTTCAGAACGGGCGCAGGGCGCTGGCCGCGAACGCCGGGACACTTCAGCAGATCGAGGACCGCTTCGGCGTCGAGAAGGAAATCGTCGCCGCCATCTGGGGCCTCGAATCCGCCTACGGCAGCTTTCGCGGCACCACGCCCACTCTCTCGGCGCTGGCCACCCTCGCCTATGACGGCCGCCGCGCGGCCTACTTCGAGGGCGAGCTTCTGGCCGCCCTGCGCATCCTCGCCGCCGGAGAGGTCACGCCCGACCGGATGCGTGGCAGTTGGGCGGGCGCCATGGGGCATACACAGTTCATGCCCTCGTCTTTCCTGTCGCGCGCAGTGGACTTCGACGGCGACGGGCGGCGCGATGTCTGGGGGGAGGATCCGAGCGACGCGCTGGCCTCGACCGCCGCCTACCTTGCCGGTTTCGGCTGGACGAAAGGGCATCCCTGGGGGGTTGAGGTGCGGCTGCCCGAAGCCTTCGACTATGCCGCGACGGGAGAGCGGGTGAAACATCCGGTGCCCTTCTGGCAGGCGGCGGGGGTGCGGACCTGGGACGGCGCCGACCTGCCCGACCCGGGCGTGCCCGCCTCGGTCCTCCTCCCCGCCGGGGCAGAAGGGGCGGCCTTCCTCATCTTTCCCAACTTCCAGGTGATCGAGCGCTACAACACCGCCGATGCCTATGTGATCGCCGTGGGGCATCTGGCCGACCGGCTGCGGGGCGGGCCCCCGATCCGGGGTGAGTGGCCACGCGAGGACAGAGTTCTGACACTGGCCGAGCGGCAGGAGTTGCAGACCCGCCTGACAGCGGCGGGCTACGACACCCTCGGCGTGGATGGCAAGATCGGCCCGAACACCATTGCCGCCGTTCGGGCCTTTCAGCGGGCAGAGGGGCTAGTGCCCGACGGCTATGCCAACCTGTCGCTGCTTTCCCGGCTGCGCTGACCCTCCAGCACCGCAAACCCCAGCACCGCCGCCGCCTGTCCCAGCAGGAACACGACTCCCAGGGCATTCGGCGACAGCATCAGCGCCACCGCGAGGCTCGCCGTCACCCAACCAAGGTTGCCGAGCACGACCACCATGACCGGCCACCGCCCCGGCAGCCGCCCCGAGGCGGTCAGCCACATGAAGGCGGCAACGGGGAAAAGGGCAACCCCCGCCCAGAACAGCAGCACTTGGGGCAGGGCGGTGAGCGCCGCCACCGGCCCGGCGGCGGCCAGCAGGAGGGCGCCCATCAGGAGGCAGGTGATCGCATCAAGGCGCAGGATGGTGGCAAGCGGCAGGGCGGTCGCGGCGGGAGAATTGGCATTCGACATGGGGTATCCTTTCCATCAAGGTTCCGCCTTCGCAAAGGCACGGCCAGACTGCCCGCCGCCCCCGCCCCCCGTCGATTACCTGCCAGGTCATTGAACACGGGACCCCTCCGCGCCACTCTCGGCCCATGACGCAGATCCCGCATCACTTCGCCCAGCACCTCCGCCTCTGGCGAAGCCGTCGCCGCTTCAGCCAGCTGCATCTGGCGGCCGAGGCCGAGATCTCGCAGCGCCACCTCAGCTTTCTCGAATCCGGACGGGCAAACCCCAGCCGCGAGATGGTGCTGCGGCTGGCCGAGACGCTGGAGGTGCCGCTGCGCGACCGGAACCAGATGCTGGGGGCGGCTGGCTTTGCGCCGGTCTATCCGGATGCGGCCGAGGGGCCGGGACGCGAGGAGGTGCAGCGCATCGTGGCACGGGTGGTCGAGGCGCATGCGCCCCATCCCGCGCTGGCGGTGGACCGGCACTGGACGCTTCTGGTGGCGAACAAGGCGGCGATGGGGCTGATGGCGGGGGTGGCGGCGCATCTGATGGAGGGGCCGGTGAATGTGTTGCGCCTCAGCCTCCACCCCGAGGGCCTCGCGCCGCGCATCCTGAATCTGCCCGACTGGCGCGCGCATGTGCTGCACCGGCTGGACCGGCAGGTGGCGGCGACGGCGGATCCGGTGCTGGCGGACCTGCGGGCGGAACTTGCTGCGCTGCCGTACCGTGCAAGGGGCCCCGCGCCGAGGGTCCTCGCCCATGGGCTTTTCGTGCCGCTGGTTCTCGCCACCCCGGCAGGGCCGCTCTCGTTCCTCTCCACCACCACGGTCTTCGGGACGCCCCTCGACGTGGGCCTGTCCGAGATCGCCGTAGAGGCCTTCCTGCCCGCCGACCCCGTGACCGCCGCCGCCCTCAGACCGCCAGCGCTGTCGTCTTGAACACCGTGCGCAGCGCGAAGGAGGACTGCATCTGCGCCACTCCCGGCAGGCGGGTCAGGTACTGGCGGTGGATGCGCGCGAAATCCTCGGTGTCCTGCGCGAGGATCTTCAGCAGGTAATCCGCCGTCCCCGCCATCAGGTGACATTCCAGCATGTCCGGCACGCGCGCCACCTCGCGCTCGAACGCGTCGAGGACCTCGTCGGACTGGCTTTGCAGGGTGATCTCGACGAAGACGGTCGTGGGCTTGCCCATCCGGCGGGCGTCGAGAAGGGCGACGTAGGACCCGATGTACCCCTCTTCCTCCAGCCGCTGGACGCGGCGGTGGCAGGCCGAGGGGGACAGGTTGATGCGCTCCGACAGTTCGGCATTGGTGATCCGCCCCTCTTTCTGAAGGACGGTCAGGATGCGGCGGTCGGTGGCGTCGAGGTCGGACATGGCGCGTGCTTTCGGCAACCGGGGCGTTTCACCGCCCCGAAGCGGAAGACTGACGGTTCCCGCCACGCGATGCAATTTTCTTAAGCAAGAAAATTGCCAAAATCCTTGCTTAAGGATTTTGGGCGCGGGCGGCACAGCCCGCGCCTGTGCCCGTCAGGCGGCCACCTCGCCACCATCCACGCGCTGGATCGCCACCACCGCCGGGCGCGGCACGCCCCCTTCCGCGAAATCGGGCCAGAGGGTCGTCGCCGTGGCCAGCGTGTCGCTGTTTTCCGCAGGGTGCTGCACGCTGACGAAAAGCGTCGTGCCATCGGGGGTAAAGCACGGGCCTGCGGCCTCGGCGCCCGAGGGGCAGGCGAACAGCAACTTCGGAAGGCCGCGCGCCGGGCCTTCGGTATCCACCCCGTAGATGCCGTCCGGCAGATCGAAGTCATTCGCGCCATCCGTGGCAACGAACATCCGGCCCCGGGGATCGAAGGTCAGATAGTCCGGGTTGACGAACCAGCCGTCGGCCGAGGTGCCGGCGTGGAACTTTGCACCATGCGCCGGGTCCGCCGGGTTGCCGCAGAGAACGAAGAGGTCCCAACCATAGGTATCGGCCGTGTGGTCGGCATCCTTGCCCGCGCCACCCGGCGGGATCATTTCCACGATATGGCCGAAGAGGTTCTCGGGCCGGGTGTTGACCGGATTCAGCTTCTCGGCGGTGATCTTCTTGTTCTTGGTCATGTTGGCATAGACGCGGCCGGTGACCGGATTGGTCTCGACGCCTTCGGGGCGGTCCATCGGCGTGGCGCCCAGGGCGTCGGCGGCAAGACGCGTCTTGAACAGAACCTCGGCCTGATCGGCAAAGCCGTTCTCGGCGGTCAGCGGGCCGACCCCATGCACCAGCGGCAGCCACTTCATCGTCCCGTCCGCATCGAACCGCGCGACTGACAAGGTACCGGCATCGAGGATATCCTTGGCCGAGGCCGGATTGGCCGGGTCATAGGCCGCGTCCGAGACAAAGCGGTAGACATATTCGTAGTTCGAGTCGTCGCCCATGTAGACAACGGCGCGGCCATCCTTGTTCAGCACCACCGTCGCGCCCTCATGCGCCATGCGGCCAAGTGCCGTGCGCTTCACCGGGGTCGAGGCCGGATCATAGGGGTCGATCTCGATCACCCAGTCGAAGTGATGCGGCTCGTTCGGCTCGATCTCCAGGTTGAAGCGGTCATCAAACCGGGCACGACCGTAGTAGTCCGACCCGTCAAATCCGTAACGCTCCAGCACGGCGGCATGGGGCGATTTGGTCGGATCGCCGCCAAAGACGTCGGCAGCGCCCTCTTCGCAGGTCAGCACGGTACCCCAGGGGGTCATGCCGCCACCGCAGTTGTAGTTGGTGCCGCGGGCGGTCTTGCCCTCGGGGTCGGCCGAGGTCTTCATCCAGTCGTGGCCGGCGGCAGGGCCGGACAGCGCCATCACTGTATCCATGGTGATGCGGCGGTTCATCGGGCTGTCCTGCACGATGCGCCACGCACCGGCCTCGCGCTTGATCTCGACGATCGAATGGCCGATCGCGGCATTGCAGAGGGCGACCTGTTCGGCCGTCATCTTGGCCCCGCCCTCGCCGTCATCGGGCAGGTCGTCGAACATCACGTTGAAACTGACATACTCGTTGTTCACGCAGAGAAGCCCGTTGTCGGAATTCTGCGAGCCCTTGGGCAGCGGCATGTAGGCGATGAAGTCGCAGTTGTAGCCGAAGCGTGCGGCCTGATCGGCGGCGGTCATCTTGCGCAGATCGGCAGGCCCTTGCCCGGCCTGCATCGCATCGCCCCAGGCGGCCACGACCTCGGCCTTGTAGCCCTCGGCGACGTGGTGGGTCTGGTCGTAGATCCGCTTCAGTTCGGTGAAGGTCAGGCTCGACGCGGCGGCCTGCGCATGCGCCGCACCCGAGAAGAGCGAGCCGACAAAGCCCCCCGCCGCAACGGCGCCGATCCCGGCCCCCGAACCGAGCAGGAAGCCCCGGCGCGACACGCGCTCGGCAATGATGGTGCGGATATCCTGGACAGTGGCGTTGCGTTGACGCATGGCGGCCTCCCTTGGTTGCCGATCAAGGCTAGTGCCGCAACATCACGGGCCAGTGACCGCAGGATGACATCTGCGGACGCAGAGGCTTGCGCAGTGCGAGGCATGGCGCGCAGGAAAACCGGTCAGCAGCACCTTTGGCCGCAGATTCTTCGATCTCAGCCCGCCTTCCCCCCCAAGAATCCAAAGACTCACCCCCCGCATCGGCCCACCATGACCCCAACCGCAGCGGAGGATGGCCCATGCAGATCGGATGCCCCAAGGAGATCAAGCCGCAGGAGTTTCGCGTGGGCCTGACGCCCGACGCCGCGCGAGAGGTAGTGGCGCATGGCCACGGTGTCACGGTCGAGGCCGGGGCGGGTCTGGGCGCAGGCTTCACCGATGCCGACTACCTCGCCGCCGGCGCCCGGATCGGCACGGTCGACGAAGTCTTCGCCGCCGACCTGATCGTCAAGGTCAAGGAGCCGCAGCCCGCCGAACGGGCGCGCCTGCGCGAAGGGCAGGTCCTCTTCACCTACCTCCACCTCGCTCCCGATCCCGACCAGACGCGCGACCTGATGGCCAGCGGGGCCACCTGCATCGCCTATGAGACGGTGACCGACGACCGGGGAGGGCTGCCCCTGCTGGCCCCGATGTCCGAGGTCGCGGGCCGCCTTGCCCCCCAGGTCGGCGCCTGGGCGCTGCAAAAGGCGAACGGCGGGCGGGGTGTCCTGATGGGCGGCATCCCGGGCGTGCTGCCCGCCAAGGTCGCGGTGATCGGCGGCGGGGTGGTCGGCACGCAGGCCGCGCGGGTGGCGGCCGGGATGGGGGCCGAGGTGACCGTCCTCGACCGCTCGCTCCCCCGCCTGCGCTATCTCGATGATGTCTTTGGCCGCGACTTCCGCACGGCCTATGCCAGTGCGGCGGCCACGGCAGCGGCGGTGGCCGAGGCCGACCTCGTCATCGGCGCGGTTCTCGTGCCCGGGGCCGCAGCGCCCAAACTCGTCACCCGCGCGCAACTGTCCTCCATGAAGCCCGGAGCGGCCATCGTCGATGTCGCCATCGACCAGGGCGGCTGCTTCGAGACCAGCCACGCCACCACCCACCAGGACCCGATCTACACCGTGGACGGGATCATCCACTACTGCGTCGCCAACATGCCCGGTGCCGTCGCCCGCACCTCGACCCAAGGCCTCGGCAACGCGACGCTGCCGTTCCTGCTGGCCTTGGCCGACAAGGGATGGCGGCAGGCTTGCACGGACGACCCGCACCTGCGCCATGGGCTGAACGTCCACGCCGGACGGCTGACCTATGCCGCCGTGGGCCGCGCGCTGAACCTCGACACGATCCCGGCGGAAGAGGCGCTGAAGATCTAGACCCGCTCAAGCCGGATATCGACCTCACGGTCCACATAGTCCCACTCGGGCGAGGCGCGCAGCTTGGCGACCAGCTGATCGAACAACCCCTCATCCTCGGGCGCGAACTCGAACCAGGTGAGGAAGTCGAAGGGCTCGATCAGGTCGCGGCAGTGGTACAGGCGCCGGGCGATGGCAGGGAGATAGGCGATGCTCTGCGCGATATGGTGCGAATCCGCCTCCATCACGCGCCGCCGCTCGTCCTGTGCCAGATCCCACCACGCCGCGGACTTGCGGATCGGGATCAGCGCCGCGCGGGTCGAACCCGGACGGCCAAGGATCGCCTTGCGCTCGTCCAGCGCCTCGACCTCCGCCCGCTCGCTGTAGCGGACATGGCTGTTGGTGCCGCGCAAAAGCCACGGCCCCTTTTCCCAGCCCTCAAGCCCGAGATCAGGCCCGTCCAGCGACGGGCGGATGGACAGGAAGGGGGCGGCAGGCAGCGGCTCTCCGGTCACCGTGACCTGCGAGGTCACGCGCCACTCACCCGTGCTGCCGCCCCGGAATCGGGCCGGATTGACCGCCATCTTGTATCTCCCCTGACTGATTGCCAGGCAGAGGATGACGGCGGCCTTTCCCGACGTATTGTAACTTTCGCTTCAGGCGCGCGATTTCAGCGCGTCGCGGATCTCGGCCAGGAGTTCCACCTCGGTCGGGCCGGCGGGCACGGCGGCGGCGGCGGCAGCTTCCTTCTTGACCATACCGTCCTTCAGACGGTTGACCGCCTTGACCAGCAGGAACACGACCCAGGCGATGATGAGGAAGTTGATGACCGCCGTGATGAAGGCGCCATAGGCAAAGACCGGCTGCCCCGCCTCACGCGCGGCGGCGAGCGAGGCCGGATTGGCCCCCGAAAGGTCGATGAACAGGTTCGAGAAATCGACCCCGCCGGTGATCAGACCGATGATCGGGTTGATGAGGTCAGAGACCAGGCTGTTGACGATGGCCGTGAACGCCGCCCCGATGATGATACCGACCGCCAGGTCAACGACATTGCCCTTGGCGATGAAGGCTTTGAATTCGTTTATCATTCTTCCGTTCCCTCGTGATTTTCCGCGCCTGTTCCGGCGTCGTTCCCTGCGCATTTGCACAGAGCCGCGGCGGCAATCTACCAGCGCGAGACATTAATGCACCCAGAATATGTGATTATCTGCAACAGCCGAACCCAAGGAGTGGCCGCCATGCAGGATCTCGCCGAATTCCCGATCACCGCCCGCTGGGCCCCGCGCACGCCCGGGGCGATCCAGCTTTACTCACTGCCCACGCCGAACGGGGTCAAGGCGTCGATCATGCTGGAAGAGACGGGGCTGCCTTACGACGCGCATCTCGTGGATTTCGGCGCGAACGATCAGATGAGCCCGGCCTTCCTGTCCCTGAACCCCAACAACAAGATCCCCGCGATCATTGATCCCAACGGCCCCGGCGGGCGGCCCCTGCCCCTGTTCGAAAGCGGGGCAATCCTGATCTATCTGGCGGAAAAGACGGGACACCTCATGCCGCAGGCGAACCGGTACGAGGTCCTGCAATGGCTGATGTTCCAGATGGGGGGCCTCGGCCCGATGTTCGGGCAACTGGGCTATTTCCACACCTTCGCCGGCAAAGAGATCGAGGACCCGCGCCCCAAGGACCGCTACCGGGCCGAGGCCGCGCGCCTGCTGCGCGTGCTGGACGGGGCCTTGGCGGGCAAGGACTGGGTGGCGGGCGACTACTCCATCGCCGACATCGCGATTGCGCCCTGGCTGCGCACCTTGCGCGATTTCTACAAGGCGGGAGAGATCACCGGCTGGGCCGAACTTGCGAACGTCCCCGCCTATCTCGACCGATTCCTGGACCGCCCGGCGGTGCAGCGCGGACTGGTGCAGCCGCCGCGCCCCTGACAAAGGGAGGGGGGGCTGCCCACCGCCTTTCTATGCACGTGGCGCGGCCGCGCGGCGGAGGCGGTCATTGATGGCGCGGCCGAGGCCCGTCTCGGGCACCGGGGCTACCGCGATCCGCCCCCCCGGGCCCGCCAGCGCATCCGCCTCGCGCAGCGCGGCGAAGAGGCGGGCGGCGGCTTCGTCGGTGTTTCCGGTGGGCGAGAGCGACAGGCCCTCCGGACCCGGGCCAAAGCCGATCCAGATTTCGCCCGCCTCCGGCCTCTCGGCGTTCAGGCGCAGGCGGGCGGCAGGGGCGTAGTGCGAGGCGAGCTGGCCCGGAGAGGTGGGGCGGGTGCTGTCGCCGCCAGTCACCAGCACCTCGCCCAGAACATCCTCGATCATCTCCACCGGCACGCCGCCGGGGCGCAAGAGGCGCGGGCCCCCCGCCAGCCCCACGATCGTCGATTCCACCCCCACCCGGCACGCCCCGCCGTCCAGCACCGCAGCGATCCGGCCCCCCAGCCCTTCCATCACATGCGCCGCCGTGGTCGGCGAGACCCGGCCCGACGGGTTGGCCGAGGGCGCGGCCAAAGGCCCGCCAAAGGCCGCCAGCAGCGCCTGCGCCAAGGGATGGGAGGGTACCCGGATCGCGACCGTCTCCAGCCCCGCCGTCACCGCCTCCGCCAGCCCAGCCCCCTCGCGCAGCGGCAGGACCAGCGTCAGGGGCCCGGGCCAGAACGCCTCGGCCAGACGCTCGGCACGGGCATCGAACACCGCCAGCCGACGCGCCGCCGCGACCCCCTCCACATGCACGATCAGCGGATTGAACGCAGGCCGCCCCTTGGCCGCATAGATCGCGGCCACCGCAGCCTCCGACCGCGCATCCCCGCCCAATCCATAGACCGTCTCGGTCGGAAAGGCGACCAGCGCGCCCGTGGCCAGCAGGCGGGCCGCCGCCTTGACCCCTTCGGCGTGATCCGCTAGCGCGATTGTCATTGGCAGGCCGTTTCCGTGACGCAGCGTTGCGCTTGTCGTATCGCCAGCCCGCGCGCAGTCTGGCATCGTCGCCGGGCCTATAGCCTGGCTGGACCGGGCGGCACAAGACGCCCCTGACGGAGACACCCATGCCCTACCGCGCGCCGCTTGCCGAATACCGCTTTCTCCTGCAGCACGTTCTTGGCTTTGCGCGCGTCACCGACACCCCGCGTTTCGCCGATGCCACCCCCGACACGGTCGAGGCCGTCCTGGCCGAGGCGGCGAAGCTCTGCGAGACCGACCTCGCCCCCCTGCAGCGCGCGGGCGACAAGCATCCGGCGCGGCTGGAAAACGGCATCGTCCGCACCTCTCCGGGTTTTGCCGAAGGATACCGGGCGCTCGCGGACGGCGGCTTCATGGCCATCGCCGCCAGTCCCGAACATGGCGGCCTTGGCCTGCCGATGGCCGTCACCTCGGCGGTGAACGAGATGATCGGGTCGGCCTGCATGTCCCTGCAACTCAACCCCCTGATGACCCAAGGCCAGATCGAGGCGCTGGAGCATCATGCAAGCGAAGACCTCAAGGCCCTCTACATCCCGAAACTCGTCTCGGGCGAGTGGTGCGGCACGATGAACCTGACCGAGCCGCAGGCAGGCAGCGACGTGGGCGCCCTGCGCACGAAGGCGGAACCCCTCGGCGACGGGACCTATGCGATCTCGGGCCAGAAGATCTACATCACCTGGGGCGACAACGACTTTACCGGCAACATCGTACATCTGGTGCTCGCCCGCCTGCCCGATGGCGGCAAGGGGACCAAGGGGATCAGCCTCTTCATCGTCCCGAAGTTCATCCCCGACGCGCAGGGCACCCCGGGAAAGCGGAACAGCCTTCAGGTCGTCAGCCTCGAGCACAAGCTCGGCCTCCACGGCAGCCCGACCTGCGTGATGCAGTATGACGGCGCGCAGGGCTGGCTGGTGGGAGAGCCGCATCACGGGATGCAGGCGATGTTCACCATGATGAACAACGCGCGCCTTGGCGTCGCCGTGCAGGGCGTGGCGATTGCCGAGGCCGCCTATCAGGCCGCGCTGACCTATGCGACCGACCGCAAGCAGGGCCGCACCCCGGTCGAGGGTGGTGCTGGCACCATCGTCGAACACGCTGACGTGCGCCGCATGCTGGCCGAGATGAAGGCCGAGACCGTCTCCGCCCGCGCGATCGCCCTGATGTGCGCCGTGGCCATCGACATGGCCCACGCCACCGGCAACGAAGAGTGGGAGGCCCGCGCAGCGCTGCTGACCCCCATCGCCAAAGCCTTCGGCACCGACACCGGCATCTGGGTCGCGGACCGGGGCGTGCAGGTCCACGGCGGCATGGGCTTCATCGAAGAGACGGGCGCCGCGCAATACCTGCGCGACGTGCGCGTGACCGCGATCTACGAGGGGACGAACGGCATTCAGGCGATGGACCTCGTCGGCCGCAAGATGATGGACGGGGGCGAGGCCGCCTTTCGCCTGATCGACGAGGTGCAGGCGGCGGCCGAGGCCGCGCGCGCCACCTTGCCCGACCTTGCCACGCCCGTCTGGAACGCCGCCGAAGGGCTGCGGGAAGCGACCGAGGCGCTGGTCGCACAAGAGATGACTGACCGTTTCGCAGGCGCCGTGCCCTACCTGCGCGCCTTTGCGCGGGTGCTGTCGGGCCATGTGCACCTCGTCTCGGCCCTGGCCGATCCGGCGCGGGCGCGGCTGGCGCGGGTGGCGATCCTGCGGCTTCTGCCGGAACATGCCGCACTTCTCGCGCAGATGCGTGACGGGGCGGCAGGACTTTACGCGCTGACCGACGCCGACCTCGCGGCCTGACGGGGTGGACGGCGGCATCGCCCACCCGTTCGAAACGCCCCCGGGTCCGGGAGAGGCGGTCGAGGTGGCCCCCGGCATCCTGTGGATCCGCCTGCCCCTGCCGATGGCGCTGAACCATGTGAACGCCTATGCGCTGGCGGATGACGACGGCTGGACGCTGGTGGACACGGGCCTTGCCACCGACGCCACCCGCGAACTGTGGCAGGGCCTGCTCGCCGGACCCCTGTCCGGCCGCCCGGTGGCGCGGCTCCTCGTGACGCATCACCACCCCGACCATGTGGGCCTCGCCGGCTGGTTCCAGGCGCAGGGGGCGGAACTGCTGATCCCCCGCACCGGCTGGCTCTACGCGCGGATGCTGACGCTCGACGTGCAAGAGCGCGCCTCGCCAGAAGCGCTCGCCTTCCTGCGCCGCGCCGGGATGCCGGGCGAGATGCTCGCCCGGCGCGAAAGCGAACGGCCGTTCAATTTCGCCGATGTCGTGGCACCGATGCCCACGGGCTTCACCCGCATCGCCGAGGGGCAGGTGTTGACCCTCGCAGGCCGCCGCTGGCAGGTGCGCATGGGCAACGGCCATGCGCCCGAACATGCGACGCTCTGGTCGCAGGACGACGGGCTGATCCTTGGCGGCGACCAGCTTCTGCCCGGCATCTCGGCCAATATCGGGGTTTATGCGACCGAACCCCTCGCCGACCCTCTGGCCGAATGGCTCGCCTCCTGTCGCGCCTTCCAGCCGCTCGCCCGGCCCGACCACCTGATCCTGCCCGGCCACAAGACGCCCTACACCGGCCTTCCCGCCCGGCTGACGGCGATGGTCCTCGACCACGAACAGGCCCTCGACCGCATCCTGGCCCATCTCGCCAGTACCCCCGCCACCGCCTGCGACCTTTTCCCCACCCTCTACCGGCGCGAGATCCGGCCCGGCGAATACGGCCTCGCCCTGGCCGAGGCGGTGGCCCATGTGAACCATCTTGCCGCCCGGGGCGCGATCGCCGCCGAGGTGCGGACCGACGGGGCCGCCCTGTGGCGTCGCACCTGACGCCCGTTCCTGCGACAGCCGACCCCGTGACAGACGCCCCCGGATGGGCTAAGGCCTGTGCAAAGCGACAAATGGGGACCGCGCGACATGGCCGCACAGCACCACGGCGACAGCCACCACGGCGAACACACCTCGGGCACGATGGACATCACCGTGCAGGAAAAGACCTTCGACGGCTTCATGCGGATGGTCACGCGGGGCGTGCTTCTGGTGATCTGCATCCTGATCTTCATGGCGCTGGTCAACAGCTGATCCCCCCGACCGGAGCCTTGCACATGCGCCGCCTTCTTCTGGTCCTCGCAGCGACACTGTCGCTGGCAGGCTGCGCAGCCGAGCGCATCTATGCCCCCGCCGAGGCGGTCGCGGCGGCCGCCTATGTGCACAACGGGCCGCCCTCGATCACGCTTTTCACCGTGACCAGCACGCGCAACGGCGCGGGTGCCCATGCCGGCCTTCTGATCAACAGCGGCCAGCGGGTGATGTTCGATCCCGCAGGCTCGTGGCGCCATCCACGCCTGCCCGAACGCAACGACGTCCACTTCGGCATGACACCCAAGATGGTGGACTTCTACATCGACTACCATGCGCGCGAGACCTACGACGTGGTCGAGCAGACCATCGTGGTGACGCCCGAGGTGGCGGCCATCGCGATGCAGCGCGCGCTGGACTATGGCGCGGTGCCGAAATCGCAATGCGCCGCCGCCGTGTCCTCGATCCTGCGCGGCGTGCCGGGGTTCGAATCACTGCCCTCGACCTGGTTCCCCAAGCGGCTGATGCAGGCCTTCGGGCAGCTTCCCGGGGTGACCACCCGCAAGATCACCGACGATGACGCCGACCAGAATCACGGCGTCCTGCTGGTTCAGGCGGCTGAAGCGCCGACCGACGGCTAGCTGGCGATGCGCGTCGTCACGGGCCTGCCGGACCCCCTCCGCGCCCAGGCTGCGCACCTTTACTGGCAGGCCTTCGGCAGCAAGCTGGGCCGCGTTCTTGGGCCAGAGGACCGGGCGCTGGCCTTTCTTTGCGACAGCATGGCCGGGGACTGCGCGCTATCGGCGCTGGACGACGCGGGGCAGCTTCTGGGGGTGATCGGCTTTCGCACCGGCGCTGGCGGCTTTGCGGGCGGGTCCTTTGCGGCGCTGGCGCGGACCTACGGCCGGGCCGGAGCCCTCTGGCGCGGCGCGGCGCTCTGGGCCCTCACGCGAGAGGTGGACAACGAGCGCTTCCTGATCGACGGCCTCTGCGTCGCAGCGCATGCGCGGGGCCAAGGCGTCGGCACCGCGCTCATCGAGGCGCTGGTGCGCAGCCCCGCTGCCCAGGGCTACCGCGAGATGCGCCTTGACGTCATCGACACCAACCTGCGCGCCCGCGCCCTGTATGAGCGTCTCGGCTTCCGCACCCTGCGGATCGAGCGCCTCGGCCCCCTCCGCCACCTCTTCGGCTTCGACGCCGCCGTGACGATGGTGCGCCCGCTGGCCTGACACCCCCCTCATCTTTGTCCAAGTACTCCGGGGGTGCGGGGGCTGGCCCCCGCCTCCTATGGCCCCCGCTTCTGCTAGTCAAACGTCCCCGTCACCCGCCCGAACAGCATGAAGGCCCGCGCCGTCCGCGTCTCGGACAACTCGGCCAGCTCGGCATCGGTCGCGTTCTTCTCGAACTCCTGCACGGTATGGTCGAACGTCCGCAGGAAATGATGACCTGCGTCACGGAAGACCGGGTCCTCGCGCATCCGCGCGGCCGTCAGCGCCAGCGAGGACCGGTCGCGGATGCCCCCCAGGGCCGCGATCGCCCGCCCGCGTTCCCCTTGCGCGAACCGCCGCCAGACCTCGGGCTTGGCGCGGTCGGGCTTGAGGTCATCCATGTAGATGCCTTCCTGGCTCAGCAGCGTCAGCACATCCTGCGCCGCCCGGATCAGCTTGGACGCGCGCCGGTCCTCCAGCGCCAGACGCAGCGCACGGAAACCGGCCTTGTCCTCGGAATTCTCGGGGAAATGCAGCGCGCGCACGAAATCGGCGACGGACAGCGGCTCGCGGAAATCCTCGGCGGGCGTGCCAAGGGCCAGCCCGGGCTGCTCGGCCGTAGTCGCGACGGGGGCCGCCAGCGCCGCCTTGCGGTCGGCCGAGGGCACCGTCAACGTGTTGTCGCGACGCGAGGTGAACATGGCCAGCTGGGCCTCGGTATTCCGCTGCGCCGCCGCGATCTCGTCCAGCCGCTTCTCGACGGCGGGCTTGACCAGCCCCGACCCGGTCTGTTGCGCCAGCACATAGGCGTGCCGCATCGCATCCACCGTCACCTGCAGCCGCGCCGCCTCGTCCCGCAGGTCGCGGATCGACCGCGTGGTCGAGACCGCCATCCACAAGAGCGCGAGCGGCAGGAACACGATCAGCAGCGTCGCCACCGTTCCCAGGGTGCCGTCGGCCCCGCCCGGCGCCAGCAGGAAATAGGCCCCCACCCCCACAACCCAGACGACGGCCATCAGACCCGCCACCACCTCGGTCACCGGGCGCGGCCCGCCTTCCCGCGCGGCATAGACACCTAGGTCCAGGGGCTTGTCCTTAGGATCGTTCATGCCGCCGTCCCTTCGGGTGCCTCAGACGTAGCGGATTGTCAGAACTTCATAGGACTTCGTGCCGCCGGGCGTCCGTACCTCGACGCTGTCGCCCTCGTCCTTGCCGATCAGCGCACGGGCAAGGGGCGAGCGGATGTTGAGCTTGCCCTTTTCCAGATCCGCCTCGGGTTCCCCGACGATCTGGTAGGTCCGCGCCTCGCCGTCGTCATCCTCCAGCGTGACCGTCGCGCCGAACTTCACCGCGCCCGACAGCTTCGTCGGGTCGATCACCTCGGCCAAGGACAGCATCGCCTCCAGCTCCTTGATGCGGCCCTCGATGAAGGACTGCTTCTCGCGCGCAGCGTGGTACTCGGCGTTCTCGGACAGGTCGCCATGCTCGCGCGCCTCGGCGATGGCGCGGATCACGGCGGGACGCTCCACCGATTTCAGCACCTTCAGTTCCTCGTCCAGCGCGGTGAATCCCGCGCGCGTCATCGGAATCTTCTCCATCGGTCCTTCCCGCAAGCGAAAGGCGACCCCTGCCGCAGCAGCGCCCGCCCCGAAAAAGCAAAGCCACGGCCCAAGGGGGCCATGACTTTTGCGTGTGCCTTGGGTCCAACTGACCCGATGAAGCCCGGATTTGCAAGGGGTTCACCCGACAAGAGGCCATCCCCGTGATGTTGCGTCACAATTGACGAGCGGTTGACCTTGGGGCACATCGGTCAGACCCGGGAAGGCAGGAGAACGGCATGTCCGAACCGATCGTGCGCGAGCAGATGGAATACGATGTGGTCATCGTGGGCGCAGGCCCCGCTGGCCTGTCGGCGGCGATCCGGCTCAAGCAACTCGACGCGAACCTGTCGGTGGTCATCATCGAAAAGGGGTCCGAGGTCGGCGCGCATATCCTGTCCGGCGCGGTCGTCGACCCCGCAGGCCTCGACGCGCTGATCCCCGACTGGAAGGCCAAGGGCGCGCCCGTCAAGGTGCCGGTGCGGCAGGACAATTTCTACATGCTTGGACCGGCGGGCCAGATCCGCATCCCGAACTGGCCGATGCCCCCCCTGATGTCGAACCACGGCAACTACATCGTCTCGATGGCCAATGTCTGCCGCTGGCTGGCGGGGCAGGCCGAGGAGCTGGGCGTCGAAATTTTCCCCGGCATGGCGGCCTCAGCCCTCGTCTATCAAGGCGACCGCGTGGCAGGCGTCGTGGCGGGCGAATTCGGCCTGAACCCCGACGGCACGCCCGGCCCGTCCTACGAGCCGGGGCTGGAGCTTCTGGGCAAATACGTGTTCCTAGGCGAAGGCGTGCGCGGGTCGCTGTCGAAACAGGTGATCGAGAAGTACGACCTGTCCAAGGGCAAGGAGCCGCAGAAATTCGGCCTCGGCATGAAGGAAATCTGGGAGATCGACCCCGAAAAGCACCGCGAGGGCACGGTCACCCACACGATGGGCTGGCCCCTGGGCAAGAATGCCGGCGGCGGCAGCTTCATCTATCACCTTGAGAACAATCAGGTTTATGTGGGCTTCGTTGTCCACCTGAACTACCAGAACCCGCACCTCTATCCCTACGCCGAATTCCAGCGCTTCAAGCACCACCCGATGGTCGCCGACCTTCTCAAGGGCGGCAAGCGCATCGCTTATGGCGCCCGCGCGATCAGCGAGGGCGGCTGGCAGTCGATCCCCAAGATGGTGGCGCCGGGCGTCGCGCTTCTGGGCTGCTCTGCCGGTCTGGTGAACGTGCCGCGCATCAAGGGCAACCACAACGCGATGCTGTCGGGGATTGCCGCCGCCGAGGCCGCCTTCGTCGCCATCCACGCCGGCCGTCAGGGCGACGAGCTTGACGGCTACGAGGCGCTGGTCCGCACCGGCCCGATTGCCGCCGACCTGAAGAAGGTCCGCAACGTCAAACCCCTGTGGTCCAAGCACGGCCTCCTCGCCAGCCTTGTGGGCGGCGGCCTCGACATGTGGACGAACACGCTTGGCTTCAGCCTTTTCGGCACGCTCAAGCACGGCAAGACCGACGCGGCCGCCACCGGCAAGGCCGCTGACCACAAGCCAATCGACTATCCCAAACCCGATGGCGTCCTGTCCTTCGACCGCCTGACCAACGTCGCCTTCAGCTTCACCAACCATGACGAGCACCAGCCCGCGCACCTGAAGCTGCGCGACGCTTCGGTCCCCATCGCGATCAACCTGCCCGAATACGCCGAACCCGCGCAGCGCTACTGCCCGGCAGGCGTCTACGAAGTCATAGGCACCGGTACTGACGCCCGCTTCCAGATCAACTTCCAGAACTGCGTCCACTGCAAGACCTGCGACATCAAGGATCCCAGCCAGAACATCGTCTGGACCACCCCTATCGGCGGCGGCGGGCCGAACTACCCGAACATGTGACAATCCCGCGAGGGGCGCCCCTTGTGCCCCCGCTGCCGATTGCCACCGCCCGCCCGCAGGGCTAGCGTTGCCGGAACCCGTCCGGAGCCTTGCCCATGCGCCTGTCCCGCCTTGCCCTACTTGCCGCCCTTCTGGCCCTGCCCTTTTCGGGGGCAGCGCGGGCCGAGGGCGACTATGGCGCTTACCTCGCCGCGCGCATCGCCGGGTCGAACAGCGACTACCGCGAGGCGTCCACCTGGTTCACCCGCGCCCTATTGGCCGATCCGGCCAATGCGGCCCTGATGGACGGGGCGATCCTCGCGCATCTGTCGGCGGGGAACATGGATGCGGCGGTCGCCGTCGCGCGACGGATGCAGGGTGCAGGCGCCACATCGCAGGCCGCCCAGTTGGCCCTGCTGGCCGATCAGGCGCAACGCGGCGAATTTCCCGCGATCCTCGCCGACCTCGACGCAGGGCGCTCCATCGGGATGCTGCTCGACGGGCTGACCCGGGCCTGGGCCGAACTTGGACGGGGCCGGATGTCCGAGGCAACCGCCGAATTCGACAAGCTGGCCAGGACCGAGGGGGTCAAGGCGTTCGGCCTGTACCACAAGGCGCTGGCCCTCGCCTCGGTCGGCGATTTCGAGGGGGCGGATGACATCCTGTCAGGCCGCGCCGCAGGCGAACTCAGGCTGACCCGGCGTGGCCTGATCGCGCGGGTGCAGATCCTGTCGCAACTGGAAAAGAACGCCGACGCCGTGGCGCTGCTGGACGAAGGCTTTGCCGTCGAGGTGGACCCCGCCATCGCCGCAATCAGGGACCGCCTGGTGGCCGGCGAAACGCTGCCCTACACCATCGCCCGCAGCGCGACCGAAGGACTGTCCGAGACCTTCTTCACCCTTGCCCTCGCCCTGAACGGCGAGGCGGATGACGGCTACACCCTGCTTTACGCCCGCATCGCCGCCTACCTCCGTTCCGACCACGCCGAGGCGGTTCTCCTGTCTGCCGCCATGCTTGAGAACCAGCAGCAGTACGGCCTTGCGGTCGAGGCCTATGCCTCGATCCCGCCCGGCGAGGATGGCTTCTTCGCCGCCGAACTGGGCCGCGCTCGTGCGCTGCAGGCGTCCGGCCAGACCGAGGCCGCGCTCGAGGTGCTGCGCGCCCTGACGCGCAGCAATGCCGATCTTGTGTCGGTGCATCTGGCGCTGGCCGATGCGCTGCGGCGCGAGGAACGGTGGGCCGAGGCGATCACGTCCTACGACGCGGCCGTGGCGCTGGCAGGGGAACCCAAGCCCGAGGACTGGGGCATCTATTACAGCCGCGGCATCGCGCATGAGCGTCTGAAGGACTGGGCCCGCGCCGAGCCCGATTTCCGCCAGGCCCTCGCGCTGAACCCCGACCAGCCGCAGGTCCTCAATTACCTCGGCTACTCCTACATCGACCGCAACGAGAACCTCGTCGAGGCGCTTTCGATGATCGAGCGTGCGGTCGCGCAGTCGCCCGATTCGGGTTACATCGTGGACAGCCTTGCCTGGGGACTGTTCCGCCTTGGCCGCTATGCCGAGGCGCTGGAGCCAATGGAGCGGGCCTCGCTTCTGGAACCCGTGGACCCGACGGTGACCGACCATCTGGGGGACGTCTACTGGGCGGTCGACCGCAAGATGGAGGCACGCTTCCAGTGGCGGCGCGCGCTGTCCTTCGACCCGGAAGAGGATCTGGCCGCCCGCATCCGGAAAAAGCTCGAGATCGGCCTTGACGCCGTTCTGGTCGAGGAAGGGGCGCCCGCCCTGCAAGAGGTTGCAGCCGAGGCGCCGCCTCCGACCGTTCCCGTGGCGCCAGCGACGCCCGAGCCCGGGGTTGCCCCGGCACCTGCCCCGGATGCCGACTGACGCCTTCGCCCCGGCCAAGGTGAACCTCGCGCTGCACGTCACCGGACGGCGGGCGGACGGGTATCACCTGCTCGACAGTCTCGTGGTGTTCGCAGGGGTGGGCGACACGGTCAGTGCCACCCCCTCCGACCGCCTGACGCTGCAGGTTACCGGTCCGCAGGCGCGGCACTTGCCCGTCACCGACGACAACCTCGTCCTGCGTGCGGCCCGCCTGATGGGGGTCACGGCGGCATTGACGCTCGACAAGGTCCTCCCCGTCGCCTCGGGCATCGGCGGCGGCTCTGCCGATGCGGCGGCAACGCTCAAGGCGCTTGCAGACCTCACGGGCCGCGCTCTGCCCGCCCCCGCCGAGATCCTGCGCCTTGGCGCCGACGTCCCCGTCTGCCTCACCGGCCGACCGGTCCGGATGCAGGGTGTGGGCGAAATCCTCTCCCCCCTGCCCGCCCTGCCCCCCGCCTGGCTCGTCCTCGCCAACCCCGGCGTGGCGGTCCCCACCCCCGCCGTCTTCGCCGCCCTGACCCGCCGCGACAACGCGCCCTTGCCCGAGGTCCCCAGCTTCGCCGATGCCGCCGCACTGGCCCGCTGGCTCGGCCACCAGCGCAACGACCTCCAGCCCCCCGCCATCGCCCTCGTCCCCGCCATCGCCGACACACTCGCCGCCCTCAGCCACCAGCCCGGCTGCCTCCTCGCCCGCATGTCCGGCTCGGGCGCTACCGGCTTTGGGCTGTTTGCGGCGATGGAAGCGGCGATGCGGGCAGCAGACGCTCTGTCGCGCGCCAGACCGGCGTGGTGGGTCAGCGCCGCGCCGGTGCTTGCGTGATCCCACCAAGGTCCAGCCGTACATCCTCGCCCTCCGTTTCGCGGGCGTCGGTAAAGACGTCCTGCATCTGCAGAAGCGCCGCAAAGACCTTGGGCTGCGCCTGACCACGAATCACGACGACCAGCGGTCTCTCGGTCGTCAGAAGGCCGCCAAGCAACCCGTCCCAAAGCGCATCCGGGTTCCGCCCGTGTCCTTCCATCGGGTCGAGCGCACTGATCAGGCCCTCCCAAGCGGCGGCCTTGTCCGCCCACCCCGTGCAATCCAGCTCGACTCGCATCATCCCCGCCCCCCGAAAAATGACAAACCCCCGGGGGCAGGGCCCGCGGGGGTCGATCGGGTGGGCGGGTTGCCCCGCCCCAGCATCGCCGTCGAAAGGGGTCTTAGAGACCGCCCTCGCGCTGCGCCTTCTTGCGGGCGAGTTTACGGGCCCGGCGGATTGCCTCGGCCTGTTCCCGCGCGCGCTTGACGGAGGGTTTCTCGAAATGCTGCTTGAGCTTCATTTCGCGGAACACGCCTTCGCGCTGCAGCTTCTTCTTCAGGGCCCGAAGGGCCTGTTCGACGTTGTTGTCACGAACGCTGACCTGCATGTGGTTGTCACCACCTTCCTAAGCTAGAGTTGCACTGTCTTGTGCAGGCTGGCGGGCTATAACAAAGCGCGTTCCCCCTGTCCACTGCCCGCAACACCGCCGAAAGGACCGCCCGATGACCGAAGACCCCGCCCCCGACGTCAAGGCCCTTATCCTCGCCGCCGCCCTGCCGCATGTCCCCTTCGATGGCTGGTCCGCTGCCACCCTGAAGGCGGCCGCCCAGGATGTCGGCGTGGCCGAGGGGCTGGCGCGCGCCCTTTTCCCGCGCGGCGGGGTCGATCTCGCGCTGGCCTTCCACCGGCAGGGCGACGCGGCCATGGCCGACCGGCTGCGCGCCGCCAACCTGTCCGAGGTGCGCTACCGTGACCGTATCGCCTATGCCGTGCGGGCGCGGATCGAGGTGATCGCCGACAAGGAACTGGTGCGCCGCGGCGCCACGCTCTTTGCCCTGCCGATGCATGCGGCGGACGGGGCGCGGGCGCTTTGGGGCACGGCGGATGCGATCTGGACGGCGCTTGGCGACACCTCGCGCGACATCAACTGGTACACCAAGCGGGCGACGCTCTCGGGCGTCCATGCCGCGACGGTCCTGTTCTGGCTGGGCGACGACAGCACCGGGCATCAGGCGACCTGGGACTTCCTCGACCGCCGGATCGAGGATGTGATGCGGATCGAAAAGGCCAAGGCCGCCGTGCGCGACAATCCGGTCGCCAAGGCGATCTTTGCCGGTCCGGTTAAGCTGATGGAAAAGCTCCGCATGCCAAAGGGGACCGAGGCGGCGGACGATCTGCCCGGCCGCATGCGCACCTGAGAGGGACGACATGACCCTGCCCCACATGATGACGGCGGTCGAGATCACCGCCCACGGCGGCCCCGACGTGCTGCAACCCTGCGACCGCCCGATCCCGGTGCCCGGCTTCGGCCAGATCGTGATCCGCGTGGCCTTCGCCGGGGTGAACCGCCCCGATGCCTTGCAGCGCGAAGGCAAGTACCCCTTGCCGCCCGGCGCCTCTCCCCTGCCGGGGCTCGAGGCGTCGGGGCATGTGGTCGAGGTGGGGGCCGGGGTGACCCGCTGGAAGGAAGGTGACGCCGTCTGCGCGCTGCTGCCCGGCGGCGGCTATGCGGAATATGTGGTGACCCACGCCGACCACGCCCTGCCGGTGCCCGCCGGGATGGGCCTGCGCGAGGCCGCGGCCCTGCCCGAGGCCGCCTTCACCGTCTGGTCGAACGCCGTGATGCGCGGCGGCCTTTCGGCGGGAGAGCGGTTCTTCGTCCACGGCGGCACTTCGGGGATCGGGACGACCGCGATCCAAATCGCCGCCGCCATGGGCGCGCGCGTCTTCGCCACTGCCGGTTCGCCCGAGAAATGCGCGGCCTGCCTGCGGCTCGGCGCCGATTGGGCGTGGAACTACCGCACCGACGACTGGGAAGACGCGATGCGGCGCGAGGGCGGGGCGAACCTGATCCTCGACATGGTCGGCGGGCCCTACCTGCCGCGCAACGTCAAGGCCTTGGCCGATGACGGGCGGCTCGTGCAGATCGCGCTTCTTCTGGGCGCCAAGGTCGAGCTGAACTTCGCCGACGTGATGATCCGCCGCCTGACCATCACCGGATCGACCCTGCGCCCGCA
>CAZVIS010000010.1:0-27464 GCA_964627355.1 uncultured Rhodobacterales bacterium
CCCGCTCGCCATTCATCAGACGGCGCACATCAGCAGCACTGGTGCTGTCGCCGCAAAGGAGCCGGTGATCGCCGAGGATCCACAGATCGCCGGTTCGCGATGCTGGATTACGCGGCGGTTCAGGGATGGTCACCGGCGGCACGGAGCCCCCGGCGCCACCTTCTTGCCCGTCCTCTTCCGGCACGAAGGCCAGCAGCTTGTCCAACTCGCCGTCGGAAAACCCGACCAGCGACAAGTCGAAATCCTCAGCCAGCAGATCGTTCAGTTCCGCCGAGAGCAGCGCCTCGTCCCAGGTACCGAGTTCGGTCAGCTTGTTGTCGGCGATCCGGTAGGCCCGCCGTTGCGCCTCGGTAAGATGGCCCAGCACGATCACCGGCGCTTCGGTCAGACCCAACTTCGTGGCGGCCAGGACCCGGCCATGGCCCGCGATCAACTCGCCGTCCTCTCCGACGAGGCAGGGCACGGTCCAGCCGAACTCAGCCATGCTGGCGGCGATCTTCGCGACCTGGTCCGCCCCATGCGCCTTGGCATTGCGGGCGTAGGGCTGGAGCTTGGCCAGCGGCCACATCTCGATCCGCTCGGGGGCGAAGCTCAGCGTCATCAGCGGGTCATTCCTCGGATCAAGGTGGATACCCCTGGCTTTCGGACTCCGGGGTCCAGACTGGACTCCAAGCGGGGTCCAGCGGCCACCGGGGGTGTCCAGCATCAAGGGTTTGAATTTGCAGAGTTTCAGGCAGGTCAGGTCGGCGCTGGCTTCTTGGTGGCTTCCCAAAAATCCGGCCCTGCCGCTAGCGATGCGCCGCGCTTCGCCCGCCAGCATACGAGTATTGCCCGGAAGGAACCGGAAACTCCCTCGGGTTGGACCCTGGCCGGACTCCAGAAGCCAGCGGGGGTATCCACCTCGGATCAGCCCCGCTTCGCCCGAGCGCACGACCCCGAGTATATCGCCATGGATAGCGTCAGCCGGGCGATCAGTCTCGCTGTCTGGTGTCTCGCCGGAAATTGTCTCGCGCGCCTGCCGAGCCTTGACACGCTCACTGAGCCGCGCGGGCAACCACGAACTCCATCGACCGCTTCCCGGGCACTCGCCTCCCGTTCAGTCGCCAGACGATGACCGCGATGCCGTACTGCCAGCGCCGGTTCGCGGTGGCGCGGCTGATGCCCAACTCCCAGCAGATCGGCTTCCACTGCTTGCGGTTCGCCCGCAGCCAGAGCAGGCGAGCGTCGCCGGGTTCGTTCCAGCGCAGCCAGAGCAGCGCATCCTCGGCCAGCGTGATGTCGCGCGGGCCCGGCTTCGGGCGTCGCATCCGAGGTTCCTGGCCGACCTGATCGGCGAAGCTGTGGAAATACTCGGGCCAGGCATTGAAGTATCCCTGCGGCTTCACCTCGGGGAGCGACCGGAACACGTCGGCGGCACGTTCGAGCCGGTCCTCGACCATGGCGGGGGTCCAGTCAGCCATTTGCGACCTCCCGTGCGGCCACGCGCGGCCCATACAGCTTTTCGCCCAGCTGACGCACCAGTTCGCGTTCGGGCCAGGTAAGGCGGGGATCTTCGGCAGAAATCGCCAGCAATCCCTGTTCCTGCCACCCATCCCGCTTGACCTGCTCGGGATCCCGTCTTTGGCCGCCGTAGCCCCTCGGATGCCACCTCATCCGACACCCCCATGCGACTCCAATGCCCAGAGCAGGATGGCGATGGCATCCGCCTCGTTGTCATCGGCGGGACTGAACCCGCGCGCCAGCGCTGCCGCGATCATCGCCTCCTTCGGAGCGTTGCCCTTCCCGGTGGCGTGGCGCTTGATCGTGCCGACCGGAACACCCTCGTAGGGTACACCGCGCAGCTCGGCCCACGAGGTTAGTGTTGCCATCAGCCCGCCGTAGATGTGAGCCGCGTCGGTCCCGGCGTGGCGCCGGACCTCTTCGAACCAGATTGCGGCGATGGGCCCCGACAGCCGGTCGAGTTCAGTAAGAAAGTTGGTGAAGCGTAGGTAGCGCATGCCGCCGCCGTCGAAGCGGCCAGGCCGAAAGTTGACCGTGCCACTGGTGATCAATCCGTCATGACTACAGAGCGCCCAGCCGGCCGTGGTGCCGAGGTCGAGGGCGAGGATGCAGGACCGATAGATCGCGCCCGGTTCGGGGCGCACGTCCTGCGCGGGGATCGGTGTGTACATCGTGAAGGCTCACAAGCTGTGGGCCTTCGGCTTCGGTCACCGCAAAATATAGCATCCGGCCGGTCGGCGCCAAAGCGAAAACGACCGGGGGCGCTGCGGCTAGCGGGAATCGAAGCGCGACTCGCCCCAGTCCCAACCTCCGACCGCGTGGTCCCAACCTTCGAGGGGATTAGGACATCCCGTTATCATTTTATTCCAACGGCTTGACCCAATGTGGTCCCAACCTCGGTGTCCCCAACGGGGGGCCTTCCCTTTTCGTACAGAAACGCATGTTCCCAACTTTCTCCTTTTTCCCCCATGAATGTGCAGCAAAAGGTTGGGACCATGGGGTGAGGTTGGGGACACCATTGTTTTTGAACGACTTTTCCGTGTCCCCAACCCCCTCGGAAGGTTGGGACAGGGTTGGGAACACCGGGGAGGTTGGGGCCAAATCGACAGTTCCAAGTTCCGCGGCGGCGTTGTTCAGTCATCGCGACGTCCGCGACGACTCCTGAAATACTCCCCAACTTCACTTGACCGTCGTAAACTGAAAGAACAACATGATGTTGAGTGACCGGCCAACGGTTCGAGCAGAGAGTTTGCCTTTATGGAGATAGTCGGCGACAGCCTCGATGACGTCTTAATCGAGCTCTATAAAAGAGTGCTTGAAGAGGGCTCGACGAATCATGGCACCAGGGGAGGCACGCTCGAATGCCTCGGAGTGACACTGAGAATTCGGCAGCCAAGATCGCGACTGAGCCGATCAGAAGATCGGGGGAAGCCATTCAGCGCGATTGGTGAACTTCTGTGGTACCTCTCCGGGTCGGATCAGCTTGATTTCATCAAGCATTACATTCGCCGGTACGAGGACGATGCAGTGGATGGAGTGCTTCAAGGCGCCTATGGCCCTCGACTTCTTCGAAAGAACGGCAGCATCAATCAGATTGAGAACGTTGCTGACTTGCTCGCTCGTAGGCCCGGCAGTCGTCGTGCAGTAATCCAGCTCTTTGATGCCGAAGATATTGCTGTCGAAAAGAAAGAAATCCCTTGCACGACTACCATGCAGCTTCATCTGCGCGGTGACCAATTACATATGTCGGCGACTATGAGGTCCAATGACGCATACTGGGGTCTGCCTCATGACATATTCTGTTTCACGATGCTTCAGGAAATGTTTGCCTCTCGACTTGGGGTGCAGCTCGGCACCTTTATTCACCATGTTGGCTCGATGCACATCTATGGCGAACACACTGAAGCGGTAAAAAGGTACAGTGACGAAGGCCATCAGAGGACAAACGAAATGCCCGAGATGCCTTCTGGTAATCCTTTTGCATTGATTCCTAAGCTACTTGATGCTGAGAGGCGTATCAGAGACGGAGAAATCTTCAGGGCCGAAGACGCTATAGGTGACCCGTATTGGGCCGACATAGTGCGGCTGCTCCAAGTGCATTGGGCAAGGCGACGGCGCGAGGACTTGTCGGATTTGAGATCAAGTTTTTCAAATGCGGTGTATCGTCAGTTTGTTAACGACCTGCCACCGGCGACCAAAAAAAACTCCTCGTCCTAATTCATGGAATACCGAAATGACCTGGCCAAAAAGAAACGCGCAACGTCAGCAATTCAGGGCTCGTCTTCTCGCACATTCGGCCCAAACACGACCGCTGCCAGGTGTTCAGGATCCAAGGGCGCTTGATACACTAGTGCTTCAGTTCATCGCCAGCGTCCGCAGGGAAGATTACTACAGACTTGTCCAATTACGTCCGATTTCACCGAGGCGCGCAGACCCTCATGACGCGCTCTTCAACCCAGAGCGGGCTGTTGCCCTGCATGTCGCGAACGGCAATTTAGACGAGGCAGCTTGGCTCGTTTTTCTCATGACTCACTTCGCAAAGCCTGCTGATAGTGGTTGGCTACGCCTGCAAGACGTCTATGGTATGCTTGGTAACGGTCTCTGGGATTGGCCATCGGTTTCCGGCAATCCTGCCGCTTTCGATGCATGGCTAGCTGCGAATTGGACCAGCATCCGCGGGAAGTTTGGCAACCACAGGAAGTACGAAAGCCTTCGCCCGGGCTCAGCTAGGTACACTGGCAATGTTGTCCGCGAGTACGTAAGGCTCATCGGGGCGCATGGCCACCAGGCGTTCCTGCAGGGAGTTTTGGCACATGGTCCGAATGATCAGTTCGACGCCATGTACAACTCGCTGAATATCCCGAGCTTTGGCCGACTTGCGAAGTTCGACTACCTCATGCTTCTAGCGCGCTATGGCATCTTGGCGATGCAGCCGCTCTCCGCATACCTTCAGGGGGCGACTGGGCCGAGCCGAGGTGCAAGACTGCTCTTCAACGGGGTTGCCAATACGAACACGGCACCAGCACAACTTCAGCAGATGCTAGACGATCTTGACGGCGATGTCCAAGTGGGTATGGCCGTCCTAGAGGACGCTCTGTGCAATTGGCAAAAGTCACCGCTGAAATTCATACATTTCACTGGCTAGTCATTAGACGCAGGCATGATCGATCTCTTCCCACTTCCATCGACGTTTAAGAAAGTTCATCTGACTGTGATCAATCATCTTTCGGTGCTGCATTTGTCCGACTGTCAAGCCCGGCGCGATTCCTGCTGAAACACTGAACCGAATGATCGAGTCTCTGAACGCCGTAAGGCGAAGAAACTCATCTTCTCGTTCGGGCGGAATCAAGCATTGCCGCGCAAAATCGTTTGCCTGCTGCTCCAGCTCATCCGTGGGTGTTTCGTCGCTGTCGACAAATGTGTCAGCACCGTGGAGCAGTAGATGCCCGATTTCATGAAAGACTGTGAACCAAAACTGATCATCGGAACGATGTCGGAAGCTAAGGAGGATCATCGCCTTATCCGCAGAGATAAGGCGAGTTGCACCGCTTGCGTGGCATCCACTCGGGGTCCGGACGATGACGACTGCAACACCAGCTTCGGCGCAGATTAAGCGGAGCTTCGGTAGAAAGCGCGATGGGTGATTGATCTTGGTTAGTTGGCGTATGCGCCCGAGGCGTTCCTCAAGTTTTTGGGGCGACCACGAATGTGTTGGTACGAGTTCTGCCTCCATCTCTCCGCGTCTTAGCCAGAGAAGAACCGCCGAGTTCAGAGGCACGAAACTCAGGGAGCGTCGGAAGTGCGTATCGGTGCAAATCCGGCCGTATCTTCGCTCCCAACTTGCAAGTGTCGGGACTCCATAGAAGAGCATACGACGACGCAGCTCATCCCGCATCGCTTTGTCCGTGGCTGGCTTACGACCAGGTGATCGAGGCATAGGGACGTTGCCCAACCAATGGTCTGCATGTTCCGCCGCAGCCGTAACAGCCCTCTCTAAGGCCTGCTCGAAGTTCTCCTGTCGTTTGAGCCAGAACTTCGTGGTGCCGCCAAGGTAGCGGCTCAGCACTTCAGACGAACGAGCATCGATGGGACTATGTCCTTCCAGAAGACCCCGGAGTTCACTGACTCCGCCGTCGAGATGTACTGCAAGATCGTCGGCTGTTACGCCTCGGCGATGCATCAAGGAACAAATTGCGTCCCCGGGCTTGGAGAACCAATCAGCGATTTGACAACCATCAGCAGGCATCACATTCACCTATCGCAGTAACCTTGAGACGCTCCACAGTGGACCAGATGACTTGGCCGTTGACGTTTCGCTCAAATCGGGTCCCAACCGGAACAAGGAGTGCGCAGAAATTACCACCTAGGGATATTTCGAGCAAATGATCGCCACGTTCCTGAACCATATCGCCCATGAAATCTAACATATCCTCGGCGTTCTCATGCGCCTCGATGTCGGCGATGATCGAAACAAGTGCCTTTGCGTTTACCGTGCCCAAAGCAGCTTCAGCCTCACTTAACACGAGGCATATTTCCTTCAGTCGAGCGGTCCCGAACGAGATAATCACCCAGTGGACCCCGCATAGTCGCGGGCAAAGCTATCATCCGGACACCGAGGCATGAAGACGACTCTCAACTCTTTGGGGTAAAGGAGAACCGGCGAGCTTTGAGGCTTGCTTTTGTCGGATAGCCTCAATTCTCTCCCAGTTTCGCGCTAGTTCTTTGTCGCCTGCATCATCCATCTTCAGTTTGAGCGCGCTGCACAAGGCAGCAAGCGTAACCATAACGCCGCCGACCTCTTGTTCTTGTGTGCCCTTGGGTCGATCAAAAACATACTCGACGAGTAGCCGCGCATCTTCCTTTGTGCACCCGCTCGCTTGAGCCAGTTCAATCGCTTCTTCAAGAAAGCGATGGGAGCGCTCAGACACATTTTCGCGTGCCGAGGCAGGGAAGCATGCGGTGATCCACGCGCTGACTCGCTCTTGGTATGTCACTTTGCCGACCTCCCTGTTGTGGTTTTCGTCATCTTTGTCACAGCATCTAGTCTCTGCCAACCCGAATTCTCCATCCTTCAGCGTCCTCCACAAGGCCGTCGCATCACGGCAGCGTTCAGGGAACCATGTTTGGTGGTAACCGGTAGCGCCACTCCCGCTGCGCCTCGCGCCCGCCCTCGTCGCGCCGTCGGTATCGCACCCAGCCGTTCGCCTTGAGATAGGCCGAGACGCGCATCTGCTCGCCGCGGGTCCAGCGCGCGGGTTCGATCCCGATGGCCTCCTCGAGAATCTCGCCGACCGACACATCTGCCAGCGGCTTAGGACGCCGCACGCTCTCGGTCTTGGAGTTGGCGTAGTCGGGGAAGCCGTCGGAGACGGTGCGGTTTTCATGGGTCAGCCAGTGTTCGATCAGGTCGTCCCAGGCATCCGCCTGATAGCGTGCCTCCTGCGCGGTGGCGGCCTCGGCAAGCATCGCCGGATCGTCGATCCACCAGATCGCGCCTTCGCGGAAGCGATGGACGGCTTCGGCCCAGAGCTGATCCCGGTCGCGGGCCAGGGCCGCGATGTCGATGGTGCCGCAACGCAGCGGCCAGAAGCGGCGGTTGCCGGTCTCGTCGCGCAGATAGGTGTCGGGGTTCACGGTGCCTGCGAAGACGCATTGTCGCGGGACCTCGACCGTGTAGCGGCCGTAGGGCGGACGGAAGCGGTCGGTGGTGCGCGTCAAGAAGGCCTTGATGCGCGAGACCTCGGCCCGGCCGATGGCGTCGAGTTCGGCGATTTCCACGATCCAGACGCCCTGCATGTGGATGGCGGCATCCTTGGACCCTAGCTCGGGCAGTTCGTCGGTGAACCAGTCCTCGCCTGCCAAAACCTTGATGGCTGTCGATTTGCGCGCGCCCTGCGGGCCTTCGAGGATCAGCATGTGATCGGCCTTCACGCCGGGGCGGAAGATACGTGCTACGGCCGAGATGAGCCAGAGCGCGCCGACGGTATGATGGAACGCGGTCGGTGCGGCGCCGAGATAGGTACTGGTCCAGGTCTCGATCCGGGGCGTGCAGTCCCAGCGGAGATGTTCCAGCCAGTCGCGGACAGGATGGATGCGGTGTTCGCGGGCGACGGCACCAACGGCACGACCGACCACGAGCGGCGCGACATTGACCCCGCGCAGCTGCAGCCATTCCGCGGTCCGGACATCGTCCGCATCCTCCCACGGACGGGGAAACGGGCCGGTCGCGGTATCCCATGGGAGCGGTTGGCGGACAACGATCTCCTGCGAGAAGTTGTCGAAGGCCAGCACGCCCGCGAAAGCGATGTCGGACGTCAGTGCGATGATGACATTGGCCTCGTTGCGCTCGGGCGTCCCGACCAGATCCTGCCGCAGGCGGTTGAACCAGGCCGGTTTGGCGATCCGCGCATGGGGATCGCCGGAGACGTTCACGCGCTTCACCAGTTCGATCAGCTGCTTGTCGAGGATCGACATGGCGATGCCGGTCGTGGTCTTGATGCGGGCAAGGATCTGGCGCGCGGGCAGCGGGTCCAGCCGCGCGAGGGCAATACGGCCGAGAAGTTCGCCAAGGGCGGAGATATCGGGCGGGTTGGTCAGTGCATCTGCTGCGGCCACCAGGTCAGCGATGGTGTCGCCCGCAGATGGTAAGCGAACCATCGCGGCGGGCGGGTCTTCGGTCGGCAGCCCCTGGCGCGGGCCGTAGTCCTCAGCGCGCGCCCCGCGCAGAAGGTCGTTGTTGAAGTCGTCGCCATGGAGCGGGACCACGATGGCGTTCGGAATGTCGGCCCGGTTCAGCCGGTCCGAGAGCGTGGCAGCCGCCTGACGACCGGCATCGCCAGCATCGGCATAGATCGTGACCCGTGTCGTGCCCTCGGGCCAGCGAAAGCGCGCGAGGCCATCCGCGGACTGCGCCGCCCAGACGGCTGTCCCGAACAGGGCATGGGCTGCGAGGGCGGTCTCGATGCCTTCGGCTATGCCGAGATGGCCGTCCTCAGGCATGGCGAACAGGCGCACGGCCGCATCGGCCATCGAACCCAACATCTTCTTGCCGCTGGGGCCTTTGGCGCTGCCATCATCGAGAAGGAAGGTCCTGTGGATGCCCGGCGCGCGGGTGCCGTCCGCCAGTCGAGGCAATGCGATCAGTCCCGGCCATCCACGCCGCGTGTCGAAGTCCGGCAGGTCAGGATGGAACAGCAGATCCGGGCATCTTGGATCAGTTAGGCCGCGCGCACGCAGGTAGTCTTCGCCCACGGTTCCGGAGAGTGGCTGCGCGCCATCGACCAGCCGTGCAACCTCAGGTGAATGGTCAGGCTTGGGGCGTGGCGCGGGTCGGGGCGTGGGGCGATCCATCCCGGCAATCCGGGCAGCTTCGTCGAAAAGCGCGCCGTCGCTCAGCCCCGTCGCCTGCGCGATCAGATCGATGGGCCCGGCGCTTTCTCCGGTCGCATAGTCGAAGCCCCAGCCTGCATAGGGCCCGTCGAGGTGAATGGTGCACGACCCTTCCTTGCGCGGCGGGCGGCCGGACAGGTCGGCACAACGCAAGGAGCGACGGTCGCGCGCCAGCCGCGCCTCCGGAAAGATGCCGGGAAGCCAGTCGCCTGCGGTCGCGGCAAGTCGATCCTTCACGGCCGCCAGATCGTGGCGTGCCTTCGGCGTGGCGACATCGTTGAGATCGATCATCCCGTCCCCTCACGCCAGCAGGACGAGGCCGCGCTCGGCGCGGGTGATGGCGGTGTAGAGCCAGCGGCGGCGGTCGATCTCGCTGCGACCAAGCCCGTCGTCCCAGACGATCACGTTCTCCCACTGCGACCCTTGCGCCTTGTGGGCGGTGATTGCCCAGCCGAAGGTCGCCTCGGTTAGCTTGCGCTTTTCTCGCCAGTCGCGGTCATGCCGCTTGGCATCATAGGCGACGTGATCCTCGAAATGCCCCTTGTAGATGTGCAACCGGCCTGGACGGCCGTCGCTGTCGAACGGCGTGACACGTCGTCCGTCTTCGTCATGCACCACGGCCGAGAAGTAGAGGCTACCCTCGTCGACGATATCCTCAAGGGTCAGGAACATGCCGTTGATCAGACCGAGCGAGTTGTCGTTCTTCAGGCAGATGATCTTTTCCGCCCCGCCGGTGGGAAGATATGTCCCTCCCAGCCCGGCCGCCGCGCGCATCGCGTTGTTCAGCTGGAAGCGCGTCGCGTTCAGGCCGCAGATCAGCTGCCCGCCGCGCAGCGCCTGGTCCGGCGTGACGTCGCCCTTGCGCAGCTTGGCGACATGGGCGTCGTAAACCCCGAACCCGATGGGCTCCCCCATCCGCGCCATGGTGGCCAGACGGATGATCGCGCTTTCGGCCGCCTGGCGGTGAATCTCGGTCAGCATCACGTCGGGGGCGTCCCGGGTGAAGGCCCCTTCGCCCTTGATCGGCGGCAACTGTCCGGGATCGCCCAGCACGAGGATCGGCTTGCCGAAACTCATCAGGTCGCGGGCCATCTCCTCGCCCACCATCGACACCTCATCCAGCACGATCAGCCGCGCATCCGCGGCATCGCTTTGCGGGTTCAGGGCAAAGCGGGGATGCTTCATCGCGGACAGCGCCTGGCGCATCGCCTCGATCCCGGCTTCGGCCGCGGTCCTGTCGAAACCGGTCAGCCTGCGTGCGGCGGTCTCGGCCTCCTGGACCTTGGCGGCCGCAGCGGCGATTTCCTCCTCGGTCGACTCGATCACCGAATAGATCAGGCTGTGGATGGTGCGCGCGGGCGTGCCCTTGCGGCTCAGGACCAGTGCGGCCTTGCCCGTGAAGGTGGCGGTCACGACGCCGGGTACGCAATGGCCGTCCTTCCCGCTGCGATGGGGTGACAGTCCAAGGTCGTCGAGGGCGAATTTCAGGACCGTGCTCTTGCCCGACCCGGCATAGCCGAAGAGCCGAAACACCTGCTGATCCTCGGTGCGGTTCTCGAACCAGTCGCGGACTTCGGCGATGGCGGCGGCCTGCGCGGCCGAGGGGACGAAGTCAGACACCGACGCCCCTCCAGCACCGCCCTGCCCATGCGCAGGGTGCGTGCCACTTGCCGCCTGCCATGCCGCCCCGGCAGACGACCGCCGTGGGCTCGTTGGCCATCCGGGGCAACCATTCCCCCGCCGCGGAAGCCTGCACGACCGTCACCGCACGATCCGACATCTCCTGCGCAAGGCGCGCATCGAACGGCACCAGTTCCGTGTGCAATTCCATCGTGTCGCGGTTCAGCGCGGTGAACAGCGCCGGGTTGGGCAGGTCCATGTGAGCCTGATAGAGCGCGATCTGCGCGGCATAGACGGGACGCGCGATGCTCACACCGCGCTTGACCACATCCTTCCAACTGGAAGCGCCGAGCGCCTTGTTCTCCCAAAGCGCGGGGTACTCCATCGCGACGGGGCCCGAGACGAAGCAGCCATCGATATGGCCCTTGAACCGGCCCGCCATGGCCTCGAAGCCGAACTGGCGGCCATCGGGGCGTTCGGTGCGCAGGTCGAACCCGGCGATCCGGAACCAGCCCGCGACGATGTCCTCAGCCCTGTGGCCAGCCTCGAAGATCCGCAGGATGTGCGGTTCGAACTCCTGGCCCTCGTCCTTGGGCACCGCGAGGAAGTCATACTGGATCTGGCGCAGACAGTCGCGCCCGAGCCCCGAGGAACTGACATAGGTGCGGGGGCGCTCGGCACGATTGCGCGCCGTCAGGGCCGCATCGATGGCGGATGAGACGGCCGTGGCGATCGGCGGACGCGGCGCATCCTGACCGTAGATGCAGCCCGAGCCGTGGTTCAGGTCGATCATTGGTCGCGCTCCCAGAACCCGCCAGCCTGCGCGATGCAGGTCAGCTTGTGATGCTGGGCCTCTGTCAGCCGGGCACGCGCGCCGAATTTCTCGAGCTTCAGGCGCAGGCTCTCGCAGAACTCGACTTCGAAGTCGGTGATGGCGTTCACCGTCGCGGCGGCGAGAAGGTCGGTCCAGGGGGCGGTCTCGTCGTTCAGGTCGATCATGGCTGACCCCTCAGAACGGAATCGGATCGTCATGGGCCGTGCCGGTCCGTTCCTTGCGCGCGCCTTGCGCCAGCATGCTGTCCACGTAGCCGGTGACGGCCGCTTCGATCAGCCGGTCGATATCGGCGGCGGTCCGGTTGAAAAAGGGCGCCATCAGGCCAAGGTCGGTCAGCGCTTCGGCGAACAGCACCCGGGCGTCGCGGATGGCCTGTACCTCGCGGGCGGTCTTGTCGATCATGCCATTGTTCCTTTGAGCGATTGCGCTGCCCACGTCCTGGCAGCGGAGCGAGCAGAAGCGATGATAGGGATAGCGGTCGTGCTGGAGGCGGTGGACGTAGCCAAAGCCCCGGGCCTCCCGGGCGCAGACGGCGCAAAGCGCTACCCGAGCAAGAGCGTCGCGATCGGGTCGTCCCTTGGCCAGTCCTGCCTCTGAAGCCGTTCCGACTGCATCACGATCCAGCGCGAGATGGCGTTCACCGCCATGGCCTCGAGGTCGCCGAGGGTAAGGCTTGCGATGGGTTGGTGCAGTCTTCCTCGGGCCTCGAGCCATGTTCCGATCTCCAGCGCGGCGGCGCGCGTCACATGCGCCTGCCATTCGTCCGGGGTCATGGGCCGGTCGCCCGGCCCAGCCCCATCTGGTTTGGCCGTGGGTGATCGCGCAGAACCACCCGACTGCCGTTTCCGCAGCGCCTTAGCCATTGAGCCACGCGGGCATTGCGGGTGCCCCCGGTGCAGCGGGCGAAGGTGCCTGCGGTGCGGGCGGGGCTGCGGGGGCAGTCTGCGTCCCCCAGGCGGGCGCGGGCGCAGCGGCGGGCTGCGGTGCCGCGCCCCAGTTCGGTGCTGCCGGCGACGGCTGCGCCGCACCCCATGCCGGTGTCGGGGCTTGCCAACCTGGCGCCGTGACGCTCGCGGCCTTGCGCGGCGGGGCGTTGACCGGCTCCGGAGCAATGGTTTCTCCGCGCATGATTGCCGCATGTTGCGGCTCGTCGGGCAGAACGACACTGGCGATGCGGTTCTGGTCGCGGTACTGCGGGTTGGAGGCAGGCTCCACCATGATGCGGGCGGCGAAGATGATGCCTTCGAGATGCCGCAGACCAGGCAGAACCCGCTTGGCCTTGGCGCCGGGGCTTTCGTCCTTGGGATCAAGGCCAAGGGCGCTGTCCACGATGGCGCGAAAGGTGGATTTCGAGATCTTCCAGCCGATGGACTGCCCTTTCTCGTCCAGCTTGCCGCCCGCGACGGTGAAGCTTTGCCAGAACTTGCGCCGGGCATGGGGGCCATCGACTACGGTGAATTCGCAATCGAGCATGCGCGCATCGCTGGATTGCGATGCCTTCAGCAGCCCCGCATCCGCCGGTGTCGCGCCGTTCACGCCGCCGGGGCGAATGGTCAGGCGCACCTTGGCAAAGGTACCGTCGGGGATCAGTTCGCCGATGGGGGCCATCTGCGGCTGGGCGTCGTTCAGATCGTAGCTCATGGCATGTTTCCTTTCAGGATCAGGAGGAGAAGGCGGGATGGGCGTTGGTGCGGCCGTCGATGCGGGCGAGCAGCGCGCCGAGGTCGGGCGGCTCGGTCATATCCAGACGGCCGGAGCGGTCCTTGGCCGGAAGGCCCCAGGGGTTGCCGGATTTGCAGACGAGGCGACGTTCGGTGGCGGTCTCGTCCAGCACCCAGCCGCCTTCGGCGTCGCGTGCGAACAGCTGCATCGAGACCACCTGGTCCACGATGCCGGGCAATTCCCGTCCGGCCTTGCTGCCTTCCATCTGCGGCTGCCAGGTGACCGTCCCGAAATCGTCGGTGACCTTTTCCAGCACGCCGACGAAGATCACGGTCTTCCCGCGCGCATGCTGCAGATGCTTCAGCGCCTGGATCACCTCGCGCCCCAGCAAACCATAGGCCCCGCGGACATCCGGCTTGCCGGTACGGTCCGAGAACGCTTCGGGCTGCTGGCGGGCATAGGCCATGACCTGCCGTGTCAGGTCGGTGATCGAGTCGACGAACACGATGCGGCGCGCAGCGAGGAAGGCTTCGATGCCGCTTTCGCGGTGCTGGGCCTGCAGCCACGCGTGGCGTTCGGTGCCGTACCAGGATTGCGGATGCTGCGCCGGGTCGGGCCCGCCAATCAGCACCACCAGATCGCGGAAATCGGTGAAGCTGCGCACCGGGATCGAGGCCCCGCGCCAGTCCTGTACCGACTTCATCCCGGCTTCGAGGTCGAGGCAAACGGTTTCCTCGGCGGGCAGTGATTTCAGAAGCGTGGTCTTGCCCACACCGGGCGGACCGAAGATCGCCAGGGATGTCTTGTTCTCGGACGTGGAGATGCGCTCGTCGGCAGTGATGATGCGGAAAGTCATGGGGTTCTCCGAAAGATTGAAAGGGGCGCGGCGGCGGGGGTGACCGGGTGCCGAAGGGGAACCTGCCCGGCGTTGCCGCTCGGGCGTCCCGCCGCCGCGCGTCACCGGTCTCGGGTCTCGAGCCGGAACACGGGTTTGCCGGTGGTCTCGGACCGGGCGGCGGCGAAGCCCTCGCGCATGGCGTCGGGCCAGGCCCCGAATCGGCGTTCCGGCACGCGGTAGGCGATCTCGAGATACTGGGTCGGATCGTCGCCCGCCTCGCGGATCCGGGTCGCCATCGCGGCCAGCCGGTCCTGATCCCACGTGACCTTCTTCGGCCGATCGGCAATCACGACCACGCCCGCATCCTCGATCCGGACGGTGCCGGAGGTCTTGCCTTGCGCAGACCGCTCGGCCTCGGTCGCCGCGCAGTACCGCTGCGCCAGTGCCGCCTCGAAACGGTCCCTCAGGCGCTTGACCCGGGCGGTCTCGGCCGCTGCTTCGTCCTGGAGCGCGAGAAGCAGCGCCGGCGGCATGTCGGCGATCTCGCCGATGGACAGCCGGTCGAGGTCATCGAACGTCGGCATGTTGCCGGCCGGCCCCTCGCTCGGCGCATCGGTGCTTGGGAACGGCATGGCCATCAGCGCCCCTCCCGCTTCAGGGCCGCGTCAACGGCGCGGTCCGTGCCGAGAGCACCGGCCTCGCGGGCCAGGCGGTGGAGCCGTTCGAGTGCCGAGGAGCGGCGGATCGCGGCCGACACGTCGGCATTCGCCGCCACGACGGCGAAGGCGATGTCGTCGATGGTCGCCATCTCGATCAGCAACGGCTCGGTCTCGTTCCCCTCGCGCCAGGGCGCAGGGATTGCATCCGGCAGGTCGTCCAGGCTGTGGAAGGCACGGCGCAACCGGGTCATCAGGTTCGGCAGCCGGGCGGGCTGAGGCTCCGTTGTCGCGGTCTCGGCCGGTTTTCCGGCGATGGCGAAGTAGAGGGACGGCGGGAGCCAATCCCCGATCCAGGCAAGCACGGCGCGCATCAGTCGGCCTCCTCTGTCGCGATGAGTTGGGAAAGCGGGATCGGCGCATGGCGCGGTTTGGTCCGCGCGATGGCTAGATAGGCGAAGCGGTCGGGGCCGACCCGGACCTGCACCAGATGCACCAGCGCAGCTTCGAAGGCGCGGTGGGCGGCACTGGCCAGCGCCCCCAGCCTACGGCGATCCGGCTCCGGAAGGGTCGAGATCACCGCCGTGGCATCGATGCCGAGGAACCCGCGATGATACTCGAGGCGGTCGCCCGGCATGGCCTGACCGATCCAGGCGCAGAACTCGATGTCGGTGAGCGGCCGGGGCCCGGCCGGGGTGAAGGCAGTGGGGTGCATGACGAACATCTCCATGTCGGTCCTCTACTCACGCCGCCTTGGAACCGTCCCACTCCGTCCCGAGCCCGCGCATGGCGAGGTCGAGCCGCAGGCGGGCGATGTGGCGGTAGAGGGCGGAACGGGAGATGCCGGTGCGGCTGACGATCTCGGGAACGGCACAGGTGCCAAGTGCTGCGCAGAGGCCACGCATGTCGTCCGGCAGATCGCCCAGCGCCCGGGCGAGATCGTGATGGGTCTCGGCGTCGTCCTCGGCAGAGCGGTCCTGACCATGCCAGGCGGCCAGACCGTCGGCCTCCGCCAGCATGCAACCCAGTGGCTCGGTGCCGCCGGAGACGGGAGCATCCAGCGAAATCAAGGCGCCACCCTGCGCGCGGCGCTGGCGGTGATGACGGATGGCGATGCGAGAGGATTGGTTGCGCAAGACGATATTGGCGAAAGCGCCGATGCTGCCCCGCGCGGGATCATGGGCAGGCAAACGGCGCAAGAGATCGACCAGAAGGTCCTGGCCCAGATCCTCGCGGTCGCAGTGGGGCAAATTCAGCTTGCGCCGCAACCGTCGCGCCGCAGCGTCCGCCTCGTGGATGATGGTTTCAATGTCGTCGGGGGAGAGCTCGATCCGCATCGCTGTATGCCTCGGTCATCGTTTCTGATGAGCCCAAGGTGCCGGATGCGGTCGGCGCGCAGGTGGGAACGGGGTGGGAATTTGGTGGGGGTTTGGTGGGCGACGGTCAGTCGTCGATCAGGATGCCCGATGCAGGAACGCCGAGGCGATAGCCCCGGCCGCGAACGAGCATGAAAAACGCCTCGGCTTCTGCCTTGCTGAAACCGGCCGCCACAAAGGCGGCGCGAAGCTCCCGGATCAAGTCCTTGGCCTCACGTCCTGTGGTGCCCTCGACTTCGGGACCCGAGGCAACCTGGTCGCGCGTTTTCGCCTTCGCCAGCAGCCGCTGGAACACCGGGAACAGCTGATGCGACAGGACGACCGACCGGCCGAGCCATTCTACTTCGGCCGATGCGCTCCGAACCCTGAGCGAACCGGGACCGGGAGGCGCGTTCAAGGTTGCAGGGTCGATGGCTACGCCGAAGCCGCCCGCGACGTGCACCATGACGGAGACAGTTTCGACCATATGGAATCCGGCATGACGCAGTCGCTTCGCCGCGCCGGGAGGGATCGCAGGCACGAGGATGGTGACATCTTGGCCCTGTGCTGCCTGACGCAGCGTCGCGACGATGGCCTCGCTGGCAAGAGCCGCGGCCTCAAATGCAAGGAAGACGACCCGGCCCGATGGCAAGGCCCCAAGCTGCCAGAGTCCCTCGACTAGCTGCGAAGGGGCATCCTTGAACCCCGCCGCCGCGCCGATCACTGACGCCAGACCGGCGGCTTCAACGCGATAGACGAGCAGATCATCCTCGGTCAGGTTGACATCCTGGGCCCGGTCCAGGGGGCATTCGGCCCTGAACTGTTCCCCGCCCACCGACCGGATGGGCCGCGAAGCAAGCCCGCAGTCGCATCGATCGCAGACATCCCATGCCGTCAGTCGTGCATCTTCGACGATGACACGCCGCGACAGCAGTCGTTCGAAGAGAGGCCCCTGAAAGGGCCTTGCCACCGCACCCGTCAGGATCGCGTCGTCGCCGGCTTCACTCAGCCGCGTCAACAACCTCAAAATCGTCTCGGTCATTCATCAGCCCGTTGCGCCGGATCAAGGTCAGCACGCGTGCCTCATGCTGCGTGCGCCGGAACTGCAGGACGCCGGGCGGGCGCAGTTTCACTGTCACCTGTGGTTGCCGCTTGCCTTCACCCTTGAAGAGCACCCGAAACACGAGTTCCCCAAGCCGCCAGGAGCCGCCGAACGCCACCGGCGTCCCGCCAAAGTGACGCAGCGCCTCGCCGCTGAGGTCTCGCGACCGCAAGCTGCGCGCAACACGCGCATAGCCATTCTTGCCAGGCACCATCAGGTCGGCGGCAGCATCGATGATCTGCACCTTGTCGATCCCCGGATCGTGGCGATGATCAAAGGCGAAGCCCGGTCCGGCCAGTTCCACCGGGCGCAGGGTGTAAAGATCTTGTGCATCGTCGCCGTCGAAGAAGCCGGGACGCTCGAGGATGATCGATGCGAAAAGCTTCGCGATCTCGGGTTGGTGCGCCTTCCGGATCCGTGCAAGCCTCAGCATGCCGGTGTTTTCGGAATAGCGCAGTACGGCATGCGAAATTTGCCGAACGCTGATCACCCGTTCCTGCTGGCCTTCGACGACGGGCATGGTCGACACCGTCGACCCGTGGCTGACCACGAGGTTGATCTCGTCGGCATCGGCGTAATCCCCGACCCGGCAATAGTCGCCGAGGAACGCCTTCTTGAATAGATCGGCGACAGCGAGCCGGAACGCCTCGACCTTCTCTTCCGTCAGGTCGATAGTGACGCCCCGTTCCCGACCTGCGAACTCATGCAGGCGATCCGGGGCCAGCAAGGCCATGTGATCGGCGGCAGCTTCGAATAGGTCCGGGTGTTCGAGGAAGACCCGCAAGGCGATATGCTTGGGGTCATGCGCCTTGTTCGGCGCTTCCTGATCGCCAGTCTTCATTTCGGGAAAGAGATTGATCCCGTCTCGGTCCGCTTGGGCCTCGATGATTTCCAGACCTCGTGCGTCGCCGAGTTCGGCGATCCGATGCAGATCGCCGCGCAGACCCTCGGGGTAATTCTCTTCGGCGCCAGCAAGGAATTCCTGCAGCGCCTTGCGGACCTCCGCCTCTTCACCTTTCAACTGATCGAGCGAGAAACCCTTGAACTTGCCGTCATGCCGGGCAAGCAGAGACTTCATCAGGGGCAAGTCGACGGTCTTGATGAACCTCGGGTTCACGAACTTCTTGAGGTTGCCCGCCATACTGATTCCCCTTTCCCATTAACTGAGAGTTCATCATATGTTCTCTCGCGGTGTCGCGCAACTTGAGCGGGAGCGTGTGGGACGGTTTTCGGGTCGAATGAGTAGAGGCCAAGGGAGACGACTGCCCCGAGGCCCGCATGAAACGCCCCAATCCCCTGCCACCCGACCAGATGACCGCTGTCGAACGTCGCACCGAACTGTGCGCCTTGCTCGCTCTCGGGCTGGTAAGGCTGCTGCAGCGCGAACGAGGCGAACCTTCTGACGGAACTGGAGAAATTCGCCTACACTATCCGGCCGACCGATGCCGTCATGCAACCCGGAACCCAACGGAGACCGCATGACGACGCATGACCCTATCCCCACGCGCCTGGCCGCGCTGAAGACCACCCCGATACCAGTCCTGAAGAAGCAGTGGCGCGACCTGTTCGACAGCGAGCCGCCGCCTTTCAACCGGCGCTACCTTGAATCCCGTCTGGCCTATCGCATCCAGGAACTCGCCTATGGCGGGCTGAAGCCCGAGACGATCCGGCGGCTGGAACGGCTGGGCGAGGAACTGGACGGCGGCGACAAGAAGAAGCGCGGACAGCGCCTCGACCGCGACCGCCCCATCACCGGCACGCGCCTCCTACGCGAATGGCAGGGCGTCGAGTACGTCGTGACCGTCACCGCAGACGGTTTCGAGTGGCAGGGACGGCCCTACAAGTCGCTGTCCGCCATCGCGCGCGCCATCACCGGCACCCGCTGGAACGGCTGGGTGTTCTTCGGGCTCAAGAACCACAGGGGGCGGACATGACGAAGCCGCCCGAAAAATCAAAGGTCGTCCGCAAGCTTCGCTGCGCTGTCTACACTCGGAAATCCTCAGAGGAAGGGCTGGAGCAGGAGTTCAACAGCCTGCATGCCCAGCGCGAAGCGTGCGAGGCATTCATCGCCAGCCAGCGGTCCGAGGGCTGGGTGCTGGTTCGCGATCAGTATGACGACGGCGGCATCTCCGGCGGCACGCTTGAACGCCCGGGCCTGAAGCGGTTGATGGCCGACATCGAGGACGGATTGGTCGATGTGGTGGTGGTGTACAAGATCGACCGCCTCAGCCGCTCGTTGGCCGACTTCGCCAAGCTGGTCGAGGTGTTCGACCGGAACGGCGTGACCTTCGTCTCGGTCACGCAGTCGTTCAACACCACCACGTCGATGGGGCGGCTGACGCTGAACATCCTTCTGTCCTTCGCCCAGTTCGAGCGGGAGGTCACGGCCGAGCGCATCCGCGACAAGGTCGCCGCCAGCCGGAAGAAGGGCATGTGGATGGGCGGGGTGCCGCCCTTCGGCTACCGGGTGGAAAACCGAAAGCTGCTGGTTGACGAAACCGCCGCTGCGCACGTGCGCTGGATCTTCTCTCGCTTCATCGAGATCGGATCCTGTACGCTGCTGGCCCGCGAGGTCAGCGCGCGTGGCCTCGGTACGCCCTGCGGCAACCAGATCGACAAGAAGTATCTCTACCGGATGCTGTCGAACCGCGCCTACCTCGGCGAGGCGGTGCACAAGGGCGACAGCTATCCCGGCGAGCATGACGCAATAATCGACCGCGAGACATGGGACCGTGTCCACGCCATCCTGCAGGAAAGCCCACGTAAGCGTGCCGCGCGCACCCGCGCCGACACGCCCGCGCTGCTGAAGGGGCTGCTGTTCGGACCGGACGGCGCAGCATTCTCGCCAACCCACACCCGCAAGGGCGGGCGGTTGTACCGCTACTACGTCAGTCAGACGGTGCTGAAACACGGCGCGGGATCGTGTCCCATCGGCCGAATACCTGCGGGAGAGATCGAGGCGGCCGTCATCGACCAGCTGCGCGCTGTGTTCCGGCAACCCGAGATCATCGCGGGCACATGGAAGGCGGCGCGCGCCCACGCTGACGACATCTCCGAGGCCGACGCCCGTACGGCTCTGCAGCAGCTCGACCCGCTATGGGACGAACTGTTCCCGGCCGAGCAGGCGCGCATCGTGGCGCTGCTGGTCGAGCGGGTCGAAATCGGCACCGAAAGCCTGAACGTCCGCCTACGCATGGACGGGCTGGCGGCACTGGCGAGCGAAATGGCCACCGACATTGGAGCAGCAGCATGACCCGCGCCACGCCGATCCCCGATACCATCACCATCCACGTCCCGTTCCGCGTCTTGAAGCGCGGCGGAAGGAAGGAGATGCAGTTGCCGCTTGGCGCGCCTCAGTCACGCAAGACCGACAGCACGCTGGTCAAGGCGCTGGCGCGCGCCTTCCGCTGGAAGCGCATGATCGAGTCAGGCGAGTTCGCCACCACCGCCGCTCTGGCAGAGCGGGAGGGGATTGCACCGTCCTACATGACCCGCATCCTGCGCCTGACACTGCTCTCGCCCGACATCGTGGAAGCGATAGTCTGCGGGACGCAAGGCCAGGATGTATCGTTGGAACGGGCACTTAGGCCGTTTCCCATGGAATGGCGAGAACAGCAGGATCATCTTGGATGAGTAACTCGTTCTGTATGGCTGACGAAAGATGCCCTCGTTGGAAGGCATGTTGCCCTCAGGGTTTGGTCATGGGAGGGCAATCAAAGATCGACAAGTCGGTCATGTTGGTGCACTCTGGTGCAAACAGGTGCGGTGTAGGCATGTCCAGTTCAAAGAAGCGTTTGTCCATCTCGCTCGAGTTGGAAGACTACGATGCCTTGCGCGCCTTGGCTGAGGGTCACCGCCCGCCACTATCTTTGCAGTACATATTGAATGTCGCGGTTAAAGACTTGCTTGAGAAGCACGCTACGCGCCAACTCGCTCTTCCCTTGGATAAATGAACCATGGGAAACTTGAAATTTGCCGATCTCTTCGCGGGCTTGGGTGGTTTCCATCAAGCGCTTGAGCGTCTTGGACATACCTGCGTATTTGCTTCAGAACTCAATAGCGGCCTGGCTGACCTGTACGAAAAGAACTTTGGCATCCGTCCGCAAGGAGACATTCGTGAAGCCATTGGTGATGTGCCGCCCCACGACATCCTGTGTGCTGGGTTCCCGTGTCAGCCGTTTTCCAAAGCTGGTGAGCAACTTGGTTTTGATTGCCCCCAGTGGGGTGATCTGTTCAATTACGTTCTCGAAATTCTAGACAAGCACAAGCCTTCCTATCTGCTCATCGAGAATGTACCTAATCTCTTGCGGCACGACGGCGGCAGGACGTGGAAAAAAATTAAGGGGCGGCTCGAAGAGCTAGGATATGAAGTCGACAAGAAAAAGCTCTCGCCATTCATGTTTGGTGTGCCTCAAGTAAGAGAGCGAGCAATCATCGTTGGATCGAGGACAGGACTCAGGCATTTTTCATGGCCTGAGCCGACCCATCAGCTTGACCAAGTCACGATTAAGAGCGTTCTCGACGAGAATCCAAAAGATGCTCGACCGCTTGGCCCTCGCTTCATTCAGTATCTTGAAACGTGGCAATCGCTCATTGATGCTCTACCGAGCGATGAGCCACTGCCATCATTCCCGATATGGGCAATGGAGTTCGGCGCAACATACCCTTATCTCGATAGAACGCCTCATGCTGTCGGGCTCGACCGACTTGGCACATTTACGGGGGCGCTCGGTCACCCGCTTAAGGGCTTGAAGCACGAGACTGTGAAGGCGGCACTCCCCTCCTATGCACGAGATCAGGTTCTAAATTTTCCAGATTGGAAGAAGAACTTCATCCGGCAGAACAGGGACTTCTACGTCCGACACAAAGCCATTATTGACCCCTGGCTTCCGAGGATCATGGACTTCGCACCTAGCTTTCAAAAGCTAGAGTGGAACTGGAAAGGTGGACCGCGCGACCTTTGGCAGTCAGTCATCCAGTTTCGGGCGTCAGGTATTCGAGCAAAGCGACCCACAGCTGCACCTTCCCTTGTTGCCCTGACGACAAGTCAGGTTCCCGTGATTCCTTGGGAGCGCCGGTACATGACGATGCGCGAATGCGCTCGGCTTCAGAGCATGGGGCAGCTAAAGCATCTCCCTGAAAACCAGGCTGCCGCGCACAAGGCACTTGGCAACGCCGTGAATGTCGATGTCATTGCTGCGGTTGCAAAGGCTTTGCTTCCTGGGCCAAGCCTCCAAAGTTCACAGGAGCCGCCTCTTGGCGGAAAAGTCCAAGATGAGACGACTGCTAGGGAACTAGTGTCGGCGGCCTAGGTGCCTGCGTTCGGTTAAGAGGAGGCCGCCATTTGTCGGTGAGTACAGTCGATATTCGGCCTGGCGTGAGTGTTCTCGCGGTTCTCCGCTACTTGAACTACAAGCCATGGTTTGCGTTGGCCGAATTCGTAGACAATGCAATCCAAAGCTACCTCTCTAACCGTGAGCGACTGGAACTGGCTGACGGCGGCTCCAAGCGATTGCGGGTTTCCATCGAGATCGATTCCGCGCCACCTGGCCGGATCACGATACGAGACAACGCAGCGGGCATCGCCGGATCGGAGTTTCCGCGGGCATTCCGTCCCGCCGTCGTGCCGCTCGATGCGTCGGGCCTGAGCGAGTTCGGCATGGGCATGAAGAGTGCGGCATGCTGGTTCTCTAGCCATTGGCGCGTACGGACGAAGGCCGTCGGTGAAGCCGTAGAGCGCACTGTCAAGTTCGATATTGCCCGGATCGTCAATGACGACATCGAGGAACTCGACATCCATGAAGCGCCTGCAGCGCCGGAAGCCCACTACACCGAGATCGTGCTGGAGGGCCTTCACCATATTCCGGTGAAAAGGACCATCGGTAAGATCAGAGAACACCTTACCGATATCTACCGCGTCTTCGTCAGAAACGGCACTCTAGAGTTGCGCTTCAACGGCGACCCGTGCGTATATGAACCGCCTAACATCCTTGTTGCTCCCTACGCTCGAGAAGAAGGCGGCAAGCCCAGAACGTGGACGAAGGAAATTTCGTTCGACCTCGGACAGGGGCAGACAGTGAAGGGATTTGCGGCCCTTCGCGACCCTGGAAGTCACGCTCGTTCGGGTTTCGCCCTTTTCCGTCGTGGTAGGCTAATCCAAGGAAGTGGCGAGGATGGCTACCGCCCTCACCACATTTTCCAGCTCCCAGGAAGCTTCCGCCATCTGCGCCTCTTCGGGGAATTGGAACTCGATGGGTTCGAGGTGAGCCATACAAAGGACGGGTTTCGTTGGAATGACGACGACGAGCAGCCTTTTCTCGATCTGCTCCGAGAGCACCTAGACAGCGCTGATCTGCCTCTTCTTAAGCAGGCCGACAATTACCAAGCACGGGCGGCAAAAGCTGACCGCGCAGCCGCCGCTAGCAAAGCGCTAGATCGGACCACAAAGGTTATCGAAGAGTCCATTCCGGATGTGCTCCAACGGGTCGCAGATGCCATACCGGTCGAAACCCAGAAGGAGCCGTTGGAGCCGCAGCCGACGCTAGCTACGCGCGAGTTAACAGTGAAATTCCGAGGGCAAGTCTGGGTCATTCATATCGAGCTTTCCGATGATCCTGCCGAAGGTGATTGGCTTACCGTGAGTGATCAGCAGTCCTCCGATGGTGGTGCGGAGAAGCTCGAGATCCGTCTCGCGATGGCTCACCCATTCATGGTTCTGTTTGCACAAACGGACCCCAGTAACATCGAGGCTCTAATCCGAGTCGGCTCTGCGATCGCCGTTTCGGAAAAACTGGCCCGTCGAGCTGGCGTAAAATTGGCAGGCACCATCCGGCGTAACGTAAACGAAATCCTGCGAGAGGCTTTGTCACGAGCATGACCCAAGACAGTGACGCCGCAGCCGCGCACCCGGCACAAGCAATCCCACTTTCCGCATCCCCGCCAAATCCACAGATGAAGTGGGTGCCCGTCCAGGGAGAGGAGGCAACCGGTGTAGTCCGGCGAAGCGGCGTCGACGCGGCATCACAGGCAAGGCTCATTTCGGATGCGGCCGAAATTCTTGGTCGTGGTGTGAATCCTCGCGACCCGAACGGTTCAGCAACTGGGTTGGTGGTTGGAAATGTACAGAGTGGCAAGACCATGTCGTTCACTACTGTTATCGGGCTTGCTCGGGACAACGGGTTCCCGTTGGTCATCGTTATCGCTGGGACGAAAGTAAATCTCCTCAACCAGTCGCACGAGCGGCTCGAGAAGGATCTGAACGTCAACGCTGGTGAAGGGCTTCCTTCGTGGAAGTTACAGAAGAACGTCCAGGCCAACGACGCTCACGACGAGCAATCCATCCGGCAGGCCATCGAAGCATGGCAGAACGATGAACTCGAGGATGATGAACGTCCAACGCTCATCGTGACCGTGCTGAAGCAGCGGCAGCGGCTCGAAAGCCTTACAAGGCTACTACGTAAGCTGGACCTCAGGCGCGTGCCAGTCCTTGTGGTAGACGACGAGGCCGACCAAGCGAGCCTCAACACGCGTGTCCAGCAGGGTGGCGAGAGTTCCACCTACACGAGGCTCCGCGAACTTCGTGATGCACTGCCCTGTCACACCTATCTTCAATACACCGCAACACCGCAGGCCCCTCTGCTCATTAACATCGCGGACGTCTTGTCCCCTGATTTCCCCAAAGTTCTTGAGCCCGGGGCAGATTACGTCGGCGGCCAAGAGTTTTTCGCTCCTGGTTCTCCGTACATCAGAGACATTCCGCCGCAGGACATTGCGCCAGGCAACGATCCTCCAGAAAGCATGCTGGAAGCAGTGCGTGTTTTCTTTGTCGGCCTCGCAGCCAGCCTGATCCGCGATCGCCGACGTCGCTCAATGCTTATCCACCCGTCGCGCTTGCGCGCAGACCATAGGCAGGTCGTGCACTGGGTGTCCGCGGCCAAGGCCACGTGGCTCGACGCGCTCCGCCAGCCTGAAGCGGACCCCGACAGGATCGAATTGGTCGAGGATTTCCGAGCGGCCTACGACCATCTCGCGACTACAGACGCGGAACTGCCTTCGTTTGAGGATGTGGTCACAAAGCTGCCAAGGGCCCTCCGGCAGACCACAATCATCGAATTCAACACGAATGGTCGTCCGCGAACGCCGGAGATCAACTGGCGTGACGCTGAGGGCTGGATTCTGGTCGGCGGGCAAGCTGTCGACAGGGGTTTCACGGTGGACCTTCTGACGGTTACCTACATGCCCCGTGGCGTCGGTGTAGGAAACGCCGACACGCTTCAGCAGCGGGCGCGCTTCTTCGGATATAAGCGAAAGTATCTAGGCATCTGCCGTATCTGGCTCGAAACGATCACACGGTCGGCATTCGAAGGCTATGTAGAACACGAAAACCTAATGCGGCACGAACTGAAAGTCTTGGAAACGAAGACGGGCGGCCTCAACAAGTGGCGACGCCGATTCATTCTCGACAACAGCCTCCAACCCTGCCGGCGGAATGTTGTTTCGGACAGCTTTTTCAGGGCGACCCGTGCGGGCGGTTGGGCTCAGCAGAAGGGCGCGCTCATTTCCAAGGACCTGCGCACTTCAAATGCAGAACTCCTCGAAGCCTTTGCTCAGGCGTTCAATTTCGCCGAGGATATCGTGACATACCAGTCGATTGAGGACAGCCAAAGGCACTTCGTCGCGCGGGAGGTGCCAATTGCTGCAGTCATCGACATGCTTGCGGATTACAAATTAGAGGATCCTCGAGATACCGCTCAGTTTACTGGAATGCTAGTGACGCTGGGAGAAGCTCTACGCCAGGCCCCGGAGACGATGGTTGCAGTCTATCGGATGCGACCCAACGCAAGCGGCTCTCGGCGAACTGTCTCCACGTCGGGTACTCTCGAAAAGGGCTTCCAGCAGGGTCCAACCCGTCTTGCAGGCGGCGGCCGAAACTATCCGGGCGACTCGGCCTTTGCCATGGATGACCGGCCGACCATCCAGCTCCATCGCTTCGACCTGTCTTACACAGATCGAGGGCCGATTGAGGCTGCTGCAGTTCCACTTCTGGCGATCCACATTCCCCCACATCTTGCGAAGGAATGGCTAGTGCAACTGCAAGCCGGTCAGGAAGTCGAAGATTGATCAGTCAATTGCCTGCTCTGCTTGAGCGGCTTCCTAGGCCAGATCAGGCTGGTACGTTCAGCGTCGTCGCGGCACCAAAGGAAGTAGCCTACTATGTGGGGCGGGACAACTCCGGCTACGCAGCGCTGCTGATCCGGACCACTGGTGCCTCAAATCGGGTGCCGCTGGTCCTTGCGGGTATCGAGGCGCGCTTCGGCGTCGCCTGTCGCATTGAAGAGCGCGACCGCGAAGTCCGGACTGAGAATCTGACGGTCGTCTCTTGCAGGTCTCAGGAACGTGCCGCCGAGCGATACTTTCTCACCACGATGGAGTTCCTCGCCGCGACACTCGGCCCCAATCCAACGGTGGCCGCAGTTGCCGAGGTTGTGGACCGCCTAGTGGACCTTTTTCAGCGGCTCGCCAAAACGCCAAGGAAGAACATGGTCGGATTGGCTGGCGAGTTGCTCGTTATCCGGGCCGCAACCGACCCCGCATCAGCTGTCCGCGCCTGGCGCGTAGACCAAGATGAGCGCTATGACTTCGCCGTGGGCTCCCTTCGCTTGGACGCGAAGGCTACAACCACGGACCGCCGGGCACATGAGGTCTCCTTCGAGCAGGCAAATCCACCACCAGGTACAACAGGGATTCTATCCTCTTTGGTCGTTCAGCCGGCCGCAGGCGGTTTCTCACTTGCAGAGCTTGTTTCCGATATCGAGGCGCGGATCGAGCGTCACGACCTCATACTGAAGCTTCGCACCGCGGTGGCCGACACACTCGGGCGAGATATGCAGTCGGCGCTGGGCTGGTCGTTCGACCTAGCCCGTGCGACCTCTTCTCTGCGGATGCACGATATGAGCGTGATCCCAGCCATCAGGCCACCACTCCCCGCAGGCGTGTCAGGGGTGCGTTTTCTGACTGAACTTGCCGGTTGTCGACAACTCGGCAAGGCCCGGATCGATGCCCTCGCACCAGCAGAACGGGCGCTGTTGCCGCCATAGGACCCTAACTGGCGACCGGGCTGAGGCGCAACCCGTCGAAGGCCGACGGCTGACGGCGCCACAATTCCAAGACATCAACGCCTAGTGGTGCGCCGGATATGTTCGATTTCTGTTCCAATTCGCGAATGGCACAGAAAGCGAAGTGTTCAGGGCGATCTCAGGAAGCTCAAATGAAATCAATTAGATAAGAGCTCAGCACTGGAACTTGGCAGTCATGAGGTCCAGAGAATGTCGGCCCTGAGAGACCACTTCCGGGCCTCCTGGCGCAGGGGCCAGTGCTCAGGCCCTCCCGCATAACCCTCGAAAACAACGGAAAAATCCGGCCGCAGCCGGATCGGAAGAACGCTTTCGCGGGGGCAAGTGGCGGAGACGATGGGATTCGAACCCACGAGACGGTTTCCCGTCTGCAC
>CAZVIS010000011.1:0-25613 GCA_964627355.1 uncultured Rhodobacterales bacterium
CGACCTCGCCCCCAGCATGGTTGTGCCCGCCTGCCAGCGAAATCACCGGATCGCCCTTCAGCGCGTCCTCCAGCCCGCCGCGCGCCAGATCACCGGCGTCAAAGCCGATGAAGACCAGCGCGACGCGGCCCCCCTGCCCCTCGACCAATGCGTTGGTGGCGAGCGTGGTGGACAGCGCGACCATGCCGACCTCGGCCGCCGTGACCCCCGCTGCGGCCATCGCAGCATCGACCGCACCGCCGATTCCGACCGACATGTCGCCGCGCGTTGTCAGGGCCTTGGCCTTGCCCAGAACCTGCGCGGCACCTTCGTCCAGCACCACAGCGTCGGTGTAGGTGCCGCCCGTATCCACGCCCAACAGAACCGCCATCACCGCACCTTCGCCTGACATGCCCGGGTTAGCCCGGTCCGACCGGCGGCGCCAGCCCCGGATGCGACAGCCGATCCCCCGCCCGCGTCAGGCGCGCCGCCGACGGTGGCGCGGGGGAATGTTCATCAGGTCGCGGTACTTCGCCACGGTCCGCCGCGCCACCGCCCCCCCGTCATCCAGCCGCAGGGCAAGTTCCGCGTCGGTCAGGGGATCGGCCTTGTCCTCCTCGGACACCAACTGCGCCAGCCGCATCCGCAACGCCCCGGCGGCAACCCCCTCTGGCCCCACCGCCCCAGTGAACAGGTGGCGCAGCCACAACGTGCCTTCGGGTGTGTCCACCGCCGTGCCCGACACCGCCCGGCTGACCGTACTTTCATGCAGGTCGAGCGAACCCGCCACGTCGGCCATGGTCATCGGCACCAGCGCCTGCAACCCATAATCCAGCGCAGCGGCCTGCCGCGCCAGCACCTCCTGCCCCACGCGCAGAATCGTGCGCCCACGCGCCGCCACATGCCGCATCACCGCCCGTGCCCCGGCGACCTGTGCCAGTACCTGCGCATCCGCCGTGCCCTGCGGCATCGGCACCACGGCCAAGGACGGCAGGGCGGACCGGTTCAGCGACACGACCCATCCCGTCTCGCCCCGGCGGGCAATCAGGTCGGGTTCGCGCAGCGGTGCCTCTGCAGTGTCGAATTGCGCGCCCGGCTTGGGGTTCAGCGTACGAATGCGACGCAAGCTGTGCTGCACCTCGGCCTCGGGCACCTTGGCCAGCGCAGCAAGCCGCGCGACATCGCCCTGCGCCAGCAGCACCAGATGCCGCAGGATCACCGTCATCACCGGGTCGAGCCAACCGGCCTCGCGCGCCTGAAGTTCCAGACACTCGGCCAGGTTCCGCGCGAAAAGCCCGGCCGGCTCGATGTCCTGAAGGCGGCGCAGCACCGCCTCGACCTCGGGCAGGGTGGCCCCCGCCTCGGCCGCCACCTGATCCAGCGGACGGCCTAGCCAGCCCGAAGGCTCCAACGCATCAGCAAGAAGGTCCGCGATCCGTCGCTGGCGGCCTGCGGGGAACTGTCGCGCGACCTCTGCCATGACATGGGCGCTCAGGCTTGGGGCTGCGGCAATCCCCTCGGCCTCGCGCCCCTCGGCGCGGGCAAAGGCGCTGGTCCAGCGCGGCAGCCAGTCGCGCGGATCACGCTCGACCGTCTCAAGCCGCAGCATGGGGTTTTCCTGTGCCTGCTCTTCGAGATACCGCCGAAGGCCCCAGCTGGTCTGCGCCAGAACCTGCACCGAAGCCGCGACCCCGGCATTCAGCCGCAGGCTGGCCCTGGTGGTCAGTGCGGTGCGCGGGGATTGCGTCATCGGGGCGGGCAAGACGGGATCATGCGACGACAAGCCTGCGACACCCCCCCGGTCGCGTCAAGTTGTGCAAGGGTCGCTTGCGCGGGGCGGTCCCACATGGGAAGGGGCGCGCATGGAGCGGATGGTGAACAGTTGGCCGATGGTGCGCGATCTGGTGCTGGTGGGCGGCGGGCACGCCCATGCGCTGCTGCTGCGCCGTTGGGCGATGGCGCCGCAGCCGGGCGTCCGCATCACCGTCATCAATCCCGGCCCCGTCGCGCCCTACACCGGAATGCTGCCCGGCCACATCGCGGGACACTATCCGCGCGCCGCGCTGATGATCGATCTGGCGCGTCTGGCCGAAGCGGCGGGGGCGCGGCTGATTCTAGGCCGGGCAAGCGGGCTGGACCTTGCGCAGCGGCAGATCTCGGTCGAAGGCTGGGGCGAAGTGGGCTATGATGCGGCCTCGCTCGACATCGGCATCGGTTCAGGGCTGCCGGACTTGACCGGCTTTGCCGACCATGCCGTGGCGGCCAAACCTTTGGGCGACTATGCCGACCGGTGGGAGGCGTTCCTCACCACGGCCCCCCCCGACCCGCATGTCACGGTAATCGGTGCAGGCGTGGGGGGTGTGGAACTGGCGATGGCGATGGCCTTCCGCCTGCGCGCCACCGGCCGCACGCCGCACATCACGGTGGTCGAGGCGCGAGAGCCGCTTCCCGGCAGCAGCGCACGGGCAAGATCCGCGCTTCTGGGCCATCTTCGCGCGGCCGGCATCGCCTTGCGGAGCGGGGCCGCCCCTGTGCAGATCGGCCCCGGTACGGTCGAGATGCCGGACGGCGCCCTGCGGTCGGACTTCACCGTCACGGTCGCGGGCGCCCGGCCACAGGGCTGGCTGCGCGGCACGGGCCTAGCCCTGCACGACGGTTTCGTGACCGTGGGCCCGACCCTGCAATCCTCGGACCCCGCCGTCTTTGCGGTTGGCGATTGCGCGCACCTCTCCCATGCCCCTCGGCCCAAGGCGGGGGTCTTTGCGGTGCGCGAGGCGCCTGTCCTGCTCCACAACCTGCGTGCTATCCTGTCAGGCCAGACACGCCTGCGCACCTTCAGCCCGCAGGCGGGCTATCTCAAGCTTGTCTCCCTTGGCGACAAGGCGGCCCTGGCCGAAAAGGCCGGGATCGTCTGGCAGGGGCGGTGGCTCTGGCAGGTCAAGGACCGGATCGACCGCGCCTTCATGGACAAGTTCGACCGCTTGCCGGCCATGCCCCGCCCGACCCTCCCCCGCGATGCCGCCAACGGACTGGCCGAGGTGCTGGCTGATCGCCCGATGTGCGGCGGCTGCGGGGCCAAGGTGGGGCCGGACACGCTGTCGGCCGCGCTGTCGGCCCTGCCCGCACCACGGCGCCCAGATGTCGTCGCGGGGCGGGGCGACGACGCAGCCGTGCTGCGGGCGGGGGGCGGACTGACCGTGCTGACCACCGATCACCTGCGCGCCTTCACCCGGGACGAGCGGCTGATGGCCCGCATCGCCGCCGTCCACGCCATGGGCGACGTCTGCGCCATGGGCGCAGCGCCGCAGGCAGCCCTCGCCCAGATCGTCCTTCCCCGCGCTGCGCCGGACATCCATGCGGCAATGCTGCGCGCGATCATGAAGGGGGCGGCCGAGGTCTTTGCTGCCGCGGGCGCGGATGTGGTCGGCGGCCATTCCTCGGTCGGGGACGAATTGACCATCGGCTTCACCGTCACCGGTACGCTCGACCGCCCGGCGCTGACGAAGGCGGGCGCGCGGCCGGGCGACGCGCTGATCCTGACCAAGCCGCTTGGCACCGGCACGATCCTTGCCGCGTTGATGGCCCGCGCCACCGCCCCCGGCCTGATGCTGGGCGAGGCGGTCGTCGCCGCCTTTGCCAGCATGACCCGCCCTCCCCTACCTGCCGCGCGCATCCTGTCGCCCGTCGCCCATGCGATGACGGATGTCACGGGCTTCGGCCTCGCCGGTCACCTGATGGAGATGCTGGACGCCTCGGGCGTCGCGGCGACCCTGACGGACCTGCCCCTTCTGCCGGGGGCCGAGGCGCTGGCGGCAGCGGGCCAGGCGTCGAGCCTCGCGCCCGCCAACCGCGCGGCAACCCTGGGCCGCGTGGCGTTCCCCGATACCCCCCGCGCCGCCCTGATGTGGGACCCGCAGACCGGCGGGGGCCTTCTCGCCGCCGTTCCTGCGGACCGCGCGGCTGCGGTGCTGTCGGCCCTCTCCGCCGCCGGAGAGCCCGGATGGCAGATCGGCACCGTGACCAAAGGCCCGCCGCGCATCACGCTGAAAGACTAGGAAAGCACCGGTACAATGGCACCTCTCCTCGCCTTTTCAGGGGGGTGAGGTGCCAGGCAGCCGGTATTGCGCTACAGCTGCGCCAGTGCCTCGACCGCGCGCACCGCGAGAGCTTCCAGCGCTTCCGGGTCCAGCGTTTCAGCAGTCAGCTCGACCTGCGCCGCCCCCCCTCTGGCCCGGTGGCGGAGGTAGCGCGGGTCGTAGTGGCGCGCCATCAGGTCTTCGGCCAGCGGCGCGAACTCCCCCGCCGCCGCCAGCGCGAGCCATCCTGCAATGACCTCGGCCGCATGCAGGGGACGAAGGCTTTCGATGATCGCGGCGAGGCGGGCGGCGTCCGCCGTCAGGTCTGCATAGGCGCGGGTGAGATAGGCCGCGCGCGCGGCAGGCGGCGCGGTCACCGCGATGCGGGGCGCCGCCTGCATCGCCTTCCAGAGACCCGGTGGCAAACGGACATTGCCGATCTTGGCACTTTCCGCCTCGACGACCACGGGGCGCGCGGGGTCGAGTGCTGCGATCTCCAGCGCCAGCCGCCCCTCGAAGCCGCGCTGCGAGGGCTGCCCCCCCGGCATTGCGCCGAACAGGCTGCCCCGATGCCGCGCGAGCCCCTCGAGGTCGATGACCTGCGCGCCGAGCGCCCGCATCCGCAGCAAGATGTCGGTCTTCCCCGTCCCGGTATTCCCGTCGAGCACCACCACCGACGCAGGAAACGGCGTCTCGTACAGCGCCCGCACCACCAGCCCCCGCCAGACCTTGTACCCGCCCGCCAGCGTCTCGACCCGCCAGCCGATCTGGCCGAGGATCGTGGCGAAGGACCCCGACCGCTGCCCGCCGCGCCAGCAATAGACGAGCGGCCGCCAGCCCCCCGGGCGGTCGGCCAGCGGCCCCTCCAGATGCGCCGCCGCGTTCCTGGCAACCAGCGCGGCCCCGAGTTTCCGCGCGGTAAAGGGGTTGACCTGCTTGTAGATCGTGCCGACCCGCGCGCGTTCCTCGTCGTTCAGGACCGGCAGGCTGATCGCGCCGGGCAGGTGGTCGTCGGCATATTCGGCGGGGGCGCGGACGTCGATGATGTCGTCGAAGCCGTGGCGCGCAAGGTCGGTCAGCGAGGTGAGGGTGATGGCCATGGCCCCCTGTAGCGCAGGGCGCGAGGAGCGGAAAGCCCGCCTACCCCGCCAGCCGGTCCACCAGCCGCGCAAGCATCCTCTGCGCCGCCGCCAGTTCCCGCGCCTCGATCCACTCGTCCGGCGTGTGGCCCTGAACCATCGACCCCGGACCGCAGATGACCGTGGGGATGCCCAACCGATCCGCGAACATCCCGCCTTCGGTGCCGAAGGCGACCTTGACCACCGGCCCGTTCGCGCCCGACAGCGCCCGCGCCTCGGCCACCACGTGGGCATCCGGGGCGGTGTCGAGGCCGGGGTAATCCCAGATCCGCACGGTTTCCACTGCGGCCTCAGGTACCCTGGCGCGCGCCACCATCAGTACCCCCTCCATCGCCGCCGCGATCCGCGCCATCCGAATCGCGGGGCCGTCGCCCGCCAGCGAGCGGATCTCCCAGTCCACCACCGCGCTGTCGGCCACAATGTTCACCTGCACGCCGCCTGCGATCTTGCCCGCATGAAGCGTGGAATGCGCTACTTCGTAATCCGCATCGAACGGCCCCTCCGCCGCCGCCCGTCCGGCTTCGGCCCGGATCGCGAGCACAAGATCCGCAGCGAGATCAATCGCGTTGACCGACCGGGGCGCAGCCGAGGAATGCATTGCCCGGCCCGTGCAGTGCGATCGCAGCGCCACCTTTCCCTTGTGTCCGACGGCCACCTGCATCGAGGTCGGCTCCCCCACCAAACACATGCGCGGGCGCGGCAGGCTCTCTCCCATCCGCGCAATGAGGGTCCCGACACCCCGACACCCAACCTCCTCATCATGGCTCAGCGCCAGAATGAACGGCGCGGCCAGGGGGCGTCGCGCGGCCAGCAGCGCTGCCTCCACCGCGCAAGCCACAAAACCCTTCATGTCGGTCGTCCCGCGCCCGTAGAAGCGCCCGCCTTCCGCGGTCAGGGCAAAGGGCGGCTTCGTCCAGGCCTGCCCTTCCACGGGCACCACGTCCACATGGGCCGAGACGACGACGCCCGGCACATTGCGCGGCCCGATCACGGCGAGAAGGTTGGCTTTCGTCCCGGTGGCATCGGGGATCAGTTCCGCCACCACCCCCACCTCGGCCAGCCGCGCCGCCACCCACTCGACCAGCGGCAGGTTCGTCCGGTCGCTGACCGTGTCAAAGGCCACCAGACGGTCGAGGATCGCTTCCATCTGCATCTTGGTCCCCCTGTTCCAGGCATCCTACCGCGTGGCGCGGGCGGCAAGGAAGGGGGACAGATGGCCTCTCTACTCCGCGCTCCGCAACACCTGTGCCGGGCGCGCTGCGAGGGGACGCCACGCAAAGAGGAGACCTGCGAGCAGCGTGGCCAGGATGCCGCCAAGGATGATCCCAGCGGCCGAGGCGGGCTCGAACGCATAGTCGCCCTCCATCACGAAGGTCATCACCGCCCATCCGGCGGCGCCCCCCGCCGCAACCGCGACGATCCCCGCCGCCGCCCCCGTCAAGGCCGCGCGCAGGGCAAAGCTGCCAAGGATCATCCCCCGCGTGGCGCCGAGTGTCTTGAGCACTGCCGCCTCGTAGACCCGCGCGCGTTCCCCCGCCGCCGCCGCCCCGATCAGCACGACAAAGCCGGTCAGCAGCGTCACCCCGGCGGCCCAGGCGGTGGCGCTGGCGATGGCGGTCAGCGCCTCGGTCACGCGGTCGATGGCGTCGCGGACGCGGATGGCGGTGACGTTCGGGTAGGCGCGCGAGACGTCGCGCAGGATCGCCGCCTCGGCCTCGGGGGCCGCATAGACGGTGGCGATGGCGGTATGGGGGGCGGCCTGCAGGGCGGTGGGGTTCATCGTCATCACGAACCCCATCCCGGCGGTGGAGAAGTCCACGACGCGGAAACTGGTCACCTTGGCCTCGATGTCCCGGCCAAGGATGTTGACGGTGATCCGGTCGCCCAGCTTCAGCCCGATCTCGGCGGCTTCCTCGGCGGCAAAGCTGACCTGCGGGTCGCCGGTGTAATCCTCGGGCCACCAGGCTCCCTCGGTGACGGTGGCGTTGCCCGGGGTCGCCGCATAGGTCACGCCCCGGTCGCCGCGCAGGACCCAGTGGTCGGCGACCTCCAGGGCGGGGCGCCCGTTGATCTCGGTGATGATGCCGCGCAGCATGGGGGCGCTTTCCACCTTGGTGACCTGCGCGTCGCCGTTCACCCGCTCAAGAAACCCCGGCAACTGGTCCGGTTGCAGGTCGAGGAAGAAATAGCTCGGCGCGCGGGCGGGCAGGTCGCGGTCGATGGCCGCGCGCAGGTTCGCGTCGATCTGCCCCACAGCCGCCAGCACCGAAAGGCCAAGGCCGAGCGAGAGGACCACCGGCAGCGCCTCGGCCCTCGGGCCACCGATGGCAGCCAGTGCAAGACGCAAGGCCACCCGCCCCCGCGCAAGATGGGCCGAGCCGCGCGACAGGCGCCGCAGCGCCAGCGCCGCCAGCGCCAGCACGGCCAGCGCCGCCACGATCCCCGCCGCCGACCACAAGGCCAGCGCCGCTACGCCCGAAAACAGTGCGGCCCCCCCGATCAGCGCCACCGCCAGCAGGACCAGCGCCACCAGATAAGGCACACGCGGCCACCCGCTGCCTTCCGCGCCCCGGTACAGCGCCGCCGCCCGCACCCCTTCGGTCCGCGCCAGCGGCCAGAGGGTGAAGAGAAGGGCCGTCACCAGCCCGTAGAACGCAGCCTCAAGGAGGGGACCGGGATAGGGGTGGAAGGCCACGGGGAAGGGAAGTGCCGCCTCGATCACCGGGGCGAAGACGAGGGGCAGGCCGCCGCCGATCAGCAGCCCCGCCGCGACGCCCGCTAGGGCCAGCACGGCGACTTGCAGGAAATAGACGCGAAAGATGGTGCCGCCGGTGGCGCCCAGGGTCTTCAAGGTTGCAATGGTGGCGGTTTTCCCCTCCAGCCACGCCCGCACCGCCGCCGAAATGCCCACGCCCCCTACCGCAAGGCCTGCCAGCCCCACCAGCACCAGAAAGGACCCGATCCGGTCCACGAATCGGTCCACCCCCGGTGCGGCACGGCGGCTGTCCTGCCAGCGCATCCCCTTGTCGGCAAAGGCTTCCTCCGCCTCAACCTGCACAGCATCCAGCGCCGTGCCTTCGGGCAGTCTTAGCCGAAGCTTGGTTTCAAACAGCGTCCCCGGCGCGATCAGGCCGGAGTTCGCCAACCCTTCGGTCGCCACAATCGTCCGGGGGCCGAGGGCGAAACCTTCGGCGGAACTGTCCGGCTCCTTCGCCAGAACTGCCCCCAGACGAAACGCCTGCACGCCCAGGGTAAAGGTATCGCCCACCTCCAGCCCCAGCCGGTCCACCAGCACCCTGTCCATAACGGCGCCGGGCAACCCGCCCGCCCCCGCCAACGCCTCGGCCAGCGGGACCGGGGGATCGAGAACCACCTCTCCGGTCAGGGGATAAGCGGCGTCCACCCCCTTCACCTGCGTCAGCGCGCGGTCCTCGGCCCCCTCCGGCCCCGCCACGGCCATCGAGCGGAAATCGACGACCTCGGAGACTGCGGCAGCGCGGGCCTCGACCCAGGCGCGCTCTTCGGGAGAGGCGAAGCGGTAGGTGAAATCCATCTGCGCATCGCCGCCCAGAAGCACCGCCCCCTGCTCTCGCAGCCCCGCCTCGATGGCGGCGCGGACCATGCCGACGGCGGCGATGGCGGCGACACCAAGGGCGAGGCAGGCGAGGAACACGCGAAAGCCCGCGAGGCCCCCCCGCAACTCACGCCGCGCAAGGGCCCAGGGCAGCGCCCAGCCCATCATTCGGCGGCCCCGGCCAGCGCCACATCCTCGCCCGCAATACGCCCGTCCGCCAGCCGCACCACGCGGTCGCAGCGGGCGGCGAGTTCCGGCGCGTGGGTCACCAGCACCAGCGTCGCCCCATGCCGGTCGCGCAGGCCGAACAGAAGGTCCATGATCGCCGACCCGTTCGCCGCGTCGAGGTTCCCCGTCGGTTCATCCGCCAGCAGGATCGCGGGGCGCGGCGCCGCAGCGCGGGCCAGCGCCACGCGTTGCTGCTCGCCCCCCGACATCTGGCGGGGATAGTGGTCGAGGCGGGCCCCAAGGCCCACGGCCCGCAGTTCCGCTTCGGCCCGGGCAAAGGCATCCCTTGCCCCCATCAATTCCAGGGGAACGGCCACGTTCTCCAGCGCGGTCATCGTGGGGATCAGGTGGAAAGACTGGAACACCACGCCCATATTCCCCCTGCGAAACCGCGCCAGCCGGTCCTCGTCCAGCGCCGTAAGGTCCTGCCCGAGGGCCTGCACGGTTCCCCCCGTGGCCCGCTCGAGGCCCCCCATCAACATCAGGAGCGACGACTTGCCCGATCCCGAAGGCCCGACCAGCCCCACCGTCTGCCCCCGCTCCACCCGCAGCGTGATCCCGCGCAACACCTCGACGGGACCTGCGTTTCCTGCCAGCGTCAGCCGCGCATCCGTCAGCGCCAGAACGGGGTCCGTCATGCCTGTTATCCTTCGGTCCTGCCTCAACCTCGCATATGGGGCGCGGGCGGCGCTTCTCAACTGCACCGCGGCGTTCAGTTTCATCGCGGCGCCGGTCTGGGCCGAGCCGCTGACGCTGGTGGCCTTGGGCGACAGCCTGACGCAGGGTTACGGTCTGCCGCAGGCCGAAGGCTTCGTGCCGCAGCTTGAGGCGTGGCTGCGGGCGAAGGGTACGGATGTGACGGTGGTGAATGCGGGCGTGTCGGGGGATACGACGGCGGGCGGGGCCGCGCGGGTGGACTGGACGCTGACGCCCGAGGTGGACGCGATGATCGTGAACCTTGGCGGCAACGACCTGCTGCGCGGGATCGACCCGGCCGCCAGCCGCGCGAACCTTGACGCGATCCTGACGGCCGCGGATGCGCGGGGGCTGCCGGTCCTGCTGGTCGCGCTGCGGGCACCGGGAAACTATGGGCCGGACTTCAAGGCGGCCTTCGATGCGATGTACCCGGAGTTGGCCGCGAAACACGGGACGCTGGTCACGGAGAACTTCTTCTTTCCGCTGATCGACCAGAACTCCCGCCTCCTCTCGCCCGACCTGATGCAGGCGGACGGGATCCATCCAAGTGCGACGGGCGTGGCGAAGATCGTGGACTACATCGGGCCGAAGGTGCTGGAACTTCTGGCGAAGGTTGGGTCCTAGCCTTTCTGCCGGAGCGGGGGTTTCACACCTCCAAGTCCATCGGTTTCTCGAACCGATGACGAAACCGACGGACTACCCCGTGGGATGCTTGCGAAAAGAAGAAGAGTTCAGGTCGCGTCGGGGTTCACGAATTCCGCCTCGATCCGCAGCCTGACCTCGTCGGCCACGCCAAGTGTCGTGCCGGGGGCGGGGATGCCGTAAGTCATGCCGTAGTCCGAGCGGTTAAAAACGCCCGTCGCCGAGAAGCCGATGCGCGCCCCGCCGGGGTCGAAGGACTGGCGTCCGTAGCCGCCGTTGAAGTGGACGGTCAGGGTGAGGGGCTTGGTGACGCCGCGCAGGGTGAAGTCGCCCGTGACCTCGGCGCTATTCTCGCCGGTCAGCGTGACGGCAGTGCTGGTGAAGTTCGCCCTAGGATGCGCCTCGGCGTTCAGGAATCCCTCCGCGCGCAGGTCGGCGTTGAAGTCATAGGCGGGGTCGGGAAACAGGGTCTCGACCGAGGTGGTGTCGATGGTGGCCTGCACGCGCATCGTCTCGGGCGCGTCGGGGGCGAAGGTCAGCGTCGCCTCCATCGTCCGGAAGAACAGCAGATACCGCGAGAAGCCGAGGTGATCGACATCGACCACAAGGCGCGCGTGCGTGGGGTCAAGCTTGTAGGTTCCGGGGGGCGGGCCGTCCTCGGCAAAGGCAGGCAGGGCCAGCGTGGCTAGGACGAGGGCGCGCAGGGCGGATTGGTTGGGCATGGGGGCCTCTGACAGTTACCTTCTCGGCTAACCAATCCCCGGACGCTCCGCCTGTCAACCGCCACTGGCCAAGCGCCCGCAAATCGCGCCATTCTTCGCGCAAAGCCAGAGGTGCCCGATGCTGACCCCCGCCGCCCATGCCGCCCTTGCCGCAGTCCTCGGCACCGCCCGCCTCCTGACTGGAGAAGCGATGGTGCCCTTTTGCGGCGACTGGACGGGGGCCTATACCGCCCGGCCTGCGGCGGTCGCGCGGCCGGGGTCCACGGCCGAGGTGCAGGCGGTGGTGCGGATTGCCGCCGCGCAGGGGCTGCCCGTTGTGGCGGCGGGGGGGCGGACGGGGCTGGTCGGGGGGTGCATGACGGAGGGCGGGCTGATGCTGTCGCTTGATCGGCTCAATGCGATCACCGACCTCAACCCCGCAACGCGGACGGTGACGGCGGGGGCGGGGACGATCCTCTCTGCCCTGCACGACGCGGCGGCGGCGCAGGGCCTGTACTTCCCGCTTTGGTTCGGGGCGCGGGGCTCGGCGACGCTTGGCGGGGCGCTCTCCACCAATGCGGGCGGGTCGAACGTGCTGCGCTATGGGTCCACCCGGGCGCTGTGCCTGGGGGTCGAGGTGGTGCTGGCGGACGGAAGGGTGCTTAACCTCATGTCACGGCTGCACAAGGACAATTCGGGCTATGACCTGCGGGACATTTTCATCGGGTCGGAAGGAACGCTCGGGATCATCACGCAGGCGGTGATGAAGCTGGTGCCCGCGGCGGGGGCCCATGCGACGGCGACGCTGGCGGTGCGGTCGCTGGCGGATGCTTTGGCGTTGCTGCATCAGTTGCAGGCGGCGACGGGGGGGCTGGTCGAAGCCTTCGAATACATGTCCCCCGCCTACATGCGCCGTCTGGCCGAGGCGCGGCCCGATGTGCGCCAGCCCTTCGCCCCGGTCGCCCCCTGCACGATCCTTGTGGAACTCGCCGCCACGGCGCCCCGCGATACCGAGGTGCGGGCGGATGGCAGCGTGCCGCTGACCGACCTTCTGGAGGGGGCGCTGTCGGGGATGATGGAAACAGGCGCGGTGCTGGATGCCGAGATCGCCCGGACGGAAGCTCAGCGCCGCGCGATGTGGCAGCGGCGGGAACTGGCCGCCGAAGTGACCTTTGCGAGGAAGCCCGCGATCGACACGGATATCGCGTTACCGCTGGACCGCGTGGCCGATTTCCTGACGGCCATCGCCGCGCGGCTGCCCGCGCTGGACGCGGGCGCCGAAGATCTGTCCATCGCGCATCTGGGCGACGGCAACATCCACTACACGGTCTTTCCGACGCGGGGAGATATCTATGATGCGGTCGTCTCGGAGGTCGAGGATCTGGTCGTCGGCATGGGCGGCAGCTTTTCCGCCGAGCATGGGGTGGGCCTCTCGAAACGACCCTCGATGGCGCGGCGGAAGGATCCGGTGGCGCTGGACGTGATGCGCAGCGTCAAGGCGGCGCTTGATCCGGGGAACCTGTTCAATCCGGGGAAAGTGCTGCCGTGATCTGAGCGGCCCCCCACCCCCATCCCTCCCCACAAGGGGAAGGGAGTGCGGGTTGCGGCATCGTTCTGATCATCGCTAGGGCAGGCGACAGCCCCTCACCCCCCGCGAAACACCCGGCAAAGAGCGGCTCCCCTCCCCCTGCGTGGGGAGGGGATGGGGGTGGGGGCCCCGGCCGGGGTCAGCGGGCCAGCCGCGCGCGCATCACGCCCACGTCGTCCTGCATCACCCCATGCCCCGCGCCCGGATAGACCCGGGTCTCGACGCTGGCCCCCATGGCGGTCAAGACGGCGGCGCTGTCCTGCACGCGCTTGAGGGGGATATGCGGGTCGCGTTCGTGGACCGAGAGCCAGACCCGCGCCCCTTCGCGCCGCCCCGTATAGTCGAAGTGTTTGGGCAGGGCACCATAGAGCGCCTCGTCCGCAGCACCCCCGGCATCGCCCGTCCCGACCAGTCCGCCGGAAAAGGCCATCACCCCCGCCAGCCCCTCGCCCGTCCGGGCAAAGGCTTCCAGCGCCAGACAGGCGCCCTGGCTGAAGCCCAGAAGCCAGATGCGATCCCGCGCCAGCCCCTCGGCCTCCAGCGCCGCGACCCCTTCGGCCACCGCAGCAAGGCCGCGCAGCACATGCGGCTCCATCTGCGCCGCGGGGGCGAGAAAGCTGGTCGGCCACCAGCTTCCCCCCGGCGCCTCGGGCGCCACCGCCGCCACGCCGGGTAACCCGGCGTGGGACAGCAGCGACAGGATATCGGGACCCGACCCGCCGCGGCCGTGGATCATCACCACGCCCGCGACAGCATCCGCCCCCCGTGCCCCGCCGCGTTTCATGCCGCGACCCCCGGCACGCGCAGTTCGGGCAGCACCCGCTCGATCCGCGCGCGGATGCCTTCGTACTTCGGCGGCAGCTTCAGCGCCTGGCCAAGGGTCGCGGCATCCTCGTCCACTGCAAAGCCCGGCGGGTCGGTGGCGATCTCGAACAGGACCCCACCCGGCTCGCGGAAGTAGATCGCGTTGAAATACTGCCGGTCGATCACCGGGGTCGTCGGGCGACCATAGGAGGCCAGACGCTCCTGCCAGCCCTTCTGCTCGTCATCCGACCGCGCGCGGAAGGCGACGTGGTGGATCGTCCCCGCACCCGGGCGGCCGATGGTTTCCGCGCCCGACCGCAGGATGTCGATGACCGAGGCGCGCGCCCCCCCCGGGGCCGTCAGGCGCAGACGCTCGAACCCCTTGCCGGTTTCCGACGCCCCGGCCTGGTAGCCGAAGACCTCGGTCAACAGGCGCGCAGTCGGCTCGGGGTCACGCTCCCACAGGGTCACCGAGTGGAACCCATGCAGGTCGGTGGCCGAAGGGTCCTCGATCAGCTCCACCGGCGCCCCGTCCGGATCGCGCAGCGTGATGACCCGGGCGCCGAAGCGCTCGATAGGGCCCGCGACGTCGATCCCATGGGCCGCGAGGTCGGCGATCACCGCGTCAAACTCCCCGGCTGGCACGGCATAGGCATAGGCCGAGGCCATCCCCGGCCCCGCCCGCCCCGGCCCCGCATCGGCGAAGGGGAAGAAGGTCAGGATCGTACCGGGCGAACCCGCAGCGTCCCCATAGTACAGGTGATAGGTGTCGGGCGCGTCGAAGTTGACGGTCTTCTTCACAAGGCGCTGCTTCAGCGTGCCCGCGTAGAAATCGACGTTGGCCTGCGCAGGGCCGGAAATTGCGGTCACATGGTGCAGGCCGGGAATGGCAGTCATGGTGTATCTCCCATGGTATGGGCGGGCGTCATTGCCCGTTGCCGGGGTATATGGAGCGTGCAAGGCCGCACGTCATCCTGCGCGGGCGCGCCATTTCTGTGCCGGGGTGCACGGTTCGGGCGCCGGAGCGGGAGGTTTCACACCTCCCGCACCCTCCGTGGGGTATTTGAGCCAAGGTGAAGGGGAAAGGCGGGGTTGACTTCGCGGGGCCCGCGCGCTGTATCCGGCGGGTCCGACCGGAGAGAGCCCATGCACGCCTATCGCAGCCATACCTGCAACGATCTTCGCGCCGCCCATGTGGGGGCCGAGGTGCGGCTTTCGGGCTGGGTGCACCGGGTGCGCGACCACGGCGGGGTCCTGTTCATCGACCTTCGCGACCATTACGGCATCACGCAGGTGATCGCCGATGCCGACAGCCCGGCCTTCGGCGCGCTGGAAAAGGTGCGGGCCGAGTGGGTGATCCGCGTGGACGGGCGGGTGAAGGCGCGGGATGCCAGCCTCGTGAATGCGAAGATCGCGACCGGCGAGATCGAGGTCTATGCGACCGCGATGACCGTCCTTGGCCCCGCGGACGAATTGCCGCTGCCGGTCTTCGGCGACACGGAATACCCCGAAGAGACACGGCTGACCTACCGCTTCCTCGACCTGCGCCGCGAAAAGCTGCACCGCAACATGATGCTGCGCTCGAACGTGGTCCGGTCGATCCGCAACCGGATGTGGGACCAGGGCTTCACCGAGTTCCAGACGCCGATCATCACGGCGTCCTCGCCGGAAGGCGCGCGAGACTTCCTTGTCCCCTCGCGCCTCCATCCGGGCAAGTTCTACGCCCTGCCGCAGGCGCCCCAGCAGTTCAAGCAGCTGATCATGGTGGCGGGCTTCGACCGCTATTTCCAGATCGCGCCTTGCTTCCGCGACGAGGATCCGCGCGCCGACCGGTCGCCCACCGACTTCTACCAGCTTGATCTGGAGATGAGCTTCGTCGAGCAGGAGGATGTCTTTGCCGCCGTCCAGCCGGTGATTCAGGGGCTGTTCGAGGAGTTCGGGGCTGGCCGCACCGTCGCCGCCGACTGGCCGCGCATCGCCTACCGCGATGCGTTGCTGTGGTACGGATCCGACAAGCCCGACCTGCGCAACCCGATCCGGATGCAGGTCGTCAGCGAGCATTTCCGGGGCGGCGGCTTCGGCCTGTTCGCGAAAATCCTCGAGCAGGACGGCACCGAGATCCGCGCGATCCCCGCCCCCACGGGCGGCAGCCGCACCTTCTGCGACCGGATGAACGCCTTCGCGCAGGCGCAGGGGCTGCCGGGGATGGGGTATATCTTCTGGCGTGAGGATGCGGGCAAGATCGACGCCGCCGGCCCTATCGCCAAGAACATCGGCCCGGAGCGGACCGAGGCCCTGCGCCAGCAACTCGGCCTGAAAGCGGGCGACGCCGTCTTCTTCGTCGCGGGCAAGCCCGAGACGTTCGAGGCGGTGGCGGGGCGCGCGCGGAACGAGATCGGGCGGGAGTTGAAGCTGGCCGAGACGGACACCTTCCGCTTCGCCTGGATCGTCGATTTTCCGATGTTCGAGAAGACGGACGAGGGGAAGATCGACTTCTCGCACAACCCCTTCTCGATGCCGCAGGGGGGCCTTGAGGCGCTCAGCGGCGACCCGCTGAACGTGTACGCCTACCAATACGACCTCGCCTGCAACGGCTATGAGCTCATCTCCGGCGGCATCCGCAACCACACGCCCGAAATCATGTTCAAGGCATTCGAGATCGCGGGCTATCCCGCCTCGGAAGTGGAAAAGCGCTTTGGCGGCATGGTCAAGGCCTTCACCTATGGCGCGCCCCCGCATGGCGGCTGTGCGGCGGGGATCGACCGGATCGTGATGCTGCTGGCGGACGAGCCGAACATCCGCGAGGTCATCATGTTCCCGATGAACCAGCGGGCCGAGGACATGCTGATGGGCGCGCCGTCCGAGCCCACGAACGAGCAACTCCGCGAGTTGCGGCTGCGCGTGGTGCCGAAGGACGCCTAGGGCGGAAATCTGCCGCAGGGTGATGCAACGGAAACCTTCCGCGCCTACGTTTGTCTGCAAGGACCACAGGCGAGGACGGGATGCCCCCCGACACAGAACTCATGGCCATCCGCTTCGGCTATGGCCTGCCCTTGCCCGCAGGCGCACCTGCCGATGCGGGCGCCGCCCTGCGCCTGTTCCGGGGGCCGGACCTGGCGGCAAAGGCTCTTCCCGCGCCCTCGACCGCCGAGGCGGCCGCCCTTGTCCTTTCGGCGTCCGAGGCACGCACCGGCCTGCGCAAGGCCCGCGACGACGCGCGGGCGCAGGCGGCCTTCCGGCAGTCGAAGATCGGCCTGCGGACCTTCAAGGAAACTGGCCTGCGCCTGACGCTGGCGCGCGCGGCGACTTCGCCGGATGGGCTGCGGGAACGCATGGTGCGCTTCTGGGCCAGTCACTTCGCGGTGCAGGCCAAGCTGGGGATCCATGGGCCGCTGTCGCTGGATCTGGTGGAGAGGGCAATCCGGCCCCATGTTGCGGGGCGCTTTGCCGACATGCTGACCGCCGTGACGCTGCACCCGGCGATGCTGGTCTATCTCGATCAGGCGAGTTCCGTCGGCCCCACCTCCCGCTTTGGCCAGCGCACCGGACGGGGCCTGAACGAGAATCTCGCACGCGAAGTGATGGAGCTGCATACCCTGGGCAGCGGGGCGCCTTACGGGCAAGGGGATGTGCGGGAGCTCGCAGAATTGCTGACGGGGCTGGCCATCGACCGGAAAGGGATGACCTTCCGCCCTGAATGGGCTGAGCCGGGGGCCGAAACGGTTCTGGGCGTAAGGTACGACGGCGAGGGGATCGCCCCGATCCGCGCCGTGCTCGGTGACATCGCCCGCCGCCCGGAGACGGCCTCGCATTTGGCCCGGAAACTCGCCGTGCATTTCGTGGCCGATGACCCGGATGCGGGGCTGGTTGCCGCGCTGACGCAGGCCTTTGCCGAAACGGGCGGGGACCTTGGCGCGGTGACCGAGGTGCTGCTCACCCACCCCGCCAGCGCGGATCCGGTGCTGCACAAGGCACGGCTTCCCTTTGACCTCATGGCCGCCACCTTGCGCGCGCTGCACGTGCCGCCGGACCGGCTGGTGACCCTCGCGGGCGGCCCGACAAGGCGCTTTCTGATGACGCCCCTGCAAGCCATGGGTCAGCCGTGGGAGGCGCCGCCCGGCCCCGACGGCTGGCCGGAAGAGGCCGGCGCCTGGATCAGCCCGCAGGGCCTTGCCGCGCGGATCGCCTGGGCGGTGGCCGCCCCGGGACGGCTGCAAGGCCCCCTGCCCGACCCTGTTGCCTTCGCCCGGACCGCCCTCGGCGCTCGCGCGGACGAGCGGCTTCTCTGGGCCGTCGCCCGGGCAGAGACTGTGCCCGAGGGGGTCGCCCTGACCCTCGCATCCCCCGCCTTCAACCGCCGATAGGAGGCGCCGATGCACCGCCGTTTCTTCCTGCGATCCCTTGGCGTGCTCGGCTGTTCGGCCGCAGCACACCCCTTCCTGACCTCGGTCACGCTGGCCGAGGCGACACGGGCCGGTGGCGCACCCTTGGGCGAGCATCGTCTGGTCGTGGCGATCCTGCGGGGCGCGATGGATGGGCTGGACGCGGTGCAGCCGGTCGATGATCCCCTCTTCGCGCGATACCGCCCGACGCTGGCCAACGCAGCCGCCCTGCCCCTGTCGGGCGGCTTTGCCCTGCACCCGGGGCTTGGCGGCCTCATGCCCCTCTGGGCGGCGGGAGAGCTTGCCTTCGCCCATGCCGTCTCGACCCCCTACCGCGACAAGCGCAGCCATTTCGACGGGCAAGACCTTCTGGAGGCCGGGACCGGCATCGACGCCCCCGCCGCCCTGCGCCGCGAAGGCTGGCTGAACCGGATGCTGCAAGCGGTGCCGGGGCTGACGGCGGAAACCGCCTTTGCCGTGGGGCGCGAGGCGCTGCCGCTGCTGGCCGGTGCCGCCCCTGCGATGAGCTGGGCGCCGGATCAGACCCTTCCCTTGTCGCCGCAGGGTCAACTGCTGCTCGAACACATCTACCACGACGACGACCTTTTCCGCGAGGCGGGGGCCGAGGCGATGCTGCTGGCGGGCGAACCCACCGCCGCCAGTGCCGCCCCCGCCGGGAACCGTCAGGTTCGCGACATCGACGCGCTGGTAGCCTTTGCCGGCGAACGGCTGCGTGGGGCGACGCGGATCGCGGCCTTCAGCCTCGGCGGATGGGACACGCATAGGGGGCAGCGGAACACCATCGGGGCCCCCCTGTCGCGGCTGGAACACACGGTCCTGCAACTGAAGGCCACCCTGGGGCCCGAGGTCTGGGGCAAGACCCTGTTCCTTGCGATGACCGAATTCGGCCGCACGGCGCGCGAGAACGGGACGGGCGGGACGGATCACGGAACCGGGGGACTGCTGGTGATGGCCGGAGGGGCGCTGAAGGGGGCGCAGGTTCTGGGGCGCTGGCCGGGGCTGGCCGACCTCTATGCGGGGCGCGACCTGATGCCCACCTCGGACGTGCGGGCCTGGGCGGCCTGGGGGATGCATGCGCTTTATGGTCTGGACCGGGGCGTTCTCGAGCGGGCGGTGTTCCCGGGTCTCGACATGGGCGACGATCCGCGCTTTCTGGCCTGACCGGCCCAAACCGGCGCCAGGGAGAGCCGACCATGGATCACGCGCGCGACATCGGGGCCGAGGTGCCGGGATGGCAGCCTCCGCCGCTGCCCGGGAGGCCGACGCTTTCCGGCGCCTATGTGACCCTGGAACCGCTGGACGCCGACCTCCACGCCGCCGATCTGCACCGCGCCTTCTCTGGCCATGACCGGCTGTGGGACTGGATGCCTTATGGTCCCTTTGTCTCGGCCGCCGGATATCACCGCTGGATCCGCGAGGCTGGGATGGGCAGCGACCCGATGTTCCTTGCGTTGCGTGACCGGGCGACGGGGCATTGCGGGGGCGTTGCTTCCTGGCTGCGGATCACGCCTCAGGCGGGGACGATCGAGGTGGGCCACATCTGCCTCTCCCCCGAAATCGCAGGCAGCCGCGCCGCGACCGAGGCGATGGTCCTGATGATGCAGGCCGCCTTCGCGATGGGCTATCGCCGGTACGAATGGAAGTGCAATGCGCTGAACCTTCCGTCGCGGCGGGCAGCGCAGCGGCTGGGGTTCAGCTTCGAGGGGGTCCACCGGCAGGCGGCGGTGGTCAAGGGCCGCAACCGCGACACCGCCTGGTTCTCGATCCTCGACGGCGAGTGGCCCGCCCTGGCCGAGGCGTTCGCGGCCTGGCTGTCCCCATCAAACTTCGACGCCGCAGGCCGCCAGAGAGAGCGCCTGTCCGACCTGACCGCGCTGACCCGCCCCGCCCGCGACCCTGCAGTTTAACGCCCGGCCGCCGTGTCGCACAGTGCGACACGCAACCACCCCAAAAAGATCAACAGGTTGCGGGCACCGATTTACGAAGTCTTTACCCTTGCGCGCTGCAGGGGCCAGAGCCTGGGCCGCCGTCGGTCACGGGCGGCGGGTCGCCCGTCCCCCGTCAGTTCTGCCGCAGGAACACCTCGGCCGACCGGTGGGCGCCGAGGCGCAGGGCCAGCGCGCGGGCGAGTGCGCCAAGCGCCTCGGGCCCGCTGCGGGCGGCCCCGGCGGCGCGTTCCAGCCCATCGTCCCGGCTGGCCCGCGCCAGACCCGCGACGAAACCTGCGAGATAGCGCCCCTCCTGCGGGCCGGGGTCCGCGGCGAGCCGACGCGCTGCCGCCGCAAGATCGTCGCGCAACGCCAGAAGGTCCGGCGAAGACACCCCCGCCTCACCGGTCAGGCCGCACAGCCACGACCGGTCAGGCATATGCCGCAGGATGGCGTCGCGGAAATCGGCCATCCGTTCGATCGGCTTTGCCAGAAAACCGACCGCACCCGCGCGCAGCGCGGCCTGCGCGCCGTCCTCACCACTCATCCCCAGGATCACCGGGGCGTCGCGGCCCAGGGCTGCAAGCCCCACGATCAGGTCCGCCCCGTCGCCGTCGGGCAGGCCAAGGTCCACCAGCACCACATCGGGCCGGTAAAGCCGAAGGTGCGAGCGTGCTGCCGCCAGCGTTTCCGCCCGCCGCAGCCGCGCGCCCGATCGCTGGCACATCAGGCGCAGCGCTTCGCACGCATAGCGGCTGTCCTCGACCGCGAGCACGGTCAGGCCTGCCAGCGGCGCGTCGCCACTGGGCGGCAGCGCCAGCGCAGCGCGGCGCGCGAAATCGGACCGGACAGCGGATGGGGCGGGGCGGGCGGGCAGCATTTCGGGCATCACGCGGTGTCCTTGCTTGGGGGCCCCGCAAGAAGACGGTGATTCTGCCTAACAGCCGGTAAACGGCTGCCCTCCCCCTTGCTGCCGCAGGGGGCGATGCCTATGACAACTGCGTATCAATCAGGAACAGCGCATGATCGGACGACTGAACCATGTGGCCATTGCCGTGCCCGACCTTGCGGCCGCCGTGGCGCAGTACGCAGGCACGCTTGGCGCGCAGGTTCGGCCGCCGCAGGATGAACCCGACCACGGCGTGACCGTCGTCTTCATCGACCTGCCGAACACCAAGATCGAACTTCTGCACCCCCTGGGCGACAATTCCCCCATCGCGGGCTTTCTGGAAAAGAACCCCTCGGGCGGCATCCACCACATCTGCTATGAGGTCGAGGACATCCTTGCCGCACGCGACCGCCTGAAGGCCGCAGGCGCGCGTGTCCTGGGCAGCGGAGAGCCGAAGATCGGCGCGCATGGCAAGCCCGTGCTGTTCCTGCACCCCAAGGACTTCAACGGCTGCCTCGTCGAACTGGAACAGGCATGACCATCACCGCCGCCATCGTGCTGTTCGCGGTCATCTGGTTCATGGTGTTCTTCATCGTGCTGCCCCTGAACCTGACCACGCAGGGCGACGCGGGCAAGGTGGAACCTGGCACCCCCGCAGCGGCCCCGGCGGGATTTGTCGTGGCGCGCAAGGCGCGGGTGACCACGCTGATCGCGGTGGTGGTATGGGCGGCGATCTCGCTGGTGATCCTGTCGGGCTGGATCACCGTGCGGGATCTGGACTTCTTTGGACGGATGGGTCCGCGGGGCTGACACAGGCAGACGAGGGCGGGCGCTGCGGCACCGGCCTTCAGGGCTGTCGCCCCTGCGTGAGCCGGTGGACGATGTGGGTAAAGGTTGCGGCCCCGAGAACGGGGATCAGCAGGTTCACCAGCGGCACCGACAGCGGCGCAGCCATCAGCACCCCGGCCAGCCAGACCGTCCCCGCATGTTGCCGCCGCAGCGCGCGCGCGCCCGCGCGGCCTAGGCGCCGCTGCGCCACGAGGTCAAAGTATTCACGCCCCAGAAGATAGCCATTGATCGCCCAGAAAAGGAAGGGCGCGGCGGGGCCGACGAAGGGATAAAGGAACAGCGCCACAAGGTTGACCGCAATCAGCAGGGCAAAAAGGTTGAAGCTCGCGATCAGCGCGTCCCCCCAGGGCAGGCGCGGGGCGACCGGCAGGCTGGCATAGTGCCTGGCCTCGACCGCCTCTACCACGTCGTCCAGGAACAGCCCGCAAAAGGCGCTTGCGACCGGCATCATCAGAAACACGCTCAGCCCCAGCATCAGAAAGAGCGAGGCCCAGGACAACAGGCTGTGCAGCCCGCCGACCGGGCCGACAAAGGGGATATCCACGCTCTCAGGCGTCAACGCCTGCACCGCCCACAGGAACAGCGCATAGACTCCGACCAAGAGCGCCAGCGACAGCAGGACCCCGAGGCCGAGCACCCGGCGAAACCGCGGATCCCCGATCTGGCCAAGGGTGCGGAAAAAGGCGCCCAGGATCATTCCGAAACCCAGCTGACCACGCGTGCGGGATCGGGGCGGGGGCGGTCGGGCGGCAGGTCGGCGGGTGGGGTGCCGATATGGACCAGACCGGCCACCCATTCCCCGGCGCCAAGTCCAAGGCCGCCTTCGACAACGCTGCGGTCATAGGCGGGCCAGCCGGTCAGCCATGCCGCCCCCCACCCCGCCGCCTGCGCCGCATTCACGAGGTTGACGCAAAGGGCCCCCGCCGACAGCACCTGCTCGCCCTCGGGGATCTTCGGGTGCGGCGCGGGACGGGCGACAACGGCCACGATCAGCGGTGCGCCGGCCCAGGAACTGCGCGCCTTCTCGACCCCTTCCGCATCGAGGCCAAGCGCCGCGCCGCGCGCCGCAACCAGCGCCGACAGCCGCCGCAGCGCGGGCGCCTCGATCACGACCAGCCGCCAGGGTTCCAGCTTGCCATGGTCGGGCACGCGCAGGGCGGCGGCAAGGATCGGGGTCAGCGCGGCACGGTCGGGCGCGGGCGCCGCCAGCATCCGCGCTGGCACGGACCGTCGGGACGCAAGAAAGGCAAAGGCATCGGGCATGAAGGCGCTCCAGGGGCTTGGGGAGGTGTGGCCCGCCGGGACAGGGGCGTCAAGCCGCCCGGGCCCTGGGGGGAGTGCATCGGCGGACCACTTGGACAGAACGCCGCTGACGGCGGTTTCCGTCGCGCCTCAGGTCGGCAGGGGCCCGGCTAGGACCAGCGACAGGCGAGGCAGCGTCAGGTCGCCGCGCAAGCTGACCTCGACCAGACGGTCCGGCGCCTTGACCGCCCCGCGCGCCATCCGCGCGGTCGGGAACCGGGCGGCCTCGGTCGCGGGCACATAGATCCAGTTGCCGCGCATCGCGGGCTTAATGAGGGCCGACGCGGTATTGATCGGCGCAAGATCGATCTCTGCGGCAAAGGCGCGGTACAGCCGCGCCGCATCCAGCGCAATCGCAACCATCCCGGGCTCGGCCCCCGACGCGCCCTCCAGCTCCGACCCGGGCCACAGAAAGACCCGCCGGTCAAGCTGTGCACCCCAGCTCGCCAGCGTGTGCCCGTCCAGAAAGTCGCGCCCCTCGCCCGCCAGAAGGGCACGCTGGTGGCTGACACGGGCGCGCTCGCGCTCGATCCGCAGGGTGACCGGATCGGCGCGAAGGCGCAGCACCTCGGGCTCTTCCTCGGCCAGCGCGCAGAGGGTGGCCGCGCGCAGGATGCCGTGCTTGGCGATGCCCGGCAGATTGAAGCGGGGCGTCAAGTGCCAGAGCACCGGCCCCGTCAGGGCAAGGAAGGCCTCCTCGCTCACCGCCCCACCCCTGACGCCACCGCCCTGCCTCCGGATTGTCCTGCGCCGCTTGTGGGCACGCGGGCGGGCGGGGTCAAGGGTGGATGGGTGCCGGGCCCTGCCCCCGGCCGGCGGTCCCCCGCAGGCTGCGCATTCATTGCGCAGGGACGCGAGGGGCGTGATACTGCGCGAACGCGCTGGCCGAAGGGGCGCGCGGGGGAGGCTGGGAAAGGACGGGCGGCTTGGGCGGTACGGTGTGGTTGAGCAGGGTGCAGTCGGATGGAGAGATCGCCGACAAGCAGGGATTGCGCCGCAAGTACCCGGGAAGGCCGTGGGAAGAGCCCTATCCGCGTCATCGGGTTCCACCCTTGGATGACGCTACAGGGGATCGGATGGCTCGCTACAACAAGGGCCTCCCGCTCGCGCCGGATGAATTCCCTGAGGCATCGGCCATCTACGACGCCGCCTGCTTCCGCCGGACCCAGCAACTGTTCTACCCGGCAACCGGCTTCCTTGGCGCGCGTGCGAAGCTCGCCGAAGTGCTGTCGAGGTTCGATCTTGGGCCAATCGGGCTGATCCCCTACACGATCTACGAGGCCGATGAGGTCACGCCCCATCCCGGCCCCTTCTGGCTGATCGGGTTGGGAGTGCGGAAGGCCAGTTTTCTGCCCGGGCAAAGCAAAAGGTACGACAACCTTGGCCAAGACCGCAGAACCGGAGAGTTTGTCTTCAAAATCGATTCCCGTGTTTCCGACGGCGACATCGCCCTGTCAGCGGCGGCGCTGGAAGGGCCAGACCTCTGGGTGGAAGCCGGATTTGACGCCAATCTCTGGATGAGCGGACGGCTGGTGCAGGCGCTTCTGGAGGCGGACTTCGGCTTTGACTGGATGCTGTCGGAATGCCGCATCGTGGGCGGCAGGCTGTAGAGCGGGGTTCACCCCACCATCCGCGCTTCCCGCTAGGCGGGGTGAACCCTGCCCTACCGGTCGCCGCCTCTGGTGCTATGCTGCGCTCTGGCAAGCCCTTCCATTTCCGGGGCCTTCCCCCGAAAGGCCCCGATGACCGACGCCGCCACCCTTGCCGCCTTTGCCACGACCTCGCTGCTCATCGAGCTGACGCCCGGGCCGAACATGGCCTATCTGGCACTCGTCGCCGCGACCGAAGGGCGGGCCAAGGGCTATGCGGCGGTGGCGGGGGTGGCTTTGGGGCTCGCGCTGGTGGGGGTGGCTGCGGCGGCGGGGCTGGCGGCGCTGGTGGCGGGGGTGCCCGCCGCCTATCAGGCGTTGCGGTGGGGTGGGGCGGCCTATCTTCTGTGGGTGGCGTGGGACGGCTGGCGGGATGCCGCGCGGGCGGATGAGGCGGTCGACGGGACGACGGCGGGGCAGCAGTTCCGGCGCGGGGTCATAACCAACCTTCTGAACCCCAAGGCCTTTGTCTTCTACGTCGCGGTGCTGCCGACCTTCCTGCCTGCGGCCCCTGCCCTGTTGGATGTAGGCACGCTGACCGCGATCTATGTCGGGGTGGCGACCGGGGTCCACGCAGCCATCGTCACGCTGGCGGGGACCCTTCGGCGCTGGCTTGCCCATCCGACGCGCGAGCGGATCGTGCGGCGTGGGCTGGCGGTCGCACTCGCGGGGGTGGCGGTCTGGATTCTGGCCGTCACCTAGGCGCTCAGCCGCAACAGCGCGCCCACGCCAAGGCACACCAGCGCCGCCCCCATGGCCTGCCGCCGGTCCAGCCTCTGGCCAAAGGCCAGCCACCCCACCACCGTCGCGAACACCACCTCGACCAGCGCCAGCGTCCGGACATTCGCGGCCGTTGTCAGCGCGAACCCCAGGAACCAGAATTGCGAGGCCAGCGCGCCCAGAAACCCTGCTGCGAGCGACGGGCGCCAGAGCGACAGCGAGGCCGCCATCACCCCCGGCGCCCTGACCGCCATCCAGACCCCCAGCAACGTCACCTGCAGCGCCAGCGACAGGCACAGGATCACTGTCGCCCGCACGACGAACCCCCCTTCGGGCAGCGCCAGAATCGCCCCCCGGAACCCGATCGCCGCCAGCCCGAACAGCGCCGCCGCCGAGAGGCCAAGGGCCGCCGGGGCCAGCGCCCAGGGCGATCCCTTGGGCCGCGC
>CAZVIS010000012.1:0-25297 GCA_964627355.1 uncultured Rhodobacterales bacterium
GGTTCGATGCGACCAGCGCGTCATGCGCACGGCGCATGTTGCGGCGGGATTTCGTGGTGCGGTTCTGCGGGACAGCCATGTCTCGACCTCGGGTTCGTCGGGCAGGTGCTGCCCCGGATATCAATGCAAGACCCCCAACGGGCGCACGCAGATGGCGTGCCCGGCGGGGCCTTGTGCGAGGCGCGGAACATACTGCGTTTCGGGCCCTGCGCCAGGGGGTTTCCGCGCGGTCCGCGCGTCTATTCCGTGCCGTCTTCGGGCGGTGTCAGGCGACCTTTCAGCGCCGCCAGACCGGCAAAGGGCCGCACATCCTCGGCCCGCAAGGGTGCGACACCCGGAGGGGCAAAGACGGCCTCTCCCAGATCCGCCCCGGGCGCGCGCGGGTACAGCGGCAGCGCCAGCGCCAGCGCCTCGATCGCCACCTCGGCCACATCGATCGCCTGCGGCAGCGGCTCGACCGTGACATCCTCGGGAACCTCGACCTCGTCACCCTCCGGTTCCACCCAGTCGGCCACAAAGCGGCGCGTCACCGCTTCGTCGATGCGCGTGGTGACAGGGACCAGCGTGACCGAACAGGGCTGCACTACCGTCGCGTTCAGCACCCCCTCCAGCAGCACATCCTTGCCCGCAGGTTTGACGACCCCGGCAAAGCGAAAGGCGGGAAGCTGCAACAGGTCCAGGTCGGCGGCGAGGGTGGCGCGTGCATTGGAATCGGGGGTCAGATCGAACCGGACGGGTTTGCGCAACCCGCGCGCACGCAGGTCGATCCGGTGGCTTGGCCGCCCTGTCTCGCTCTCTGCCATCCGCACCCCCGTTACAATGGCCCGCCGCGCGTTCCTTTCTTGAACAGCCGCGCCCTCTTCTGTAAGCCGGAAGGCAACTGCCGTCGGCCCCGCAGATACGGGGCGTGACCGGCCAAGACAAGAGCAAGACGCGGGGATGCGGATGAGGCGGCGGGCAGGCGGTTGCGGGCGGTGGATCCGGCGGGCTGTCGCCTGCGCGCTTGTGGCGACCGCCATGACCGCCTGTGCCCCGATCGAACAGAACCACGGCTATGTACCGGCCGAGTCCGAGCTTGCGCTGCTGACCGTCGGCGTGGACACACAGGACACCGTCGGCAGCACCATCGGACGCCCCTCGGCGCAGACGCTGCTTGACGAATCCGCGTGGTACTACATCCAGAGCCGCTATCGCACCATCGGCCCGCGCCAGCCGAAGGAGATCGATCGCCAGGTCGTCGCCATCAGCTTTGACGCCGACGGTGTCGTGACCAACATCGAACGCTTCGGGCTCGAGGACGGCCGGGTCATCACGCTGTCGCGCCGGGTGACGGACAGCGGCCTTTCGCGGCCCTCGCTGATCAGCGAGCTGTTCAAGAACTTCGGCCGGTTCCGCGCGTCGGACTTCATCAACTGACTGGACGGTCGGCCGCGTGGCCCCAGAACCGAATGCGCCGGGGCCAACCTAGGCCCCGGCGCATTGCTGTCGGGATACCGTTGCCCAGGGAAGCTCCCCGAGGGCGCCGGCCGGGGATCAGGCCGGCTTGAACGTCAGCGCGACGCCGTTCATGCAGTAGCGCTGGCCCGTCGGCTTGGGCCCATCCGGAAAGACATGTCCCAGATGCGCGCCGCAGCGGTCGCAATGCACCTCGGTCCGCGTCATGAACCAGCTGCGATCGACCGAGGTGCCGACCGGCGCATCCTCAAGCGGCGCCCAGAACGACGGCCAGCCCGTCCCGCTCTCGAACTTCCGCGCCTGATCGAACAGGGGTGCGTCGCAGCAGACGCAATGGAACTTCCCCGCCGCCTTGGGGAAATTGTCATGCGTGCCCGCGCGTTCCGTGCCGTGCTGGCGGGTGACCTTGAAGGCCTCGGGCGACAGTTGCGCCCGCCATTCGTCATCCGACTTGACCACCTTGGGGGAAGTGCCTTGCCCGTCCATCGTCCTGCTCCTGCGGTTCCTCGCGATATGTACGCCCCCGCCCCCCCGCCGCCAAGGGCCGCGCGGTCGCATCACCCATTCGTGCAGGCACCGAAACACCTGCATCCGCCTGCCGCTTGACAGGCCGCCGCGCCGTCCGTTTCACTTCCTCTGGTCCAGTGCAGGGGTCCCGGGCCCAAGCCCGCAGGACGCATCCGCGACGGAGGCAGGGATGACAAGTCCACAAGCAGGCAACCCCATCGACGTGCAGATCGAGAAGGTCCGGAGCGTCCGACCCGGCGACAGCACCGTGGCCAAAGCCGTGGCCGAGGCGGTCGGAGAGGAACTCGCTGCGCTGTTCCGCGCCGGGCGCTACCGCAGGATGTTCCGTGTGGTGTCGGGCAATCCGGCCGAGGGCGGGCTTGTGATCGGTGCCGCGACCCACGAACTCGCGGTCATCGAACATGGCGACAACCCGGCGATGCTGCACGTCAAGGTCCTGTTCGACGCCAGGACGACCCGTGGCCGCAGCATCGCCAACGGGGTCATCGACTGGGACGAGGTGCCCTTCGATCCGCGCGACAAGCTGGTGCCGCAGGCGGTGCGCATCTTCCGCACCGCGGTTCAGAGGGAAGGCGGCCGCTTCCTGTCGCGGTGCGAACGGTGGGTGACGAACGGCTAGCGCAGGGTCGCATGATCGTCCTCGCCTGCATGGCCCCTCAGAGGCAACGTGGGCCGTCGCGCTGCATGACAAGAGACCGCGCCCTCGCGCTTGACAGGCGCTGCGCCCGGCTTTTTCATCGTTGCATTGATCGCGCGACGGACTTGCCGGGGGATCTCCCGCAGCGTCGCGCTGGAAGTGGTTCAGAGGGAGGAGTCGCATGCCGACAGGCCGCGAGAACGAAGCAACGATCGGCGCCCGCATCGCCCGGGTCGAAATCAAAGGCGCGGGCAATGCCCGGTGGGTGCGCGAGGCCGCGACACAACTGACAAGCGACCTGATCGCCCGCTTCGCGCGATCAGACCGCTTTGCCCCCGCCCAGGGCTCGCTTCGCGAAGGCATCGAGGTGACCGTCGAGGTCCGCGAGGTCGAGATGGAAAGCGGCGGCCGCAGGCCCTTTGGCGCGGCGCGCATCGTCGCCGAGGCCGAGAAGATTTCCGGCGGTCGCGTGGCCGAGATGTCCGAGAAGGTGAAATGCGACCTCGACAAGGATCGCGACATGGAACGCCAGTTCGCCGACGCGCTCGCCGCTGCCGCGACGCCGTTCTTCACGAAATTCGTGCGCGAATGTGACAAGCGGTACTGATCCGGGTCGGCGTCCGTCGCATGATCGTCATGGCCCGCATGGTATCAGGCGTGTAACATCGGGCAGGGCGCCAACGCGCGCCAAGTGACAGGAGAGCCATCGTGCTTTCACTCCTCCGCGGGCGCTACCGGGCGCGCACAGCCGAATCCCAGGCCGACATCACCGCAGCGCAGGACCTGCGCACGCTGACCTTCCGGGGCGAGGGGGGCGCGCGTGACGAGGATGCCTTTGACGCCATCTGCACCCATGTGCTGGTGGAAGAGGTGCGGACGGGTCGGCTGGTCTGCTGCTTTCGCCTGTTGCCCTTGAACGGCGGGGGCGACATCGGGCGCAGCTATTCGGCGCAGTTCTACGATCTGGGGGCCTTGCGGGACTTTCAGGGCCCGATGGTCGAAATGGGCCGGTTCTGCATCCACCCCGAGGCGCGGGATCCGGACATCCTGCGCGTGGCCTGGGGTGCCATGACCGCCTTCGTGGACCGCGAGGGAGTCGAGATGCTGTTCGGCTGTTCCTCTTTCCACGGCACGGATGCCGACGAGTATCTGGATGCGTTTGCCATGCTGAAGGAACGGCATCTGGCCCCGAAGCGCTGGCTGCCCCGGGTAAAGGCGCCGAACGTGTTCCGGTTCGCAAGGCAGCTGCGACTGAAGAAGCCGGATGCCAAGCTTGCCATGCTGCGGATGCCGCCCTTGCTGCGCACCTATCTGATGATGGGCGGGTGGGTCAGCGATCACGCTGTGGTGGACCGGGACCTGAACACGCTGCATGTGTTCACGGGGCTCGAGATCCGGGCAATTCCGCCCGCGCGCGCAAGGTTGCTGCGGGGCGTGGCGGGGTAGGGGCTCATCGGTGCCACGGCGAAGGCCATCGCCTTCGCCGCGTGGGACGCCACCCGCTGGACCGGTCGGGGGCCAAAGCCCCCGGCCAGCGCCTGCCTGCCCCCGGGCAGGCGCTTCTCGCCCGCCCCAGGCAGGCGCTGGCCTCTGTCGTGAGGGTGGTTGTGGACTTGCGTGGGCGGAGTGCGGCGGGCGGGGAAAGGCAGTGCCTTTCCTTTTCCGCCCGATTCAAACGCGGGATGCCAAGAAGCCGTCAGGCAAATCCCCTCACCCCAGCCCGATCACCTGCGCCACGAAATCCTCGCCCCGCTTCTCGAAGTTCGGATACTGGTCAAAGCTCGCCGCCGCCGGGGCCAGCAGGACGACATCACCGGCCTCGGCCTCCTCGGCCGCCCGCGCCACGGCCCGCGCCATCGTCTCGCAGATCTCGTGGGGGGTATCCCCCAGTTGCAGGGCGAAGTCGCGGGCCGAATGACCGATGAGATAGGCCTTGACCACCGACCCGAGGAAGGGCGCCAGCGCGCCAATCCCGCCCTCTTTCCCCAAGCCCCCCGCGATCCAACGGATCCGACCAAAGGCCTGCAACGCCTTGGCCGCCGAATCCACATTCGTCGCCTTGCTGTCGTTCAAGAACCGCACGCCCCCCCGTTCCGCCACCATCTGGCTGCGGTGCGGCAGGCCCTTGAAGCTGTGGAACGCCTCCTCGATCGCCTTCGGCCCAAGGCCCAGGGACCGCACCGCCGCATAGGCCGCGCAGGCGTTCTGGTGATTGTGCGCCCCCGGCAGCCCCGCCACCCCGCGCAGGTCGATGGAGGCGACCTGACGGCCCTTGCGCCACTCGGACAGGAACCCCTTGCGGGCAAAGACGCTCCACCCGAACCCCTCGAGCTTGGTCCCCGAGGACACGCGGATCACCCGGTCGTCCTGCGGCCCTTGCGCGAGTTGCCCGGCCAGAAACCGCCCCTCGGCCTCGTCGACGCCAACCACGGCGCGGTCCGGGCCACCCTCTGCAAACAGCCGCCGCTTGGCGGCGAAATAGCCGCCCATGCCGCCGTGGCGATCCAGATGGTCGGGCGAAAGGTTCGTGAACACCGCGATGTCGGGCGTCAGCGCCCGGGCGAGTTCCGTCTGGTAGGAGGACAGTTCCAGCACCACCACCTCGCCGTCCTGCGCAGGATCGATGTCCAGGACACCCCGCCCGATGTTCCCGGCCATCTGCGTGGGCCGCCCGGCCTCCTCCAGAATATGGTGGATCAGGGCGGTCGTGGTGGATTTCCCGTTTGACCCCGTGACAGCGATCACCCGGGGCGTCTGGTCATAGCCGTCCCAGTCGTCGGTCGCAAAGGACCGGAAGAAGAGCCCGATGTCATTGTCCACCGGCACGCCCGCCTCGACCGCGCGCGCGATCACCGGATGCGGCGCGGGGTAAAGATGCGGGATACCGGGCGATGTGACCAACAGCGCCGCCTGCGACAGCGCGGCCCCGCGCGTGAGGTCCGTCAGCACGAACCCCTCGCCCTCGGCCCGGGCCCGCGCCTCGGGGCTGTCGTCCCACAGAAGCGCCTCGGCCCCGCCCGCCGCCAGCGCCCGCGCCGTGGCCAGCCCCGACCGCCCGAGGCCCAGCACCGCCACCTTCGCCCCCGCATATCCGCGCACCGGAATCATCTTCTTGCCCCTTTTCCTTGCGCTGGTACCATGCGCAGTGTCTGCAGGGGTCGCAAGGCGCCGACCGATCGGGCGGATCGTCCAATACGCCATTCGAAAATCATGTCAGATGTTGTGTCAATCCGACAAGGGGCGACAATCCACGCGAGATCAATCCGATGTGCGCTGAAAAGTTGACCGTCGAGGAATACGGAAAGGTCCACGCCACTGCACATCGCAGCGACTTCGGGGCCTTCGGGCTGACGGTGGACCGGACACCTCAGTCCAGCGTGCTTGTCCCGGAGAACCCGCGCAGCTTCGTCATCATCGACACGGCGGGCACCGAGCAGCGGTTGATGCGGGTGGGGCGCACGTCCTTTGACGGCATGTCGGCGGCAGGGTCGGTCTGTCTGGTCCCCCCGAACCGCGAGGTGAACCTGTCCTGGACCTGGAAGCAGACCGACAAGAAATGCCTCGTCCTCGACTTCGGGCCCGAGGCGATCGAGTTGGCCGTGCCGGAACTGTGCGGCACGAACCGGCCGCTTGACGGACAGCTAGACCTGCGGTTTCAGCGCAACGCCGCGCTGCCGGGGCTTGCGGCCCTGCTCGAGCGGGAAGGCGATCCCGAAACCCGGCGCGGCACCCTGTTCCGCGAGACGGCGTTCCGGCTATTCCTCATGGAACTGCACAACCATGTCCTGGACCATAACGACACCCCGCAGCAGATCCGCCATGACCGCCGCCTGCGCCGCGCCATCGACTACATCGAGGCGCATTTCGACACCGATCTGTCCCTGACCGACCTCTGCCGCGCCAGCGGGATGAGCGCGTCGCAACTGACCTCGCTGTTCCGCTCGCAACTCGGCACGTCGCCCTACGCCTATGTGATCGAACGGCGGCTGGCCAAGGCAGTGCAACTCTTGCAGCGGACCGAGGTACCGATTGCGGTGGTGGCGCTGGACTGCGGCTTTGCGGACCAAAGCCACATGACACGGCTGTTCCGGGCGCGCCTCGGCCAGACGCCCGCGTCCTACCGCAGGGCGGCCCACATCCAGCACTAACGGATCACCACGCGGCGGGCTGCCTGCGGCGGAAGAACCCGCCGGTCGGCCCGTCCTCCGGCAACAGCGCCAGCCAGACCGGCGTATCTGCCCCCTCTTCCGGCGTCAGCGGCGCGCCGGGGCCGCCCATGCGGGTCGCAACCCAGCCCGGATCGCAGGCGTTGATCTTCACCCCCGGCGGCAGGTCGCGCGGCAGGGCGTGGGTCAGCGCGTTCAGCGCGGCCTTGGCCACGCCATAGGCGCCCGGCCCCTCCAGCCCCTCGGCAAAGCTGCCCCAGCCGGACGAGACGTTGACGATCCGGCCCCATCCGCCCTCACGCCAATGCGGCACGCACATCCGGATCAGGTCCAGCGGCGCCTGCACCATCACCTCCATCGCCAGGTCAAAGTCAGACCGCCGGTCCAGCAGGGACACGTCGGCCAGCACGCCCGCGTTGTTCACCAGGATGTCGAACCCGCCGCCTTGCGTCATCGCGTCGAACAGGGTGTCGGGGTCGGTCAGGTCGAGCCGGACAAAGCCCACGCCAAGCTCTGCCGCCGCGCGCCGTCCCTCGCCCTCGTCCCGCGCGCCGATGGTCACGGCGCAGCCCCGCGCCTTCAGCCCCGCCGCGATGGCGCGGCCGATGCCACGGTTGCCGCCGGTGACAAGGGCCGTTGGATGCAGGGGGCGTGCCATGCCCTGCATCTTGCCCATGGCCACCCGGGCCGCAAGGGCGCGGCAAGATTTCCCTTGCATCCCCGGGGACGGCAATGTCCCCTTCCGCCCGAGCCCCAAGGGAACCCCGATGCGCCGCCCACTCGTGATCCTGTCCGTCCTCGCCGCCTTGCCTGCCGCCGCGCAAGAGATCCGCAGCGACATCTACTATCGCCTCTCGACCGAATTCCTCGGCCCCGAGATGCCGCTTGGCCTGCAGATCGGCGGCGACCGCGACGAGGCGGCAGAGCTGGAGGCCGAGGCGAATGTCTCCAGCCAGTTCTGGCGCATCCAGCCGGGGCCGAACGGCACGCTGCGGATTTCGAACCTGTATGCCGGATCGCAGAAGTGCCTCGAAATCCGGACCGAGGGGCCGGGCGCCAATCAGGCCGAGTTGCAACCCTGCGCCGACACCCCCGGCCAGCGCTTTCGCTTGACCGCCGAAGATAACGGGATCCGCCTGACCAACGGCGTCAACGGCGACCTCGAATGCCTCGACGTGATCGCGGAAGGGGCGGACAAGAACCGCCTCACCCTGCGCAAATGCGGCTTTTACGCCAGCCAGTTCTGGACCCTGACGCCGACCGAACAGCGGGCCGAGTGATCACGCCTGATTGCGAAGCCGTTTCGGCGTGATCTGGCGCCGCATCCGGAACACCCGCGTCAGGTGCGCCTGATCCGCGAAACCAGAGGCCAGTGCCACCTCGGCGATCGGCATCGACGTCTTGCACAGCAGGTTTTCGGCATGACGCAGGCGGCGGTCGATCACATAGGAATAGGGCGACATGCCCGTGCTGCGACGGAACTGTACCGTCAGGGCAGACACGCTCAGCCCCGCCTCCTGGGCGATCTCGACCAGCGTGATATCCGTCAGGTACTGCGCTTCGATGAAATCGACGGCGCGGCGCACCCGGCGGTCGGACGGATCGCCAAGGTCGGGCAAGGACACCGGCACAGACCAGCAGCCCATTGCCACTTCCAGGACAATCGAACGGGTCACGGAATCGGCGAACAGGCGGCCCCGGCTCGACCCCGCGTCCAGCTCGCGGCGCAGGACGGTGGATAGCGCGGCAAGCTCGGGCCGCTGCACATAGGTTTCGGGACGCATGTGGCCCTTGGCAAAGCGGTCGTTGACAATCTCGGGTGCAAAGGTCTGGAACACCGCCTCGTCAAGCTCCAAGACCAGCGTCTCCATCGCCGGACCCGAGACGCGCCAGGCCGAGCTGACGGTCGATCCGCGCGGCATCGTAGACACGTCGTTCGCCCGTCTCGGACGTTGCCGAACCGCGCTGCCGATCCGCTGATAGTGATGATCGCACCCCGACAAGGCGACCACGATCATGTCCCGGGCGACGGATGCCACGGTCACCGCGTTCGACGCTTCCGTCAGATGGCTGACCCGCACCCCTTTCAGAACCGCCGACCGCACCGCGACCGCTGGTTCCTTCTCGAGATACTCTCCCAGAGTGCAAAACGTCTTTGCCATGGCAAAGCCTTCGACCGAATGAGGTGCGCCCCTCAAGCGTCGCATGGACATGTCGCAGAACACAATCACCTTGGCGTGACAATCCGCACCGCCGAAGCCTTTTCAGGCTGCTCCCGCCGAAAAACGGCAATCCCGCCGCCCACCTTGCGCCCTCAACCGGCCAGACGCACCTGTCGTGGCGTGGTTCCCCGGCGGGCGCGGATCAGACGGGTCAGATGCGCCTGATCGGCAAAGCCTGCGGCCAACGCCACCTCGGCAATCGGCATGTCCGACTGCCGCAGCAGCTGTTCGGCATGGGCGATCCGCCGCTCGATCACAAAGGCATAGGGCGTCTGCCCGGTGGCGCGGCGGAACTGCGTGGACAGGCTCGACACGCTGAGGCCCGAGGCCGCCGCGATGTCCTGCATCGAGACGTTCTCGGCGAAATGCGCCTCGACGAAGTCGATGGCGCGCTGCACCCGCCAGTCGATGCGCGTGGGCCGCACAACCGTCTTTGCGGCAACCGACCAATGCGCGGCTGCAAGCTCCAGCGCCAGGAGCCGGTTGATGCAATCGGCAAACAGCCGCCCCCGTGCATTTCCAGAGGCCTGTTCACTCAACATGAGCAAGGCGATCTCGGATAGATTGGCGCGCGGCGCATAGGTTGCGGGAACCAGATGCCCTTCCAGAAACCGGTCGTTCACAACCTCGGGCGCAAAGCGCTCGAACAGGTGCCGGTCGAACTCCAGCGACACGCTTTCCAGCGGGCGTCCTGACAACTTCCAGCCGGTCTGCAGCGCAACACCCTGGGGCACCAGCGCCACATCCATCGGCGCGGTCGGCGCCTCGCGCGACAGCCCGCCAAACCGCACTCGATGCACGTCGCTGCCGCTGAGCGACATCAGGACATGATCCTGCCGCACCCAGCCAACGTGGATGTCGTTCGGCTCCTCGATCATATGAGAGACGAGAACACCATTGAGATCAAAGGACTGCACCGAAATCTTCTGTCCCAGCGAGAAGTACTCGTCAAAGGATCCGAAGAATCGCGACATGGGTCCCTTCCGATGTAGCGGTCGCTGTAAATCGCGAATAGGGAGTCAGGGCCCAGTCACGCAAGTCACAAGGCTGAGATTCCGCATCCTTGCGTCGAAATCGCAACAAACTGCCTAATTTCCAAGCGGACCCGAGCGCCGCTCCTCGGTCAACAGCACGTTCGCCTCGACCTGCCCCACACCGGGCAGCGTCATGATGCGCCGGCGCAGCACCCGTTCGAAATCCGCAATGTCGCGTGCCACCACCCGCAGGCGATAGTCGAACAGACCCAGCACATGCTGCACCACCTGCACCTCGGGGATCGCCGTCGCCGCGCGCTCGAAATCCTCCAGGCTGACGCGGCCCTTGGTCGCCAGCTTGATGCCCAGAAACACCGTCACCCCGAACCCCACCCGCGCCAGATCCACCTCGACCCGCCGCCCCGCAATGACCCCCGCTTCGGTCAGCCGCCGGATCCGCCGCCAGGCCGCAGGCTGGCCGAGGCCGACGAGCCGCCCGACCTCGCCCGCCGACAACCCTGCGTCGGCAGACAAAAGCCGCAGGATCGCGCGGTCGGTGTCGTCGAGGTCGATCATACTGGCAGCGCCCCGTCATCCTTGATCGTTGCCACCAGCATCAGCGCCTCGATATCGGCGATATGCGGCAAGGTCAGGATGCGGCTGCGGTAGATCTCCTGATACTGCGCCATGTCGCGCGCAATCACCGTCAGGCGTACATCCACCCGACCAAGGAAGGTCTCGATCGTCGTCACCTCGGGCACTTTCCTGGCCGCCGCGAGGAAGTCGTCAAAGGCGCGGGGGTCGGTCTTGTCGAGGGTAAAGCGCAGCGAAACCTCGACCGCATAGCCCAGCTTCCGCCAGTCGATCACTGCCCCGGTCCCCCGGATCACCCCCGAAGCCTCCATCCGCTCGACCCGCCGCCAGCAGGTGGCAGGCGTCACGCCCGCCCGCGCGGCAAGGTCGGCGGTGGACAGACCCGGGTCGGCCAGCATCTGCCGCAGGATGCGGCGGTCGGTGTCGTCAAGCATGGATCATCCACGGCAGGGCACATTCACGCATGATCCTTTGACAGATATGCGCCCGCAAGAAAATATTGCACACGCCTTTGCAAAAACTTCCCTAAATTGCCCGTCACAACGGCAACGAAAGGACCGATCCGATGCGCGTGTATTACGACCGCGACTGCGACATCAACCTGATCAAGGACAAGAAGGTGGCGATCCTGGGCTACGGCAGCCAGGGCCACGCCCACGCCCTGAACCTGCGCGACTCTGGCGCCAAGAACGTCGTCGTCGCCCTCCGCCCCGGTTCCGCCAGCGCAAAGAAGTGCGAGGCCGAGGGGCTCAAGGTCATGGACATCGCCGAGGCCGCCAAGTGGTGCGACCTCATCATGTTCACCATGCCGGACGAGCTTCAGGCCGCGACCTACAAGCAATATGTCCACGACAACCTGCGCGAAGGCGCCGCCATCGCCTTTGCCCACGGCCTCAACGTCCACTTCGGCCTGATCGAGCCGAAGAAGGGCGTCGATGTCATCATGATGGCCCCCAAAGGCCCCGGCCACACCGTCCGCGGTGAGTATGTGAAGGGCGGCGGCGTCCCCTGCCTCGTCGCCGTCCACAACGACGCCACCGGCAAGGCGCTGGAGCTTGGCCTCTCCTACTGCTCGGCCATCGGCGGCGGGCGGTCCGGCATCATTGAGACCAACTTCCGCCAGGAATGCGAGACCGACCTCTTCGGCGAGCAGGCCGTGCTCTGCGGCGGTCTGGTCGAACTGATCCGCATGGGTTTCGAAACCCTCGTGGAAGCCGGCTATGAGCCCGAGATGGCCTATTTCGAGTGCCTGCACGAGGTGAAGCTGATCGTGGACCTGATCTACGAAGGCGGCATCGCCAACATGAACTACTCGATCTCGAACACCGCCGAGTATGGCGAGTATGTCAGCGGCCCGCGCATCCTGCCCTATGACGAGACGAAAGCCCGGATGAAGGCGGTCCTCAAGGACATCCAGACCGGCAAGTTCGTCCGCGACTTCATGCAGGAGAACGCCGTGGGCCAGCCCTTCTTCAAGGCCACCCGCCGCCTGAACGACGAGCACCAGATCGAAAAGGTGGGCGAGAAACTGCGCGCGATGATGCCATGGATCGCCAAGGGCAAGATGGTGGACAAGTCGCGGAACTGATCCGGCGCGGGCACGGGGCCAACGGCTCCTTGCGCACCGGAACGGCAGGGGGCGCCGCGCGGCGCCCCTTTTCTTTGCGCGTCCCTGCGGCAAGACTGGGGCCGGGCAACAGGAGACGGGCATGGGCAGGCTGGCCGGAAAGACCGCCATCATCTCGGGCGGGGCGACAGGGATGGGGGGCGCGGCGTCCGTCCTGTTTGCGGCCGAGGGCGCGCGGGTGGCGATCATCGACCGCAACCTTGAGGCGGCCGAGGATTGCGCGCACCGCATCGTGACGGCAGGCGGCACGGCCATTGCGCTGGCGGCAGATGTCTCGCAGGCCGATCAGGTGTCGGCGGCGGTGGCGGCGGCGGAACGCGCGCATGGCCCCGCCAACGTCCTCTTCAACCACGCGGGCACCATCGTCATCAAACCCTTCCTCGACACGACCGAGGCGGAGTGGGACTGGCTGCACGCCGTCAACGTGAAATCCATGTTCCTGATGACCAAGGCCGTCCTGCCCGGAATGCTCGCGCAAGGCGCGGGGTCCATCGTCTGCACCTCCTCGATCAGCGCCGTGGCGGGGACGCCGATGGAGGTGCTCTACGACACCACCAAGGGCGCGGTCCACATGTTCGCCCGCGCCATAGCGGTGGAATTCCGCGACCGCGGCATCCGCTGCAATGCCGTCTGCCCCGGCTTCATCGAAACGCCGCACGGGCTGCGAGAGGTGGCGGACCTGCAGGCGCTTGGCGTCGATGTGTCCGAGGCGGCGATCAAGGCCGCACAGGGCCGCATCGGCAAGCCGGAAGAGGTCGCGCAGGCCGCCCTCTTCCTCGCCTCGGACGAGGCGAGCTTCGTGAACGGAACCTATCTCTTCGTGGACAACGCCTTTACGGCGATCTGAGCTGGGGCGCGGCCAGCCTGCGCGCCAGCCAGTCGCGCAGAGCCGGATCCTCGGCCAGGCCAAGGGCCGTGGTCAGCGCCTCCCGCGCCGCCCCCACCTGCCCCGCCCGCGCCAAGGCCTCGGCCCGCAGGGCCCAGGCGGGCTGAAATCCGTGTGTCCCCGGCACTGCGTCCAGTGCCGCCAAGGCCGCTTCGGGCCCCGCCACCTCCAGCATCACCGCCGCCTGCGCCACCGCCCCGCCGGTCGAAGGCGCGATCCGTTGCAAGGCGGCGTGCAGCGTCACCAGCGCGGGCCAGTTCACCCGTCCTGTCCGCGCGCGTTCCGCATGCACCGACTGGATCGCCGCCTCGACCTGAAACCGTCCAAGCCGCCCCATGGCCCCCGCCTCGGCCAGCAAGCCATCCGCCCGCGCGATCATCGCCGCATCCCACAGGCCCGTGTCCTGATCCGACAAGGGCACATAGCCGCCCGCCCGCGCCGCTCCCCGCGCCTGCACATACAGGATCAGCGCCAGCAGCGCCTTCGGCTCCGCCTCTCCCGGCGTCAGGCCTGCCAGCACCTCGGCCAGATGCGCGGCCTCTCCCGCGAGGTCCACGCGCGCGGGGTCCGATCCCGGTACCCCTTCCCACCCAAGCGCGGCCGCCGCCAGCACCGCCTCCATCACCTGCGGCAGGCGGGGGGCGATGTCGTCCGCCTCTGGGATGGCAAAGGCCGCGCCCGCCTCCTTCAGCCGGGCCTTGGCGCGCGAGAGGCGCTGGCCCAGGGCGGCTGGGGTCATCAGGAAGGCCGGCGCAATGCGGTCGGCGCTCAGGCCCAGCACGCATTGCAGCATCAGGGGCGTCTGCACGGCGGCATCCAGCGCGGGATGCGTGCAGGCGAACATCAGGCCAAGGCGGTGGTCAGGGATGGCGGCGGGCACCTCGGCCTCCTCGGGGGTCAGCAGCATCAGCGTGGGAAGGGCAGCGGCAGCCGTAGCGGACCGCGCCCGCGCGGCCCCGGCGGCGCGCTTGGCCGCCGTCATCAGCCAGGCCTCGGGGCGGTCGGGGATCCCAGATCGGGGCCAGGCGTCCAGCGCCGCGCGAAACGCCTCGGCCAGCGCATCCTCGGCGGCGGCAAGGTCCCGCGTGCGGGCGGCAAGCAGGGCCAGAAGGCGCGCGTAATGGTCGCGCGCCGCCTGCTCTGCCACCCGCGCCGCCCCGGTCACTCCGGCATCGCCAGCACGGGCCGCACCTCGGTCGAGGCGCTGGCGGACGAAGGTGCCTTGGCCGCCCAGTCGAGCGCGGCCTGCATGTCCGGCACCTCGATCACGAAGAACCCGCCAAGCTGCTCGCGCACTTCGGCAAAGGGGCCGTCTTGCACGGTGCGGCCTGCGGGGCCCACCCGCACCGTCGCGGCGGCAGAGGGTGGCAGAAGCCCGGTGCCGGTCACAAAGACACCCGCCTGCGCAAGCGTCGCGCCATAGGCCGACCAGCCCGCCCAATAGGGCCCGGCCTCGGCGGGGTCGGACCGTTTCGCGAAGTCGGCGGCGGTCTCATAGCAAAGGATGGTGAACTGCATGGTGGCCTCCTCACATGCCGGGCATCGGAACGACGGCGCGCACGTCCACCGCGCCGGTGGTGGCGGCGGGCAGCTTTGCGGCCCAGGCCTTCGCCTCGTCTATCGAAGCCGCCTCGATCTGGAAGAAGCCGCCAAGCACCAGCGCCCCCGGCTCCAGCGCCCCCAAGGTCGCCACGGGCACCGGCACCATCGCCGCCCCGCCCTTCATCACCCCGGCCTTCGCGGCCTCGCCCCCCCAGGCGGCATAGGCGCCCCAGTAGGCCTGCCCTGCCGCGCCGGGGTCGGTGCGCAGGGCGATCTGGTCGGGAGATTCATGCACAAGCAGGACGAAGGGTTCTGCCGCCACGGGCGTGGCGGCAAGCAGCAGCAGAACGGCAAGGGATTTCATCGGTCGCTCCATCATTTGCGGGGGGCAACCATCACCCCCCTGCAACGATGAGCGGCCAGTGACCGGCATTTCGACAGGGCGCGAGGAATTTTCATCGCGCACCCCGAAACGGTCAGGCTGGCTGCGGCGACACCAGATCAGGGTCCAGCGGCGGCGGCGCAGGCAGCGGCGGCAGTTCGGGCAGCACAGCGGGAACCACCTCTTCCGGCTTTTTCTTCTTCGGCGCAGGCGGCGGCACGATCAGCCCGCGCGCGCGCGTCCCGTCGGCCTTCAGCACGATCACCTTCGCCCCGGGCTGCACCCGCTGCGACAGGTCCAGCACGTCCTGATTGATCATGCGGATGCATCCGGACGACGCGTTGCGGCCGATCGACCACCATTCCGGCGTCCCGTGGATGCGATAGCCGTAATCGCGCCCGTTCGACAGCAGGTAGATCGCCCGCGCGCCCAAGGGGTTGGTCGGCCCGCCGGGCTGTCCCTTCTCCCATTTCGCAAGCTTCGGATCGCGTTCGATCATCTCGGGCGGGGGGGTCCAGGTGGGCCAGGGTTTGGTTTCGCTTACCTGCGCCTCGCCTGCCCATTCGAACCCGGCGCGACCCACGGCGATGCCGTAGCGGATCGCCGTTTTCGGCCCGGTGACAAAATAGAGGAACCGCTGCCCAGGATGGATGACGATGGTCCCCGGCACCTCGTCGCTGACGTACTCGACAGTCTGGCGGCGTAGCGGCTCGGGCAGTTTCTCGAGGGGCACGGCAGGGATCGGGAAGGCACCGTCCATGGTCGAGGTATAGGCCACTTCAGCCGGCGGCACCTTTGCAGGGCCAGTTCCCGGAGTGGTCACACAGCCGGACAGCGCGACCGCAGCAACAAGGGCCACCGCGATGCGGCGGGCAGGCAAAAAAGCATTGGTCATCATCTTCTTCTCAACCATCGGGTCGGGCGCACCCGTCATTTTCGAACATCCTAGGCCAGCCAGGTGACGAATGTCAAAAGGCGTTGCGGGAATTTCGCCGATGCAACAAACGGTCACACTGCAGCCGCCACCGCCGTGACGATCCCCTCGACCACCTGCACCAGCAGGCCCTCATCCTCGCATTCGGCCATCACGCGGATCAGGGGCTCGGTCCCCGACTTGCGGATCAAAAGACGCCCGCTGCCGTTCAGGCGCCCCTCGGCTTCGGCAATCGCGGCGCGCACGGCAGCGGCCTCCAGCGGGGCCGCTCCGGCGGCATAGCGCACATTGCGCAGAAGCTGCGGCACCGGAGTGAACTGCCGCACCAGAGTACTGGCCGCAGCACCGGTACGTGCCATCTCGGCCAGAAACTGCAACCCCGCGATCAGGCCATCGCCCGTGGTGGCATAGTCCGTCATCACGATATGACCCGACTGCTCGCCCCCAAGGTTGAAGCCCCCCTCGCGCATCCGCTCCACGACATAGCGGTCGCCGACGGCCGTCCGCTCCAGCCGCAGGCCGCGCGCGCCCAGGAACCGCTCCAGCCCCAGGTTCGACATGACCGTCGCCACCAGCGCGCCGCCTGCCAGCCGCCCTTCGGCCTGCCAGCGCGCGGCCAAGAGCGCCATCAGCTGGTCGCCATCCGCCACGCGGCCCCCCTCGTCCAGGATCATCACCCGGTCGGCATCGCCATCCAGACAGATGCCCACATGCGCGCCATGCGTCACCACCGCCTCGGCGGCGGTCATGGTGTAGGTCGATCCGCACTGGTCGTTGATGTTGGTGCCGTTCGGGGTGACACCGATGCGGATCACCTCGGCCCCCAGTTCCCACAGCACCTCGGGCGCCGCGCGATAGGCCGCGCCATTGGCGCAGTCGATCACCACCTTCAGCCCGTCCAGCCGCAGCCCCGCCGGGAACGTGGTCTTGGCGAACTCCTGATAGCGCCCGCGTCCATCCTCGATCCGGCGCGCGCGGCCGATGCGGTCCGGGGCGGCGGGCGCGACCTCTCCGGCAACGATCCCCTCGATCTCGGCCTCGACCTCGTCCGACAGCTTGAACCCGTCGGGGCCGAAGAACTTGATGCCGTTGTCCTGATACGGGTTGTGGCTGGCCGAGATCATCACGCCCAGATCCGCCCGCATCGACCGCGTCAGGAACCCCACCGCCGGCGTCGGCACCGGGCCCAGCAGCAGCACGTTCATCCCCGTCGAGGTCAGCCCCGCCGTCATCGCGTTTTCCAGCATGTAGCCCGACAGCCGGGTGTCCTTGCCGATCACCACGCGGTGCGACCCCCCGCCCGCCCGGTCCTGGAAGTAGCGCCCGGCGGCGGCGCCAAGGCGCAGCGCCATTTCTGCCGTCATCAGATGCGCGTTTGCGGTACCCCGCACGCCATCGGTTCCGAACAGCTTGCGGCTCATGCCAACCCCTCCCCTATCGCGCGCCAGAGCGCCAGCGCCTGCCGTGTCTCGACCACGTCATGCACGCGCAGGACCTGCACGCCCTGCGCAACCCCGGCCAGCGCCACGGCAAGCGAGCCCGCCAACCGCTGGTCCGGCACCGGTTCCCCGGCGATCGTCCCGATGAACCGCTTGCGCGAGGCGCCCAGAAGGATCGGCAGTCCAAGCGCATGAAACAGGGATATCCCACGGATCAGGGCAAGGTTGTGCGCCACCGTCTTGCCAAACCCGATGCCGGGATCGATCACAATACGGTTTCGCGCCAAACCAGCCGCCACCACTGCCTCGACTCGCGCCGACAATGCGTCATAGACGTCGATCAGCACGTCGCCATAGCGCGGATCGTCCTGCATCGTCTTGGGGCTGCCGATACTGTGCATCAGGACGATCGGTACGTCCGTTGCTGCCAGCGCTTCCACCATCCCGGCGTCAAAGGTCAACGCCGAGACGTCGTTGACCATCGCCGCGCCCGCCGCCAGCGCGGCCTTCGCGACGTCGGCCTTGCGGGTGTCGATCGAGATGGGCGTGGACATTCCTCCCGCCACAAGCTCGGCGATCACCGGGACTGTCCGCGCAATCTCGGCCTTCACGGGAACGTCTCCGGCCCCGGGCCTTGTGCTTTCACCGCCGATGTCCAGGATTTCGGCACCCGCCAGCACCAGCGCCCTACCTTGGGTCAGCGCGGCCCCCGTGCCCAGAAACCGCCCGCCGTCCGAGAAACTGTCAGGCGTCACGTTCAGGATCCCCATGATCCGCGGACGGTCCAGCGTCAGTCCCGACAGCGCCGGGCGCGGCGCGGACAGGCGGTCCAGCGTGTCGGGCGGCAGCGCCCGTGCCTCGACAATCCGCCCTGGGGCGCCACGCTCCAGCAGTTCCACCCGGTCGAACCAGCACCATCCTCCGGCAAGGGGCACCGCTCCGGAAGGCCGCGCGGCATCAGACTGGACGATGGGGCGAGGATAGATCATGCGCGGACTGCTTTCGGTTCAGCGTCCTGCGGTGTGGTCAATGCGCGGCGCCTTGGCAAGACGCCGCCTCAGGCGCGGATCACGGGAACGCGGCTTCCCGCCGGAACCGTTACATCCCCGTGAACGACCAGCCGCGCGGCGGCCAGCGTCTCGGCCAGCCACAGGGCCAGCGCCCCCGGCGCCCGCCCCTGCGGCCCGTCCACCGCGTCAAGGACCAGTTTCGAGGGCGCCCAGACCACGGTCTTGCCGTGCCGGATCGCCCAGTCGATCTCGGTCCGCGTCGCCACCACCACGCAGCGCGGATCGCGCGCGGCCAGCGCCCAGGCATTCTGCTCGATCGCCAGCAGGTCGATGCGCCGCTGCGTTGGCCCGTGCCCCGTCACCGGGCGCGGCAGGTCCGGGGGCCCAACCGTCAGCACCAAGGGAAACCCCTGCCCCTCCAGCGCCGTCAGCCGGGCGGACAGGTCCGCTGCCGCCAGTGTCGCATTGTCCAGATGCACCACCATCGGCTGCACCGCACTGTCATCCGCCCGCCGCACCGGCACCTCGGCGCGCGAGCGCACGATCTCGACGCCAAGCGCATAGGGCCCGATGTCCAGCTTCTCGATCCGCACAAAGGCGCGCATCGCTTGCGGCGCTGCAAGGATCCGCTCGGCCACCCGCTCGGCCAGCGTCTCCAGCAGGTTCAGCCGCCCGGCCGCGAGTTCGGTGTCTATCGCCTCGACCAGCCGGTCATAGCTGAGGATGCGGTCAACATCGTCATCGACAGCACCCGCGGGCCGCACCTCGACCACCACGTTGAAGCGCAGCCGCTGCGGATGACCCCGCTCCTGCTGGAAGGCACCGATATCCGCCGAAATGACGTGATCGCGCAGGGAAATACGGTCGCGCGGGGCGACGTCGGCCGAAGCGGCCGCCCGCTCTTCAGGATGGGCGAAGGCAAGGTGGATATCCGTGGTCATCGGGGGTCCTGGCAGCGTGGGGCGATGATGCACCACGCCCCGGCCAGTGCCTTGCCCGGCAGCGCCGGTCAAGAGACGGCCCGCGACAGCCTAGTTTGCCGCAGCCACCTGCACCGCACCGGGCTGGCGATAGAAGAGATGCGCCCCGATCCGCGCGGTCAGCGGAAAGCGCCTCGACCACGACGGACGCACGGCGCCGGTATGGAAATGCGTTGCCCCCTGCGTCAGCGCGCGCGGTGCGCCTGCCATCATCGCCGCCGCAATCTTTCCCGCGACCGACAGCGCCTCGGGGTCGCGCATCGCGTCGGGCCGCCCGTCGCAGACATAGCTGAACTGGCAGCCCCCTGCGCCGCGCTGGCCGACCACGCCGCAGATACTGCGCGGATACATCCCGCTTTCGGCACGGTTCAGGATCACCTCGGCCACCGCGAACTGCCCGGGGATGGTCTCGCCCCGCGCCTCGAAATAGATCGCCTTGGTCAGGCAGGACCACTCGGCATCGCCCGCCGCCACCGGCTGCGTCGAAAGCCAGGCGAGGTCATAGCGCATCGGTTCGTCCTTGCCCTTGCCCCGCGCAGGCCGCTTTGGCACCAGCGCATCGCGCGGCAATCCCGCCAACGCCTGCCGCTCGAGCCCCAGAAGGTTCGACAATTGGGCAAAAGGCGCATTGGGATCATTCGACCGGCTGAGCGTGGTTTCCGCCCCGGCTTGAGGGGCCGATACCAAGAGAATCAGGGCGGCAAGCAAAGCGCGGAAGGGCATGGCGGTCGTCCCGGTGCTGTTTCGCGCCGCCGGACGCCCAAGGCTTGGGCACTTCGGCAACAGCAGCCGGGATTAACCTATTCGATCCCTTGAGTCCATTAACTGTTGCAAAACTGCAACATCACGCGACACCCGTTTCGGCAAGAACCTGCCGATTTCCTAAGACGGGATCTGAGGATAACTTTGCAAACAACTGATAATGATAGATTTCAGGATGACCGGTCCAGCAAGGCCAGATGCGCCGCCGCCAGCCGTGCAAGGGGAACTCGGTAAGGGGAACAGGACACATAGTCGAATCCGGCCCGACGGCAGAAGGCAATCGATTCGGGATTGCCCCCATGTTCGCCACAAATCGAGAGCGTCAAATCCGCCCGAGTCGCCCGCCCCCGATTCGCCCCGATGTGCAAAAGCTCTCCCACCCCGTCCACGTCCAGCACATGGAACGGATCCTCGGGGAACACGCCGAGGCGGACATAGGTGTTCATGAACTTGCCCGCGTCGTCGCGGGACAGGCCATAGGTCATCTGAGTCAGGTCATTCGTCCCGAACGACAGAAACGCCGCGTGCTGCGCGATCTCGCCGGCCCGCAGGGCCGCCCTTGGCGTCTCGACCATGACCCCCAGCCGATAGGTGAACTCGGCCCGCGTCTGCGTCCGGACCGCCGCCGCCACGGCGTCGATCCGCGTCTTGACCAACTCGACCTCGCGCCGGGCGGACACCAGCGGAATCATCACCTCGGGCACCACCGAATCACCGCGCCGCCCGACCTCGACCGTCGCCTCGAAGATGGCCTGCGCCTGCATGTCGTAGATCTCGGGCAGCACGACCCCCAGCCGCACCCCCCGCATCCCCAGCATCGGGTTGAACTCGGTCAGCGCCTCGGCCCGCCGCACCACGTCCGACAGGGGCTTGTCCAGCGCCTCGGCCAACTCGCGCAAGCCCTCGCGGCTGTGCGGCAGGAACTCGTGCAGCGGCGGATCGAACAGCCGGATGCAGACCGGCAGCCCCGCCATGATTTCAAAGAGTTGCACGAAATCGGCCCGCTGCATCGGCAGAATCCGCGCCAAGGCCGCCGCGCGGTCGGTGGCGGTATCGGCAAAGATCATCTCGCGCATGGCGACAAGGCGATCTTCCTCGAAGAACATGTGCTCGGTCCGGCACAGGCCGATCCCTTCGGCCAGAAACCCCCGCGCAGTGGCCGCATCCGAAGGCGTATCCGCATTCGCCCGGATCCCGATGTCACGCACCGCATCGGCCCATGAGAGCAGCCGCCGGAACGCGTCATCCAGCGCGGGGGGCAGCATTTCCGCTGCACCCGCAAGCACTTCGCCCGTCGTCCCGTCAACCGTTATGACGTCGCCCTCGCCGAACACCCGGCCGTCCTGCGCCACCAGCCGCCGCTCTTTGGCATCAAACCGCAGGTCCGACGCACCAACGATGCACGGAAGCCCGAGGCCCCTGCCGATCACGGCGGCATGGCTCGTCATGCCCCCCCGCTCGGTCAGGACCCCCACCGCCGAATGCATCCCCCGGATATCCTCGGGCGCCGTTTCCCTGCGCACCAGAATGCAAGGCTCCCCCCGCGACCGGCTCGCCTGCGCGGCAGCCGAGGAGAAAACGATGCGCCCGGTCGCCGCCCCCGGACTGGCCGCGATGCCCTTTGCAAACACGTCCCGCGCCGACCGCGGATCGACCTGAGGGTGCAAGAGTTCCGACAACGCCCGGGGCTCCACTCGCAGCAGCGCCTCGTCCCGGCTGATGATCTGGTCATCCGCCAGCGCCACCGCGATCCGCAGGTTCGCCCGCGCCGACCGCGCCACCTTCACCGCATCGATGACGGCCAAGTGCCCGTCCTCGATGGTGAATTCGATCTGCATCTCCTCGCGCAGCCGCTGGCGGCAGATGGACCCATGCCGGATCAATTCGGCAAAGATCGCGGGCGAGAGGTCCTCGAGCGACGGCCCGCGCGGGTCGCGCGTCAGGTACATCGCCTCGCTGCGCTTCAACGCATCGCGGCCCTGGCTCTGCCCCAGATACCGCCCCGTCACCTGCGGCAGCCCAGTCACCGGATCGACGAACTGGATCACGCCCGACCCGGAGATCCCCTGCCCGATCCCCTGCGCCATCGCCTGCACAACCAGCCCCAACGCCGCCTCGGCGGGCGCACCCTTGGCCTGCCGCAGCAAACGGGCCGAGGTCCCCTCCCACGCCCGCGCCATGGAACGCAGCACTTCGGACAGTTGCTTCGCCGGGTCCTCGGGGAAGGGTTCGTCCATCTCGTCCTGATAGGCGCGCAAGGCATCCCGCAGCGCCTCGGCCGAAGGCTTCGCCCCCGCGAACATCTCGGGGTCGAGGCGGGCGACGTGGACGGCATAGCCCTGCACGAACTTCAGATAGAGCGAATCCGCCGCCGCCTGCCCGTGCGTCTCCACCAGCCGCGCATGCCGTTCCGCATTCAGCCCGATGTTCAGCACCGTGGCAGGCCCGCCCCAGTCGGGGTTTTCGGGCGAGGGGCGGACCGAGACGAGGGGGCCCGCCCCGAAATGCGACAGAATGGCGCCGGTATCCACCGGATGCCCGCCCGCGATCATCCGGACAGTCGAGGCGGAAAGGGTGACGGTCGTCGGCACCGGCAGGTCGAGCCGGATCAACCGTTGCAGGCATTTCGCACGCCAGCCATGCGTCGTCGCGGCGATGCGCGCGGACGGCGTCACCAGGGCATAGTCCGGGATGGGGTCGTGTTTCTGCACTGCGGCGTCTTTCGCTGTCAGGTTTACCCTACACCGAATCAGGCGTTCCGCAAGCGGTGCGGTCGGAAGCGGGGGCTTCACACCCCCGCACCCCCGTGGGATATTTAGGCCAAGATGAAAGGGGTTAGCCTTCGATCTTCGTCAGGTCCGCGACGCTTTGGCAGATCGCGCGGATGCGGTGGAGAAGGTTGAGGCGGTTGCGCCGGACGATGGCGTTGTCGGCGTTCACCTGCACGGCGGTGAAGAAGGCGTCGATGGGGGCGCGAAGCTGGGCCATTGCTTGCATGGCCGTGGCGAAGTCTTCCTGTGCCATCGCGGGGGCGATTTTCGCTTCGGCGGCATCGAGGGCGGCGAAGAGGGCGGTTTCCTCGGGCGCTTCGGCGAACTTGGGGTCGGCGCCGTAGGAGTATTCGACGCCGTCCTTTTGTTCGGCTTGCGTGAGGATGTTGTTGGCACGCTTGAACCCTTGCAGCAGGTTCGCGCCGTCCTCGGTTTTCAGCGTGGCACTCAGCGCCTCGGCCCGGCGGACGAGGAGGGTGAGGTCGCAATTCCCTTCCATCGCGAGGCAGGCGTCGATGATGTCGTGGCGGATACCCTTTTCGCGGAGGAAGACCTTGAGGCGGTCATGCAGGAAATCGCGCAGGTCGTCGCTGACGGACGGATCATGGTCCACGACGAGGGGCAGCCACGCCGCTGCCGTCGTCTCGGCCGCCGTGACGAGCCGGTGGGTTTCGCTGCCGAACATGCCATGCGCGACCGAGGCCGTGAGGATTGACTGCAACGCCTCGGGCGCATCATGCGCGGGACCGATCTGATGGCGCAGCACCTGCGCATCGACGAGCCGATCGATCGAGAAGCGCAGACCGTTGTCGAGAACCAACCGGATCATCCCCAACGCTGCCCGTCGTAGCGCAAAGGGGTCCTTGCTTCCCGTCGGCTTCTCATCAATCGCCCAGAAGCCCGTCAGCGTGTCGATCTTGTCGGCCAGCGCCACGGCGACGCTTACCGGCTCGGACGGCACGGCGTCCGAGGGGCCGAGGGGGGAGTAGTGGTCGCGGGCGGCCAGCGCCACTTCCTCAGGCAGACCTGCGGCGCGGGCATAGTGCATGCCCATCAGGCCCTGCAGTTCGGGGAATTCGCCGACCATGGCGGAGCGGAGGTCGAGTTTGGCGACCTCCGCCGCTTGCTGCGCAAGGTTGGGGTCGGCCCCCACCATCGGCGCGATCTCTCGCGCAAGGGCCGCGATGCGGGCGATGCGGTCGGACTGGGAGCCGAGCTTGTTGTGGAAGGTGACCGCCTTCAGCCCCTCGGCCCAGGCCCCCATCCCCGTCTTCGCCTCACGCAAATCGTTCTCCCAGAAGAACGCGGCATCCGACAGGCGGGCGGAGAGGACCTTCTGGTTGCCGTGCAGGATCGTGGCGCCATGGTCCGCCGTCTCGCGGTTGGCGACGGTGGCAAAGCCCTCGATCCGGCCCGTGGCGGGGTTCTTCAACGAAAAGAACTTCTGATGCTCGCGCATCGAGGTTTGCAGGACCTCGGGCGGCAGGTGCAGGAAGCGGGGGTCGATCTTTCCGCAGAGCACCACCGGCCATTCCACCAGCCCCGCAACCTCGGCCAAGAGCCCCACGTCCGGCACCACCTCCAGCCCCCGTGCAAAGGCCTGGTTGGTGGCGTCCTGCCAGATCGCGGCCTCCCGCTCGGCGCTGTCGAGCACGACATGGGCGCGGGACAGTTTCGCGCGGTAATCGTCGAAGGAAGTGACGGCGATACGGCCCGGGGCCATGAAGCGGTGGCCCTCGGTGCTGTTTCCTGCGGTCAGGTGATCGACCGTCACCGGGACGACCTCGGCCCCCGCTTCCGTCACCGACAGGCACAGGATCGAATGCAGCGGCCGCACCCAGCGGAGGGACCCGGCCCCCCACCGCATCGACTTCGGCCAAGGGAAGGTGCGGATCACACGTTCCAGAACCTCGGCAACGATGGCCGCCGCCGGTCGCCCCGGCTTCTCCACCACCGCGAAATAGACCTGCGATTTCCCCGCATCCCGAAGCACCAGCTGATCCCGCGTCAAGCCGGTGGAACGCAGGAACCCCTCCACCGCCGCCTCGGGCGCATCCGCCCTTGGCCCCTTGCGTTCCTCGCGCAGCGTCGGGCTTTCCGCCGTCAGCCCCTCGACCGCCAGCACCAGCCTGCGCGGCGTGGAAAAGGCCCCCGCCGAGGCATAGGTCAGCCCTGCCTCGACCAGCCCGTCGGTCACCAGCCGCCGCAGATCCTCGCGCGCCCGGGCCTGCATGCGGGCGGGAATTTCCTCGGAGAAGAGTTCGATCAGAAGGTCGGGCATGGGTCACTCTCTCTCGGGCAGGGGCGGGCAGCCCTCGGGGGCCGGGCGGCCATCAAAGACCTCGCGCCCGCAGGCGTTGATCTGGTGCCAGGAGAAGCCCCGGCCAT
>CAZVIS010000013.1:0-24811 GCA_964627355.1 uncultured Rhodobacterales bacterium
GGTGATGCCTATCGCGCCGGGCCGCTATCGCGTGTTCACGGATGGGCCGGGCGCGCTGGAACAGGTGCCGCTGCCCCTGACCGTCACCCGCCTGCGCGAGACGGCAGAGTTCCACATCGCGGTCCGTCAGGTGCCGCGCTATTCGGTGGGGCGGGTGCATCTGGCGGGGGACGCCGCGCATTGCCATTCGCCGGTGGGCGGCCGGGGGATGAATCTTGGCATCGCCGACGCCTGCGACTTTGCCGCGCGGGTGGCGGCGGGCACGCTGGACGGCTACAGCGCCGCCCGCCATGCCGAGGGCGCCAAGGTGATCCGGCTGAGCGAGGGCGCCCGCCGCATGCTGGCAGCGGACGACCCCTGGCGGCGCGGGGTCGTCCAGTCGGTGGTGTGGCTGGCGGGCCGCCTTCCGGCGGTAGAGAAGCTGCTGCTGCGGCAGCTTCTTTACGCCTGAGCCCTATTCGCCGTGGTAGGTGACTGTCTTGATGTCGTCCCCTGGTGCCGACTTCTGCCGCCGCACGATCAGGCGGTTCAGCGCGTTCACATAGGCCTTCACGCTCGCCACGATGGTATCCGTATCGGCGGAGGTGCCGATGACGATGCGGCCATCCTCTTCCAACCTGACCGAGACGGTGGCCTGGGCGTCCGTCCCCTCGGTCACGGCGGCCACCTGATACTCCTGGAGGCGGGCGTGGTGGGGGAACAGCATCTTGACGCAGTTGAAGGCGGCATCGACGGGGCCGTCGCCGGTGGCGTCGATGTGGTGGTCGGTGCCGTCGATGGTCAGCACCATGTCGGCCTCTTGCGGGGCTTCGGTGCCGCAGATGACGCGGAGTTTCTTGAGGACCAGCGTGTCATGGGCGTCGTTGGTCTGCTCGTCCGCCACCAGCGCGATCAGGTCGTCGTCATAGACCTCTTTCTTGCGGTCCGCCAAGGCCTTGAACCGCACGAAGACGTCGTTGAGCTGGTTGTCGGCCAGTTCATACCCCAGCTCGCGCAGCTTGGCCCGCAGGGCGGCACGGCCCGAGTGCTTGCCCATGGCGATGTTCTTCTGCGTGAGGCCGATATCCTCGGGGCGCATGATCTCGAAGGTCTCGACGTTCTTGAGAACACCATCCTGATGGATGCCGGATTCGTGCAGGAAGGCGTTTTTCCCCACGATGGCCTTGTTGAACTGGACGGGGAAGCCACTGACCGCCGCCACCCGGCGCGACAGGTTCATGATCTTCGTGGTGTCGATGCCCGTGCGGTAGGGCATGATGTCGTTGCGCACCTTGAGGGCCATCACCACCTCTTCCAGCGCGGTATTCCCCGCGCGTTCGCCGAGGCCGTTGATCGTGCATTCGATCTGCCGCGCCCCGGCCTCGACCGCCGCGAGGGCGTTGGCCGTGGCCATGCCGAGGTCGTTGTGGCAATGCGTGGCGAAGGTGATGGCGTCGGCGCCTGGCACCCGTTCGAGTAGCATGGCGATCAGCGCGGCGCTTTCGCGCGGCGCGGTGTAGCCCACGGTGTCGGGGATGTTGATCGTCGTCGCCCCCGCCTTTATCGCGATTTCCACCACGCGGCAGAGGTAGTCGTGTTCCGTCCGCGTGGCGTCCATCGGCGACCACTGCACGTTGTCGCAGAGGTTGCGGGCATGGGTCACGGTGTCGTGGATGCGCTGCGCCATTTCGTCCATCTTCAGGTTCGGGATGGCGCGGTGCAGGGGCGAGGTGCCGATGAAGGTGTGGATGCGGGGGGATTTGGCGTGTCTGACCGCCTCCCAACACCTGTCGATGTCCTTCATGTTCGCGCGGGCGAGGCCGCAGATCGTGGCGCGCTGGCTGCGGCGCGCAATCTCGCTGACAGCCTGGAAGTCACCCTCGGAAGCGATGGGGAAGCCCGCCTCGATGATGTCCACCCCCATCTCGTCGAGGAGTTGGGCGATCTCGATCTTCTCCTCGTGCGTCATGGTGGCGCCGGGCGATTGCTCACCGTCGCGGAGGGTCGTGTCAAAGATCAGGACGTGGGGCTGCTTTTCGCGGGCGGGCGCGGGTTTGTCGGTCATGGCAATGGTCCCTGGAAGGTTTCGGCGTCTGGTCCCGGGCGCTTTGCACGTCTGAGCGGTCGCGCCCGGAGGGCACGCTCAGCGAAGGCTGAGAAGCCGAAGTCGCGCGCCAAGGGGCACGCGCAGGAACCGGGACGGGATGCGGATGCAGGCCATGCTGCGCACTATACGGCGGACGCCCGGAAAGAAAAGACGAAAATCCGGCGGGCGCAGGCGACGGACCGGCCGGCGCCGCCGGGCGCCCCGTGCGCGATGCCGGGTCCTATGCGGCGTTTCGACCGGGGGCTGATCCGCGCCGCCGCCTGACGCTATATCCCGGACGAGAAGCGGGGGATTGGAATGGCGCGGGCATTGGTGATCGGGGCATCGGGCGGGATCGGCGCGGCGCTGGTGCGCGCACTGGAGGGGCGGGGGGTTGTGGTCAGGGGGCTGTCGCGGCGCGCGGACGGGCTGGACGTGACGGATGAGGCTTCGGTCAGCACGGCGCTGTCGCCGCTCGAGGGTCCTTTCGAGATGGTGCTTGTGGCGACTGGGGCGCTCGCACCGGAAGGCAAGGGCCCCGAGAAGTCGCTGCGGCATCTGGAGGGCGGGCAGATCGCGGCGCAGTTCGCGCTGAACGCCATGGGCCCGGCGCTGGTCCTGAAGCACGCGCTGCGGCTGATGCCGCGTGAGGGGCGGGCGGTCTTTGCGGCGCTTTCGGCGCGGGTGGGGTCGATCGGGGACAACGGGTTGGGCGGCTGGTACTCCTACCGGGCGTCCAAGGCGGCCCTCAACCAGTTGATCCACACGGGCGCCATCGAGGTCGCGCGGACCCACCGGCAGGCGATTTGCGTGACGCTGCATCCCGGCACTGTGGACACCGGGTTCGGGGCCGAGTTCCATCGGGGCATGCAGACGGTGACCCCGGATGAAGCTGCGGCGAACCTCTTGCGGGTGATCGACGGGCTGACCCCGGCGGACACCGGCGGCTTCTTCGACTGGTCGGGGGCGCGCGTGCCGTGGTGAAGCCCCGGCTTGTCCTGATCCTTGGCGATCAGTTGACCGAGGGGGTCGCGGCCCTTCGTGCCGCCGACCCTGCCCGCGATGTCGTGGTGATGGCCGAGGTGCGCGGCGAGGGTGCGTCCGTCCCGCACCACCCGCAGAAGATCGCCCTGATCCTGACCGCGATGCGCAAGTTCGCGGGGGTGCTGGAAGGGCAAGGCTGGCGCGTCGCCTATAGCCGCCTTGACGATCCGGAAAACAGCCAGACCATCGGGGGGGAGTTGCTGCGCCGCGCAAGTGAATTCGGCGCCTCCGAAGTCATCGCCACCCGCCCCGGCGAATGGCGGCTGATCCAGATGCTCGACGACCTGCCTTTGGACGTGCGCCAGCTGGAGGACGACCGCTTCCTGTGTTCCGAGGCTGAATTCGCCGCATGGGCCGAGGGGCGCAAGGCGCTGCGGATGGAGTTCTTCTATCGCGAGATGCGCCGCAAGACCGGGCTGATGATGGAGGGGGACAAGCCCGCCGGGGGCCAGTGGAACTTCGACCACGACAACCGCAAGCGGGCGGCGCCCGACCTGCTGCGCGCGCCGCCGCTGCGGTTTGAACCGGATGCTTTGACCGATGAAGTGCTGACGTTGGTTGAACGCGAATTCGCCCACTTCGGCACCATGCGCCCCTTTCTCTGGGCCACCGACCGAGAGGGCGCGCTGCGGGCCCTCGACCACTTCGCCACCCACGCCCTGCCGCGTTTCGGCGACGAGCAGGATGCCATGCTGGCGGGGGACCCGACGCTCAGCCATTCACTCTTGTCCCCCTACCTCAACATGGGCCTCCTTGGCTGGCGCGAGGTCTGCGCGCGGGTAGAGGACGAGTGGCGCAAGGGGCGCGTCCCGATCAACGCCGCCGAAGGCTTCATCCGCCAGATCATCGGCTGGCGCGAGTTCGTGCGGGGCGTCTGGCGGCGCGAGGGGCCGGGCTACATGGCGCGCAACGCGCTTGGGCATACGCGCAAGCTGCCTGCGGCTTTCTGGGGCGGGGACACGCGGATGGCCTGCGTGCGGGCCGCCGTCGCGCAGACCCGCGACCTCGCCTATGCTCACCACATCCAGCGCCTGATGGTGACGGGCAACTTTGCCTTGCTGGCCGGAGTGGACCCGGCCGAGGTGCAGGAGTGGTACCTCGCCGTCTATATCGACGCCTTCGAATGGGTCGAGGCGCCGAATACCCTGGGGATGAGTCAGTTCGGCGACGGTGGCGTGGTGGGCTCGAAACCCTACGTGAGTTCAGGCGCCTATATAGACCGCATGTCCGACTATTGCGGCACCTGCGCCTACAAGGTGAAGGACCGCACCGGCCCCGACGCCTGCCCCTTCAACCTGCTCTACTGGGATTTCCTGACCCGCCACCGCGAGCGGTTCCAGGGCAACCCCCGCATGGCCCAGATGTACCGCACCTGGGACAAGATGGATCAAGGCCACCGCGACCGCGTCCTGACCGACGCCGCCCGCTGGCTGGACCGCCTCGACGCGGGTGAGGCCGTCTGAGGGGAGTGCTGCGAAACCGGGCGGCATCACTTGTCCACAGAAGTTTCACACAGAAAAGCCTTTACACACTACCGCCCTGCCCGCACTATATCTAGTAAGGGCAGCGTCAGGCATCGCTGCACCTTGCCAGACACCCAGCATCTCGTGGGTAACGGCCCACGCGAGGCATCATAAAGAGGCCGGGCCATGTCGCTTTCCGAACACTTCACGTCCGAGGATCTGCACCCCATCGACATCGTCGAGACGCTGGCCGAACACCGCGCGTGGGAGTTCGACCGCGTGACCGAGGATCAGATCGCCATGGCGGTCGAGGGGCAGTGGCGCACCTATTCGCTGACGCTCGCCTGGTGCCCCTCGGATGAAACCCTGCGCCTCATCTGCACCTTCGAGATGGAGCCGCCGGAGGACCGTCTGCCCGCGCTTCTGGACGTGCTGAACCGGACGAACGACATGGTCTGGACGGGCGCCTTCACCTGGTGGGCGGATCAGAAGCTGATGGTCTGGCGCTATGGCTTGTGTCTGGCGGGCGGGCAGATGGCCAGCCCCGAGCAGATCGACACGATGATCGGGTCGGCAGTGATGGCGGCAGAGCGGTTCTATCCCGCCTTCCAGCTGGCCGCCTGGGCCGACCACAGCGCGGCAGATGCCATGAAGGTGGCCATTGCCGAGGCTTACGGGCGCGCCTAACCTCTCCCCCGGGATTGCGGGGGATTGCATGGCGTTGACGGCGGTGAACGACCGGGGGCTGGTGCTTCTGGGCTGCGGCAAGATGGGCTCGGCGCTTCTGGGCGGGTGGCTGGCGAATGGGGTTGCCCCGGGCGCGGTCTGGGTGATTGAGCCGAACCCCTCGGACTGGCTGCGCGGGACGGGCGTTCACCTGAACGAGGGGCTTCCGGAGGCGCCTGCGGTGGCGCTGCTGGCAGTGAAGCCGCAGATGATGGGCGCGGCGCTGCCCTCGCTGGTGGCGCTTGGGAACGGGTCCACGGTGTTTCTCTCGATCGCGGCGGGGACGCGGGTGTCCGCGCTGTCCGCCACTCTTGGTGACCGGACGCCCATCATCCGTGCCATGCCTAATACGCCCGCGCTTGTGGGACGAGGGATGAGCGTCCTGATTCCCGGCCCCGGCGTGACCCTCTCCCAGATGGATCTGGCCGAGGCGCTGATGGCCGCCGTGGGAGAGACCCGGCGGCTTGCGGATGAGGCCTTGATGGATGCGGTGACGGCGGTGTCCGGGTCCGGCCCCGCTTACGTCTTTCACCTGATCGAGGCGATGGCGGCGGCGGGCGTGGCCGAGGGGCTGGACCCCGAGACGGCCATGGCGCTGGCGCGGGCGACGGTGACGGGGGCGGGGGAACTCGCGCATCGCTCGCCGGACAGCGCGGAACAGCTGCGCGTGAATGTGACCTCTCCGGGCGGGACGACCGCCGCCGCCCTGCGCGTGTTGATGGCGCCCGAGACGGGCTTCCCCGCGCTGTTGCGTGACGCCGTGAAAGCCGCCGCCGACCGGGGACGGGAGCTTGGGGCATGATCGCTTACGAGGATTTCACGAAGGTCGATATCCGCGTCGGCCGCATCCTGCGCGCCGAACCGTTTCCCGAGGCGCGCAAGCCCGCGATCAAGCTCTGGATCGACTTCGGCCTCGAGATCGGAGAGCGCAAATCCTCGGCCCAGATCACCCGCCACTATGCGCCCGAAACCCTGCCCGGGCGGCAGGTGCTTGCGGTCGTCAACTTCCCGCCCCGCCAGATCGGCAAGTTCCTGTCCGAAGTGCTGGTCCTCGGCGTGCCGGACGCGGACGGAGAGGTCGTGCTGATCGGACCCGGGGAAGATGTGCCCCTGGGCGGAAGGATGTACTGATGAAACTGCTGATTACCCGCCCCCTGCCCGACCCGGTGGTCGAGGCCGCGCGCCGCCACTACGACGTGACCGTGCGCCCGCAGACGCTGCCCCTCTCCACCGCCGAGATGACGGCGGCGCTTGCAGGCTTCGACGCCGTGCTGCCGACCCTGGGGGACCGCTTTCAGGCGCCGGTCTTTGCCGCCGTGCCGAAACCTCGCGCGCGGATCCTCGCGAATTTCGGGGTGGGGGTGAACCATATCGACGTAGGGGCCGCACGGGCGGCGGGGTTGCAGGTGACGAACACCCCCGGTGCCGTGACGGATGCTACGGCGGATATCGCGATGCTTCTGATCCTCGCAACCGCCCGCAGGGCAGGGGAGGGGGAGCGACTCCTCCGCGCCGGCAAGTGGGAGGGGTGGCACCCCACGCAGCTTCTGGGGTTCCATGTGACGGGCAAGCGGCTTGGCATCATCGGGATGGGGCGGATCGGCAAGGCGATTGCGCGGCGTGCGCATCTGGGCTTCGGGATGGAGGTCGTGTTCTCCAACCGCTCGGTCGTCAGCGATCCGGGCGTGCCCGCGAAACAGGTGCCCATGGCCGATGCGATGGCCGCCGACGTGGTCGTCGTTGCCGTCCCGGCCACCCCGGCCACCCACCACCTGATCGACGCCACCGCGCTCGCCTGCATGCAGCCCCACGCTTTCTTCATCAACATCGCGCGGGGCGACGTGGTGGATGAGACGGCGTTGATCGCCGCGCTGAAATCGGGCCAGATCGCCGGCGCGGGCCTTGATGTCTATGAATTCGAGCCGAAGGTGCCCCCCGAACTCATCGCGATGGAGAACGTCACCCTCCTCCCCCACCTCGGCACCGCCTCGCTCGAGGTGCGGACGGGCATGGGGATGATGGCGGTCGAGAACCTTGCTGCCTTTGCCGAGGGGCGTCCTCTGCCCAACCCGGTCTAGGCCGCCCGGCCGTGGCACCCTCGGCAGATGCCGGAGCCTCCGGCGGGGATATTTGGGCCAAGATGAAATCCCCTTCTTTTGTTCCCAAGTATCCCCGGGGGGAGGCGCCTCTGGCGCCGGGGGGCAGGCGGCCCCCCTGCGACGCTACAGCCGGTGCGGGGTCGGTCGCCTTTCCGTGGCAACGCCGTCCGAGGGGGCTCAATGCCGCCGAGGACGGCTCCCCTTTTCAGGCAAGGCCATGATCGTCTCGCGCGGGCGGCGCTTCATCTTCGTCCATGTCCCCAAGACCGGGGGCACTGCGCTGGCGCTGGCGCTTGAGGCGCGGGCGATGAAGGATGACATTCTCATCGGCGACACGCCCAAGGCCCGCGCGCGGGCCGGGCGCCTGCGGCACTTGCGTGCGGCGGGGCGGCTGTGGAAGCATTCCACGCTGTCCGATATCGCGGGGCTGGTGAGCGACGAGGAAATCGCGGCGTTCTTCACGCTGTCTCTGGTGCGCAACCCCTGGGACCGGGCGGTGAGCTACTACCACTGGCTGCGCGCGCAATCCTTCGCGCACCCCGCCGTGGGGCTTGCGAAGCTGCATGATTTCGCGGGCTTCCTGTCGCACCCGCAGACGCAAAGCTCGTTCCGCGCCTGGCCCTACGGCGCCTACATGCGGGACAGCCACGGGGTCGAGCGCTGCCGCCTTTTCGTGCGCCTCGAACACCTTGCCACCGACCTCGCCCCGTTCGAGGCGCATCTCGGTTTTCGTCTCACCGTCCCGCGCGCCAACGAAAGCGACCGGACGCGGGACTGGCGGCCCTATTTCACCGATGCGACCGCCGCTCTCATCGCGGACCTCTGCGCCGAGGATATCGCGCAGTTCGGGTATGGGTTCGACGACCCCGTTCCCGACACCCCCTGACCCGCGCCCCACTTCCCGGAATCGCGGGCTCGCGCTAGACTACCCTCACGGTTGTATTTTCAACGATCCATTTGAGAGGCCCGGCCATGCCGATGACATGCAGATATTGCCTGCAGGACGATCTTCCCGACGGCGCATTGAAGTGCCGCCACTGCGGGTCCTGGACCAACCCCGACCGCGCAGGGGACGAGATCGAGACGTTCCGGCGCACCCTGCGCGAAGAGCTTCGCAACGACCTCAAGGACCATCGCGGCTTTGTTGAGGCGTCGCTGTCGCAACTCAAGGCCGTCGCGGCGGTGATCGTGGCGGCGGGGCTGGCGGCGGCGGTGTTCTTTGGCATCCGCACCGACCAGAGCATTTCCGACACCGCCGCCCGCATCGCGAGCGATGCCGAGGCGCAGATCCGGACCGCGACGGCGAGCGTTCAGACGGCGGCAGCGGACCGCGTCACGAAGGCGGTGGAGGCGCATCTTGCCGCCCCGGAAATGGCGGCCCTGATCGAGACGACCCTCGCCGATGCCGTATCCACGACCGTGACGGCCGAGGTCACGGCGCGGTTCGACGCGGTATCGGCCGAGGTTGCCGCCCAGATCAACGCCTCCGAGGACAAGCTCGCGGCGTTGAACCCGCGCCTTGACGAACTCGACGCCCTGAGCACGAAGGCCCTTGCGCGGTTGAAACCCATCGAGGCGTCCTTCGGCGAGACGAAGCGCCAGACCGTGGCGGGATCCCAGTCGATCCTGCCCATTGAACCGGCACGGGTCGAGGGCAAGGGCGATCCGTCCGAGATCGAGGCGATGGTGACGGGCGGGGTCAACGCGCTGAGCTTCACGCTTGGCGGTGGCTACGATGGCCCGGTTGCTTGGAAATACTTCGACCGGCTGCTGACCTCGCCGCGCTTTCGCTATGTCGTTTTCCTCGACGGCGGCAGCTTTGTCGGGCTGGTCGATGCAAGGGACCTCGCCCGCGCCCTCGATCCGCCAGACACGGGCGCGCTGCATGCCGAGCTTGGACGTGACCCCTATGCGCTGCCGATCCCCGATCAGGTCCCGGGGTGGAGCCGTTTTGCCGATGACATCGGCGCGCGCCGACTTGACGTGGTCGCGTCGCTGCCAAGCTTCGTTCCGGCTTCGGCGGCGGTGCGGTCGGACTGGACCAGCATATCGGCCCTCGACCACATGGAGCGGTCGGGGCTCGAGCGGTTGCCGGTCGTCGCACCCGACGGAACCTTTGCAGGCGTCATCGAGCGGTCGCGGCTGACGACCCGGGTGCTCCTCGAACTGGCGGGAGCCCCCGGGCCCTGAGGGTCAGGCCGCCTTTGCAGGGGCGAAACGGCTATAGAAGGACTGCCCATTCGCCGCCATCTCGCGCAAGAGGCCCGGCGCCGCAAACCGCTTGCCATACCGCGCCTCCAGCCCCTCGCAGATCTCGACCGCGCGAGGCGCCCCGATGATGTCGAGCCAGGAGAGCGGCCCGCCGGACCAGGGCGCGAAGCCCCAGCCGAGGATGGCGCCGACGTCGCCCTCGCGGATGTCCATCAGCACGCCATCCTCCAGCGCGCGCACGGCCTCCAGCACCTGTGCCATCAGCAGGCGATGCTGCACCTCGGTCAGCGCGGGCTGCGCGTCGGCCACGGGGTAGGCCTTTTCCAGCCCGTCCCAAAGCCCCTCACGCTTGCCGGCGGCGTCATAGCTGTAGAAACCGGAGTTCGACTTCTTCCCCAGACGCCCCTGATCGGCCATCGCGAACAGCACCGTGTCCACCGCGCCATCGGGATAGGCGTCGCCCATGGCCGCCTTGGTCGCCTTGGCGATCTTGACGCCGAGGTCGATGGAGGTCTCGTCCACAAGTTGCAGGGGGCCGAGCGGCATTCCCACAAGTTTGGCCGCGTTCTCGATCAGCACCGGCTCCACCCCTTCGGCCACCATGCGGATCCCCTCGTTGATGTAGGGGATGATGCAGCGGTTGGCGTAGAAGAAGCGGGCGTCGTTCACGACGATGGGGGTCTTGCGGATCTGGCGCACGAAATCCAGCGCCTTGGCCACGGCGCGGTCCTTGGTCTTTTTCCCGCGGATGATCTCGACCAGCATCATCTTGTCCACCGGGCTGAAGAAGTGGATGCCGATGAACTTGGACGGCCGCGTGCTCGCCTTGGCGAGGTCGGTGATCGGCAGGGTCGAGGTGTTGGTGGCGAAGATGCATTTCTCGTCCACCACGGCCTCGACCTTGGCGGTCACCTCGGCCTTGACCTTCATGTCCTCGAACACCGCCTCGACGACCAGATCGCAGCCTTTCAGCGCGGCGTAGTCGGTGGTGGCGGTGATGCGGCTAAGGGTCTCGGCCTTCTTCTCTGCCGTCACCTTTTTGCGCTGGACGCCCTTGTCCAGAAGTCCTTCGGAATAGGACTTGCCGCGGTCGGCGGATTCTTGAGTCGAGTCGATCAGCACCACCTCGATCCCGGCATTGGCCGAGACATAGGCGATGCCCGCGCCCATCATCCCCGCGCCGAGGATACCCAGCTTCTTTACCGACTGGTCGGCCACGCCCGCAGGCCGCACCGCGCCCTTTTCCAGCGCCTCCTTGTTGATGAAGAGCGACCGGATCATCGCGCCCGAGGAGGGGTTCATCAGGACGGACGTGAACCACCGCGCCTCGATCTTCAGCGCCACGTCAAAGGGGACGAGCGCGCCCTCATAAACGGCGGAAAGCAGCGCCTTGGCCGCCGGATAGACCCCCATCGTCTTGGAATGCACCATCGCGGAGGCGCCGACAAAGGTCATGAAGCCCGCCGGGTGATAGGGCGCGCCGCCGGGCATCTTGTAGCCCTTGTCGTCCCAAGGCTTGACCAGATCCGCGTCCTTGGCCGCCAGAACCCATTCCTTGGCGCGCTTGACCAGATCCTCGGGCGCCACCACCTCGTCGATGATCCCGCCCATCTTCGCCTCTTTCGGCGAGGAGAGCTTGCCCTCCAGCAGGAACGGCGCCGCCATCATCGCACCCAGCTTGCGCGACAGCCGCGTCGTACCGCCTGCCCCGGGGAAGATGCCGACCATGATCTCGGGCAAGCCGATCTTGGCCTTGTCGTTGTCGGCGGCGATGATGCGGTGGCAAGCGAGCGGGATCTCGAGTCCGATGCCGAGTGCCGTGCCGGGCAGGGCCGCGACGATCGGCTTGCCGCCCTTCAGCGTCTTGGGGTCCATCCCCGCCCGCTCGATCTTGCGCAGGATGCCGTGCATCATCATCACGCCGTCGAAGATGCCCTTGGCGCCGCCCTCTTCCTTCATCCGGGCAATGACGTTCAGGTCCATGCCCCCGGCAAAGTCCTTCTTGCCGCTGGTGATGATGATGCCCTTGACGCCAGTGTCCTTGAGGCAGGCGTCGATCATCCCGTCCAACTCGGCAAAGCCTGCGAGCGACATGACGTTCATCGATTTGGCGGGCACGTCCCAGGTGATCGTCGCGACGCCGTCGGCATCGGTGGTCAGAGAGAAATCAGTCATTGCTTGGGTCTTCCGATTTCGGGGCACGCAGCGTGCCGGGGTTATGCTTCGTCGCTGACCTTGAACCAGGCGACGGGCCAGCGCTCGTTTCGGGTTGCATTCACGATGGACACGGCGCGCCAGACGCCGTCTTCTCGGCGAAGGGAGATGCGGGAGACGAACGACGGCACGACATGTTTCCCCTCGCAAAGCAAATGTGTCTCGTAGCGGCCTGATATCATTTGGTTATCCGACATCATCGCGGATTTCGCGACGCGGATGTATTCGGTGACGCGTTGCGCCCGCAGCATTTCCACAAACTCGTCGAACCCGCTTTCGAGGTCGGCCAGCGTGTGGACGACGAGACTTGAGGTCTCGGTTACAAGCTGGAATGGCAGCGAGACATGCCGTTCGTAGGTCTCGAAGTCATCCGACAAGACGGCCTTCGCCATATGGTCAAGGTAGCCCTGCAGGGTATGCAGGGCCTCGACCGAGGCAGAGACCCTGCTGCGCAGGCGGGTCCGACCGTCAGCGTGCATGTAGCGCCGTTCGGCGCCTTCCTTTACGGTGACCAGATCGTCATCGGGATAATGGATCGTGTCGTTCTCTTTTCGCGTCCCGAAGACGAGATAGGTCGCCGGGCGCGTGCTGCGGTTCGAGAGGCAGTGGCCGACCGGATGGCCAGCAGGCCAGCAGGCGACGTCGCCCGCAGTCAGAAGGGTCTCGGTGTCCTCGACCAGCACCACCTCGCCGTCCAGCATGACGACCATCTCGTCCTCGGACATATGCCAGTGGCGGAAGGACGAGCGCGAGCCGGGGGGCAGGCTTTCAAGGTGCACGCCGAACTGGCTGAGGGCCGCGGCCTCTCCCAGAACGCAGTAGCGAAAGGGGCCGAGGCCGCCGCCCAGAACCGGGTGGGCCGAGTCCGCCTCATCGATCCAGACCCGGCCTTCGTTGCGCAGGATCGGCGGCGGCGGGACACCGTCGTAGGGTCTGCCCCAGACCGGTGGCAGATTCAGTTGTTCGGGCGGCAGGTCGCCGCCCCGCAGGACCGCACCTGCAGCATCAACGACCTGCCAGGTGGTGTCTGTGTTGACTTGCCGCAGTCCGCTGTCGGGATAGGTGCAGACATCCCGCGCCACCCGCGCGCCTGCGATCAGATAGCTGCAAGGCCGGTCGGTCCGATTGACCACGCAATGTGCGTTCGGATCGCCATGCGGCCAGCCGACCGCATCGCCGGGGCCGAGGTCATGCGCCCCTCGGTCGTCTACGACCGTCGCCACTCCGTCGAGCACGTAGAGAAACTCGTCCTCGCAGTCGTGCCAGTGCCGATCCGCGGAGCGTGCGCCCGGTTCCAGCGTCTGGCGGTGCAGGCCGAACTGCTTCAGCCCGCCCGAGTCGGACAGGTGCCAAGTCCGCGCTCGGCCAAACCGCGCCACCGAGGCGGGTTCGGTCTCCGAGACACGGATGTCGGCCGGTGCAAGCTTCATCGCGGCCCCACCCATTCCGAGCCGTCCTTGTAGGTGAAATGGGCGATGCCCTTCTCGCCCGCAATCTCGACTTTCAGGTCCACGTCGGAATAGGTCGCGATCTCGCGCGGGGCCTTGGTGCCGATCACCAGAAACCGCGCCTCGGCCTCCGTGTGGTTGACGAAGCAATGCCCATCCTCGCGCCCCGCCGGAAAGGCCGCGCAGTCGCCCGCGCGCATCACCGTCGGCCCGGCATCAAGGTACATCGTGCATTCGCCTTGCGTCACCATCACGAACTCGTCCTCGTGCAGGTGCCAGTGCCGCAGGGACGACCGTGCCCCGGGGGAGAGGATCACGAGGTTCACGCCGAACTGCGTCAGCCCCCCCGCATCCCCCAGGCGCAGCGAGGACCGCCCCGCCATCATCTCCTTGTAGGGCGAGGGGTAGATCGAGCCGGTCCTGACCGGAACGGATGCGAGATCGAGCTTCATCACACCCTCTCGATGATCGTGGCCGCCCCCATGCCCGAGGCAACGCAGAGCGTGGCGAGGCCGACGCCCTTGCCGGTCCGTTCCAGCTCGTCGAGCAGGGTGCCGATGATCATGGCCCCGGTCGCCCCAAGGGGGTGGCCCATGGCGATGGACCCGCCGTTGACGTTGACGACCGAGGGTTCCACGTCGAAGGCCTGCATGAATCGCAGGACGACCGCAGCGAAGGCCTCGTTCACTTCGAACAGGTCGATGTCCGAAATCGCCATGCCGCTGTCGCGCAGGATCTTCTCGGTCGCGGGCACGGGGCCGGTCAGCATGATCGTGGGGTCGGTGCCGATCTTCGCCGTGGCGCGGATGCGGGCGCGGGGCTTGAGGCCATAACGCTCGCCGAATTCCTTGTTGCCAAGGAGAATGGCCGCCGACCCATCCACGATGCCGCTGGAGTTGCCAGCATGGTGGACATGTTCGATCCGCTCAAGGTGCGGATACTTCATCATGGCGATCTTGTCGAAGCCCGGCATCACCTCGCCCATGTCCTTGAAGCTGGCCTTCAGCGCGCCGAGCGACTGCATGTCCGTCTGGGGCCGCATGTATTCGTCGCGGTCAAGGATGGTCAGGCCGTTGATGTCCGTCACCGGCACGACCGAACGGGCAAAACGCCCCTCGGCCCAGGCATGGGCTGCGCGCTTCTGGCTCTCGACCGCAAGGCCGTCCACGTCATCGCGGCTGAACCCGAACTGGGTGGCGATGATGTCGGCGGCGATGCCCTGCGGCACGAAGTAGGACTTCATGGCGATCGACGGGTCCACGGCAATCGCCGCCCCGTCCGACCCCATGGCGACGCGGCCCATCATCTCGACCCCGCCCGCGATATAGCCGTCGCCCGCGCCGCCCCGGATCTGGTTCGCGGCAATGTTCACCGCCTCCATTCCGCTGGCGCAGAAGCGGTTAATGGCAAGGCCCGGGATCCGCTCGTCAAGGTCGCTCGCCAGAACGGCGGTGCGCGCAAGGTTGCCGCCCTGCTCGCCCACCTGTGTGACGTTGCCCCAGATCACATCCTCGACCGCGTGCCCGTCGAGATGGTTCCGCGCCTTCAGCGAATTCAGCACATGGGCCGAAAGGCGCACCGAGGTGACCTCGTGCAGGCTGCCATCGGCGCGGCCCTTGCCGCGCGGGGTGCGGATGGCGTCATAGATATAGGCTTCGGTCATCGTATCCTCCTCAGGCCGCGGGCACAAAGCCGCGCTGCATCATGTCGTAGGGGTGCTTCCAGCCGGGCAGGCCTGCGATGCGGTCCAGCCAGCGGTCGATATGGGGCCAGTCGGCACGGGCAAAGCCGAAGGGCTCGGGGTAATAGAGGTAGCTGCAGCACGAGAGATCCGCGATGGTGACCTCGGCCCCCGCAACCCAGGGGCGCGTGGCGAGGTGCCCGTCAAGGATCGTATAGGCGGCCTTGAGGCGCCCCTGCAGGAAGGGGATCACCGCCTCGGGGCGTTTCTCGGGCGGCAGGAAGTTCATCAGGAACCGCGTCGTGCCCACTTGCGTCGAAAGCTTGTGGTTGTCCCAGAAGAGCCAGCGCAACACCTCGCGCCGTTCCGCCGCCGAGCGGCCCCCCAGCTTGCCGGTCTTGGAGCTGATGTAGTCGAGGATCACCCCCGACTGCGTCAGCACCGTTGCCCCGTCCACCAGCACCGGCGCCTCGCCCATCTCGTTCAGCGCGCGGAATTCCGGCGTGCGGGTGGCGCCATTGAAGAAATCGACGAAGACGGGCTCCCACTCGACATCGGCAAGCGTCAGCGCCAGCGCGCATTTGTAGGCATTCCCGCTTTCGCCGAAGCAGTGGAGTTGCATGGTCATCGTGTCGCCCGGCCTTTCTGTCGGAGGCGGGGGTTTCACACCCCCGCACCCCCGTGGGGTACTTTTCTCAAGAAGAAGGAACGAAAGAACGAAGTGTTAACCTTGATTTGGCACCGTTCGACTCGCGGTACAGGCTGGGGAGCCGATGACCGCTCAAGGAGAAGCCGCCCCGGACCGCGACCGCGTCAATCGCCAGTGGTCCGACGGACCCCGGACCGGGGCGGAACCTCTGCTTCTTCTTGATCCGAATACCCATGCGACGCCGCCTCCCCGCGGTGCCCTGTCAGTCCTTGCGCGCGTCCAGCTCCGCGTTGAACAGGCGCAGCCGGTGCGTGAGGTTGTCGTTGTCGGTCACAGAGTCGAAATGCTCGAACAGGAAGGACAACGCCTCGCCCTCATCCAGCCCCGCCTCCTGCGCAAACCGCTTCAGCCTGCGATAGCCGTCCTCGGTCATGGCGACGTTGAAGCGGCGGGTCAGGCGAAAGCGTTTCGGCATCGTCACGACCTTTCCACAAGGGCCAAAATTCTTTCTTCAAGAATTTTCGCCGCCTGCATGCTCAGAACGCCCCCGCCGCCAGCGCCATGACCGGCTCGGCTCCCGTCTCGATCCGCGCGAGGTGCATCGCCGTCGCGGGCAGGTGGCGGGCCATGTAGTAGCGGCCGGTGGCGATCTTGGCCTCGTAGAAGTCGCGGTCGGCAACCCCTGCGTCCAGCGCCGCATAGGCCGCCTTGGCCATCCGCGCCCACATCAGGCCGAGGCAGGCATGCCCCATCATGTGCATGAAGTCATAGCTGCCCGACAGCGCCGCATCAGGGTTCTTCAGCCCGTGCTGCACGAAGTAGAAGCCCGCCGCCTGCACGTCCTTGGACGCCTTCTTCAGGGGTTCGAGGAAACCGGGCTTCAGCCGCTCGTCCCCCTCGTTCTCCTTGATGAAGGCCTTCACCATCTCGAAGAACGCGAGCACATGCTTGCCGCCGTCCTGGCCCAGTTTCCGCCCGACAAGGTCCAGCGCCTGCACGCCGTTCGCCCCTTCGTAGATCATCGCGATCCGGGCGTCGCGGGCGAATTGGGACATGCCCCATTCCTCGATATAGCCATGCCCGCCATAGACCTGCTGCGCGGCCACCGCCATGTCAAAGCCCTTGTCAGTCTGGAAGCCCTTGATGACGGGGGTCAGCAGCGAGATCATGCCCTCGGCCGCCGCATCGTCCAGACGGCGCGAGCGGTCGATCAGGTGCGCGCCCCAGAAGGTCAGGGCGCGAGCGCCCTCGACGAAGGATTTCTGGTCCATCAGGTTGCGGCGGATGTCGGGGTGGACGATCAGCGGGTCGGCGGGGCCCGTGGGGTTCTGCGCACCGGTGACGGCGCGGCCCTGCAGGCGGTCCTTGGCATAGGCCACGGCGTTCTGATAGGCGGCCTCGGCCACCGCATAGCCCTGTAGCCCCACGCCAAGCCGCGCCTCGTTCATCATCGTGAACATCGCGCGCATGCCCTTGTGCAGATCGCCGAGCAGCCAGCCCGTCGCCCCGTCATAGTTCATCACGCAGGTGGCGTTGCCGTGGATGCCCATCTTCTCCTCGATCTTGCCGCAGGAGAGGGGGTTGCGCTGGCCAAGGCTTCCGTCGGCGTTCACGAGGAACTTCGGCACGATGAAGAGGCTGATCCCCTTCGTCCCCTCGCCGCCGCCCGGGGCCTTGGCGAGCACCAGATGGATGATGTTCTCGGCCAGATCATGTTCACCGGCCGAGATGAAGATCTTCTGGCCGGTGATCTTGTAGCTGCCGTCCGCCTGCGGTTCCGCCTTGGTGCGCATCATGCCAAGGTCCGTGCCGCAATGGGGCTCCGTCAGGTTCATCGTCCCGGTCCAGTCGCAGGTGACCATCTTGGGCAGATAGGTCGCCTTTTGCTGGTCGGTGCCATGGACGTGGATCGCGGAATAGGCGCCGTGGGTCAGGCCCTGATACATGTTGAAGGCCATGTTCGCGCTGACGAACATCTCGCCCACGGCGGTGCCCATCAGGTAGGGAAGGCCCTGCCCGCCGTACTCGGGATCGCAGTCGAGCGCGGTCCACCCGCCCTCCTTCATCGCCTTGAAGGCGACATCAAAGCCTTTTGGCGTGCGCACCACGCCATTCTCGAGGTGGCAGCCCTCACGGTCGCCCGAGGCATTCAGGGGTGCCAGCACCTCGCTTGCCACCTTGCCCGCCTCTTCCAGCACCGCCGAGGTGAAGTCGCTCTCGAGGTCCTCGTACCCGGGGATCCCGGTCTCGGTCACCTTGAGCACGTCGTGCAGCAGGAACTGCATGTCTTTCACGGGGGCAGTGTAGGTCGGCATGTCTCTCTCCCTTGGTCGTCCGTCTTTGTGGTTACTCGGCGGCGGTGCGGCGCATGGTGGCCAGCACCTCGGCGCCCCAGGCCATCTGGTTCTTCAAGTCGGCGATGGAACGGTCGAGTTCGTCCCGCTGCGCCTGCATCTGGGCCAGCCGCGCCTCGGCCAATTCATAACTGCGCGCCAATTGCGCCGTCTCGCCTGCCCCTGTGCCGTACATGTCGAGCAACTGCCGGATATCCTCAAGGCTGAAGCCAAAGCGCTTGCCTTTCAGGATCAGTTTCAGGCGGGCCCGGTCGCGTCTTGTATAAAGGCGCTTCTGCCCGTTGCGCAGCGGGAACAGCAGTTCCTTCTGCTCGTAGAAGCGCAGGGTCCGCGGGGTCACCCCGAAGGTGTCGCACATCTCGCGGATGGTCATCGGTTCGGTCGTCATCTCTCTCTCGTTAGCGCATGGAAGGGCCAACATGGCCCGACCTGGCGCCAGATGCGCTCTTGTGCGGTCACATACCAGATAACCTCCGGTTGACGTGATTGTAACGTCACGTCAGTTTTCCGTATTCCGGTCATAGCTGGTCCAACTCGCCCTGCGCCGTGTCGCGCAGGGCGCGCAGGTCCCGAACGGCGGTCTCCAACTCTGTCCGCTGGTGTTCCAGCGCATCAAGCTGGCGATCGGCCAGCGCAATCCAGGCGCGCAACTGCGTCTCGGTGCCCTTCTGGCGGTAGATCAGTAGCCACTGTCGAATCTCTTCCAGGCTAAAGCCGAAGCGGCGGCCGCGAAGGATCAGCGTCATCCTTGCAACTTCGCGCGCACCGTAGAACCGGGCACGGCCCTCTTTGTCGGGCGACAGAAGCTCGATGTATTCGTAATAGCGCAGGGTGCGCGGGGTCACGTCAAACCGCGCGCACATCTCCTTGAACGACAGCCGGATGTCCGCCATGCATCGTCCCTCCCTGCGCCGCAGGCTAGGCGCGGGTTACAAACCGTGCAACTGCGGGGCTTGCGGGTCACGGGAGTTTGTCAATGATGTCATTCATGACCGATATCGACCGTATCGCGCGCCAGTTTATCGAGGCCATTCCGCATTCCCGCGCGCTCGGGATGGTGCTGGACAGCATCGGCGAAGGGGAGGCGGTGATCTCGATGCCCTATGACCTGCGGTTTGTGGGCGATCCGGCGACGGGGGTGATCCACGGCGGCGCCGTCTCGGCCCTGATGGACACGGCGAGCGGGGCGGCCGTGATGTGCCACCCTTCGGCCCCGGGCAGCACGGCGACGCTGGACCTGCGCATCGACTACATGCGCCCCGCCATGCCGGGACAGCGGATCACCGCGCGCGCCAGTTGCTATCACATGACGCGGTCGGTGGCATTCGTTCGGGTGGTGGCGACGGATGATGACGTGACCCGCCCTGTCGCCGCTGCAACCGGCGCCTTTACCGTGGACCGGTCGGCATGAAGCGGCATGAACCCGTTCAGGTCATCAAGCAGCGGCGCGATGCGGCGCTGGCGGCGCTGGTTGATGGCGTGCCTTACCTGCGCTTCCTCGGCATCCGGTTCGACCGGCGGGGGGACGAGTTGACCGCGATCCTGCCGTTTGACGAGGCGCTGATCGGCAACCCCCTGATCCCCGCCCTGCATGGCGGGGCAACCGCTGCCTTTCTGGAAACCGCGGCGATCATCGAACTGGCCTGGTCGATCCTGTGGGAGGAGGTCGAGGCGCGGGGGGACGCGCCGCTGCCTCCGATGATGCTGCCCAAGACGATCGACTTCACGGTGGATTATCTGCGATCCGGCCTTCCCCGCGACGCCTATGCGCGGGCGCGGGTGAACCGCTCGGGGCGGCGGTATGCGAGTGTGCATGTCGAGGCCTGGCAGGACAACCGCAGCCGCTTGTTCGCGCAGGGGACGGGACATTTCCTGATGCCGGAGCGGCCGGTGGCGTGACGCCTGCCGAAATCACCCACGCCCGCGTCTTGAAGATCGCGCTGCCGATCGTGCTGTCGAACGCGACGATCCCCCTGCTCGGCGCGGTGGATACCGGGGTCGTCGGGCAGTTGGGGCAGGCCGCTCCCATTGGGGCCGTGGGCATCGGGGCCGTCATCCTCGCCTCGCTCTACTGGATCTTCGGGTTCCTGCGGATGGGGACCAGCGGTCTGGCAGCGCAGGCGCATGGCGCGGGGGATGGGGCCGAACGTGCGGCGGTCCTTTACCGCGCGCTGATGATCGGGGCGGCGGCGGGGGTCTTGCTGATGGTGCTGCAAGGCCCGCTCTTCTGGGCCGCCTTTCAGGTCGCCCCGGCGAGCGGCGAGGTGGAAAGCCTGTCCCGCCAGTACCTTGCCATCCGCATCTGGGGTGCGCCCGCGACCATCTGCCTTTATGCCGTCACCGGCTGGCTGATCGCGCTGGAACGCACCCGCGCCGTGTTCCTGCTGCAGATCTGGATCAACGGGGTGAACATCGCCCTCGACCTGTGGTTCGTGCTAGGCCTTGGCTGGGGCGTTCCCGGGGTCGCTGCGGCCACGCTGATCGCCGAATGGTCCGGGCTGGCGCTTGGCCTGTGGCTCTGCCGCGAGGCGTTCGGGCCGGTGTTGCAGGCGGCTCTTGCCCGGGTGCGGGACATCGTGGCCCTGCGCCGCATGGCCGGGGTCAACGGCGACATCATGATCCGGTCGATCCTGCTTCAGGGCAGCTTTACCGCCTTCATCTTCCTTGGCGCGGGGCAGGGGGACGTCACGCTGGCCGCCAATCAGGTGCTTCTGCAGTTCATCGAGGTGGCGGCCTATGCGCTCGACGGGTTCGCCTTTGCCGCCGAGGCGCTGGTGGGGCAGGCGGTCGGCGCGCGGTCGGTCGCGGCGCTGCGGCGGGCGTCGTGGATGGCGAGCCTGTGGGGGCTGGTGGGCATCCTTCTGATCAGCCTCGCGTACCTGTTCTTCGGCCCCGCGATCATCGACCTGATGGCGACCGACCCTGCGGTCAGGGCCGAGGCGCGGGTCTATCTGCCGTGGCTGGTCGCCGCCCCCTTGGTCGGGATCGCGTCCTGGATGCTCGACGGCATCTTCATCGGGGCGACCCGGACGGGCGAGATGCGGCGTGCGATGCTGTGGTCGGTAGGGGTCTATGTGCTGGCCCTCTGGGTGCTGCTGCCGCCCTTCGGCAACCACGGCCTCTGGGCCGCGCTGATGGTGCTGAACACCACGCGGGCGGTGACGCTGGCGATGCGGTTTGGCGCGGTGACGCAGGCGGCGGCCTGACTGGACCCTTGGCGCGCGCCATGGTTGAGTGCCGGAAAAGGAGAACGCCATGGCCTTCGGCAAACGCATCCGGACCTTCTTTGACGGGAAATGGCACGCGGGCGACATCCCCGTCATGCGCGCCGCCGACCATGGCATCTGGCAGGGGTCGAGCGTGTTCGACGGGGCCCGCTGGTTCGACGGCGTGGCGCCAGATCTGGACCGCCACTGCGCCCGCGTGAATCGCTCGGCCGAGGCGCTGATGATCACCCCCTCGGTCGATCCGGGCGAGATGGAGGAGATCATCCGCGACGGGCTGAAAGCCTTCTCCGATGATGCCGTCTATATCCGCCCGATGTACTGGGCCATCGACGGCACCGAACTGGGGGTGGAGCCCAAGCGCGGGATCACCGGCTTTGCCATCTGCCTCGAATCGGTCGCCATGCCCCCGGCAGAAGCGACGCTGACCCTCTGCCGCACCCGCTTTCGCCGCCCGGTGCTCGAGGATGCGGTCTGCAACGCCAAGGCAGGCTGCCTTTATCCCAACAACGCCCGGATGCTGGTCGAGGCGAAGTTCAAGGGCTTTGGCAATGCGCTCGTGGCCGATGCCATGGGCAACGTCGCGGAAACCGCCACCTCCAACGTCTTCATGGTGCGCGACGGGGTGGTCTTCACCCCCATTCCGAACGGCACCTTCCTCGCCGGGATCACCCGCGCCCGCCACATCGCGAACCTGCGCGCGGCGGGGGTCGAGGTGGTGGAAACCGTCCTGACCTTCGACGACTTCCGGGCGGCGGATGAGGTTTTCACCACCGGCAACCTGTCCAAGATCGTGCCGGTGACCGCCTTTGAGGATGTGACCTATCAGGTGGGGCCGCTCGCCCGGAAGGCCCGCGCGCTCTACTGGGACTGGGCGCATTCGATGGCGTGACCCGCTGGACAGCCGCGCCGTGCCCGCCCATAATGCACGACTTGGGGGGTCGAGATGCGCAAGTTCATGGTCGTCCTGGACGACAGCCGCGAATGCCTGAACGCGATGCGCTTTGCCGCGCTGCGCGCCGCGCACACCGGCGGGGGTGTAACGATCCTGTCGATCATCCCGCCCGAGGAGTTCCAGCATTGGCTGGGCGTCGCCGACCTGATGCGCGCCGAGGCGCGCGAGCGGATCGAGGCGCATTTCGAGGTCTTTGCCAAGTGGATGCGCGACAAGCAGGGCGTCAACCCCGAACTTGTGATCCGCGAGGGCGACCCGGTCAGCCAGATCCTCGCGCAGGTCAAGGAGGACCCGGCCATCGGGATCCTTGTACTTGGTGCGGGGACCGACAAGAACGGGCCGGGGCCGCTCGTCACGCAGATGACCAAGAACTCCGGCAACCTGCCCATCCCGATCACCATCGTTCCCGGCGACATGTCGAAGGAACGGCTGGAGAGCATTACATAACACGTACCCCGAGACGCCGCAGCGTCATGCTGCGCCGCAGCAACTTACATTCCGGACGGATCCTGCTATATTGGATTGCAGGGAGGATACCGGAGAGATGCGATGCAACGTCCGAATTCCACCCGACAGGCGCCGTCCAAGACGATCCCGCCCTTGGTCCGCCCCGCCGCCCCTTCGCCTGACGACCGGCGCTGGCCACCTACGGGGATCGACCTGATGTATGCCTATTTCTTCCCCGACGAAGACTAGGCCTACAGCTTAGAACCGTTCCAACTTCTTGACTTAGGCGGCCGCAGGGCGCATATCCGAGTGGAAACGTCGGAGATACCCATGTTCATCCAGACTGAATCCACCCCGAACCCGGCCACGCTGAAGTTCCTGCCGGGCCAGACCGTGCTCGACGCGGGGACGGCGGATTTCCCGACCGCCGAGGCGTCCGCAAAATCGCCGCTCGCGCGCCGGATCTTCGGGGCGGGGCCGGTGACGGGCGTGTTCTTCGGCACCGATTTCGTGACGGTGACCAAAGCCGAGGGGGCCGACTGGGCACATGTGAAGCCTGGCATCCTCGGCGCGATCATGGAGCATTTCCAGTCCGGCCAGCCGGTGATGGAGGGCGAGGCCGCAGGCGGCCATGCCGAGCATACCGGCGAGGATGGCGATATCGTGCGCCAGATCAAGGAGTTGCTCGATACCCGCGTGCGCCCCGCCGTGGCGCAGGACGGTGGCGACATCACCTTCCACGGCTTTGACCGGGGCGTCGTCTATCTGCACATGCAGGGCGCCTGCGCGGGCTGCCCCTCCTCTACCCTTACGCTGAAGATGGGGATCGAGAACCTGCTGCGCCACTATATCCCCGAAGTGACCGAGGTGCGGCCGGTTGCCGCCTGAGGCACTGATCCTCGGCTTTGACACATCGGCGGCGCACTGCGCCGCCGCTTTGCTTTGCGGTGACCGGCTGGTCGTGTCGCGGGTCGAACCGATGGAGAAGGGACAGGCCGAGCGGCTGGTCCAGATGCTGGAGGAGGTGCTGGTCGAGGGGGGCATCGGCTGGCGGGACCTTTCGGCGCTGGCGGTCTGCACGGGGCCCGGCAACTTCACCGGCGTCCGGATCGCGGTCGCGGCGGCGCGGGGGTTGGCGCTCGGGCTTGGTGTTCCGGCGATCGGGGTGACACTTTTTGAAGTGATGGCTTGGCAGAAGTGGTCACCTTCGTCACTCGTTTGCCTTCCTGCTCCACGAGACTGCGCTTACGTCCAGCACTTCACTCATGAAGATCCAACCGGTTCTCCGCGACTGATTGATCCTGTCTCAGCACCTCGAGACCTGCAAACTTCGAACATGCACGTTCTTGGGTATCGCGCGGACCAAGTCGGCCGCCAATTTGAAGCATCGTGGGATGTGGCAGAACTGCCGAGTATTCCCGATACTCTTGGGAAGATCGCGGACCTGAAGCTGATCCGAGGGACAAGAATCGAACGACCCGCTCCATGTTATGCGCGCCCGGCCGACGCGGCGCTGCCTTCAGAGCCACCGCCCGTGATCCTGCCGTGACGCCGAAGGCGATGGCGGAGGTCCATTCAGCGGCCTTTGTCCGTCTGCGGCCGTGGACGGCGGAGGAGTTCGCGGGGCTTCTGACCGGGGCGGGGGTGTTTGTGGTGACGGACGGCAGGGCAGGCGCCTTCCCTCTCCACGAGGGGGGAGGGAGGCACTCCGCCCCGCTCGGCTTCCTTCTTGGCCGGGCCTTGGCCGGTGAGGCGGAAGTGCTGACCCTGGCGGTATGTCCCGAGGCACAGGGGCAGGGACTCGGCAGCGCGCTGATGGCACGTTTCCTGGCCGAGGCAGCGGCGCGGGGGGCGGCGCGGGCTTTCCTTGAGGTCGCGGCGGACAATGACGTGGCGCGCCGCCTCTACGCGCGGCATGGCTTTGTCGAGGCAGGCCTTCGCCGCGGCTACTTCGCCTTGATGGGCGGCGGGGCGGTGGACGGCATTGTCATGGCGCGCGATCTGCCCGTTTCTTGACCATCAGGTCAAACCTTACCCTGAAATCACGCAGATGGTGCTTGACCGTCGCGCCCAATCCCGCCTTGAATGGCCGCCAGATCGCCCCTCAAGGGCGGCATCGGTAATCCATAAACCCAACCGGGAGAGACCCATGACCTTCACCAGAACCCTTGCGGGCGCCACCGCCGCGCTGGCGCTACTCGCAGGCGCCGCCTCGGCCGAGCCTGCGATCA
>CAZVIS010000014.1:0-10458 GCA_964627355.1 uncultured Rhodobacterales bacterium
CAATCGCAAAGGACACGTCGCTGTTGGCCACCACCCCCGGATAGGCCTTCGTCACGCCCTCTACCGCCAGAAGTTCGGTCATGCGCGGGCCTCCTGCCGGACCGTTGTGACCTGCCGCAGGAACTCGGCCGCCACACCGACTGCAATCGCTTGAGGATGCTTGCCGAGCGCGGGGTCCCCGATGGGGCAGCGAATGCGGGCGATCTGCGACGGGCTGTGCCCAAGCGCCGTCAGCCGCGACCGGAACCGCGCCGATTTCGTCGCCGACCCGATCAGGCCTGCGCCGGCGAAACCGTGCTGTAGCAAGCGGTGGCACAGTTCCAGGTCAAGCGTGTGGCTGAACGTAAGCACCAGATGCTCTGCCTCAACGGGTGCCTTGGCCACCCGCGCGGGCAGGTCGGCATCGGCCAGCACGGTTACGTCTGGCGGAACCATTTTCGGAAAGCGGTCTGCCCCTACATCCGCCCAGGTTATCGCCACCTCCGGCAAAGGCGCCATCACGCCAACCAGCGCCCGCCCCACATGCCCCGCGCCCCAGACCCAAAGCGCCCGGCGCGGCGCCGCAACCGGTTCCACCAGCCAGCCCTGCACCAACGTTGTGCCCGGCAGCACCCCGTGCCCCCGCGCCCGGTCGAGCATCCGCTTCACGGCCAGCGGCATGTCGCGCCCCTCCACGGCCCGCGCCACCACACCCGCCTCGGGCACCGGCAGCGAGCTCGCGTCGAAGACCTCGGTCACCAGCGTCACCGCCCCGCCGCAACACTGGCCGAGCGCCGGGCCAAGCGGCAGCCGGTCCACCGCCACCCTACCCGCTGCCAGCATCCCCCGCGCCCGCGCCGCGGCCTCCCATTCCAGCGCTCCACCGCCGATGGTCCCCGACAGCCCGCTCTTCCAGACGAACATCGCGGCCCCCGCCTCGCGCGGCGCCGACCCGACAGCCCCGGCGACGACCACGCGGGCCACGCGGCCATTGGCCGTCACCGCAGCGCGAAGGACGTCAAGGTCAAACACGCCGCACCCTCTCCACCGCCGCGAGCACCCGTTCGGGCGTAGCGGGCGCATCAAGTGCCGGATAGACCGCCCCATCCCCGCAGGCCGCCACCGCATCCGACAGTGCCATCAGGGCCGATATGCCCAACATGAACGGTGGTTCACCGACGGCCTTGGACTTGCCCACTGTCTCCTCGCGGTTCTCCCTTCCCCAGAGCGCCACGTTGAACACCGGCGGCGTGTCGGACGCGCAGGGGATCTTGTAGGTGGAGGGCGCATGGGTCGAAAGCCGCCCCTTGCCGTCCCACACAAGCTCCTCCATGGTCAGCCACCCTGCGCCCTGCACATAGGCGCCCTCGATCTGGCCAATGTCGATGGCCGGGTTCAGGCTGTTTCCGGTATCGTGGAGGATATCAGCCCGCAGGATACGGTATTCGCCGGTCAGCGTGTCGATCACCACCTCGCTGACCGCAGCACCATAGGCGAAGTAGAAGAAGGGCCGCCCCTGACCGCGCACCCGGTCCCAGACGATCTTGGGCGTCGCGTAGAAGCCCGTGGAGGACAGCGAGATCCGTGCCTGATAGGCCATCGCCACGACCTCGGCAAAAGCATAGTCCGCGCCGCCGACCCGCACGCGCCCCCCCTCGAACACCACCGCCTGGGGCGCCATCTGATGCCGCCCGGCGAGGAAGTCGGCCAGCCGCCCCCGGATCGTCTCGCAGGCCGCGCGCGTGGCCATCCCGTTGAGATCCGCCCCCGAGGACGCCGCCGTGGCGCTGGTGTTCGGAACCTTGGCCGTATCCGTCGCGGTGATCTTCACCGCCCCTGCCTCCAGCCCGAAGACCCCCGCCGCCACCTGCGCCACCTTCTGGAACAGGCCCTGCCCCATCTCGGTCCCGCCATGGTTCAGGATGACGCTGCCGTCCTGATAGACGTGCACCAAGGCCCCCGCCTGGTTCAGCCATGTCAGCGTAAAGCTGATCCCGAACTTCACCGGCGTCAGCGCGATCCCCCGCTTCAGGATCGGGCTGCCCGAATTCCACGCCCTTACCGCCGCCCGCCGCGCGGCGAAATCCGACGACGCCTCAAGCGCCGCAACGATCTGATCCCCGATGAAATCCTCGACCGGCATGCCGTAATGGGTGGTCTGCGGGCCGATCTCGTCGACCTTGGGCGAATGCGGACCGCCGAAGCGGCGGCCCGTGCCGGGCCCGGTCGGGGCGGGCGGGCGGTAGAAGTTCCGGCGCCGCAACTCGGTCGCCTCGACCCCCGCGGCAAAGGCCAGATGATCCATCACCCGCTCGATCCCCACCATGCCCTGCGGGCCCCCGAACCCCCGGAACGCCGTTGCCGAACAGGTGTTCGTTTTCAGCCGGTGGCTCTCCACCCGCATCGCAGGGATGTGATAGCAGTTGTCGGCATGCAGCATCGCGCGGTCGGCGACGGGCAGGGACAGGTCCTGGCTCCAACCGCAGCGCATCAGGTGAGTAAACTCGACCCCCAGCAGATGCCCTTCGGCATCCGCTCCGGCGCGGTAGAGGATCGCAAGATCGTGCCGCTTGCCGGTGATGACCATGTCATCATCGCGGTCATAGCGCATCCGCGCCGGCCGACCCGTCCGCGCCGCCACCACGGCGCAGGCGATGGCCAAGGCATTCCCCTGGCTTTCCTTGCCGCCGAACCCGCCACCCATCCGGCGCACCTCGACCCGCACCGCGCTCATCGGCAGGTGCAGGGCGTGGGCGACCTTGTGCTGCACTTCGGTCGGGTGCTGCGTGCTCGAATGGACCAGCATATCTCCGCCTTCCAGCGGGACGGCGGCAGCGACCTGACCTTCGAGGTAGAAGTGCTCCTGTCCCCCCACCTCCATCCGCCCCTCGACCACATGCGCGGCCCCGGCAATCGCGGCGGTGGCATCGCCGCGCGACCAGACGACCGGACCTGCCTCGAACCGGCTGTTCGCGGCCAGCGCCTGATCGACGGTCAGAAGGGCGGGCCGCTCGGCATAGGTGATGCGGCCCAGCCGTGCCGCCTTGCGCGCGGCGAGGTGGCTTTCGGCGACCACCAGAAACACGGGCTGACCGACGTAATGCACCGTCCGCACGGCGAGCAAAGGCTCGTCATGGGCCGAGGGGCTGCAATCAGGCATCTCGGCGAAATCCCCAGCCGACAGCACCATCACCACCCCGGGCGCCGCCCGCACCGCCGAGAGATCCATCCCCGTGATCGCCCCATGTGCGATGGTGGAGAGGCCAAAGGCCAGATGCAGCGCCGTGCCGGGGACGGGGATGTCGTCCACATAGCGCGCCTGCCCCGTGACGTGCTGGGGCGCCGCGTCATGCGGCAGGGCGCGGCCCATGCTCATGGCGCGACCTCAAGGACCGAGATGGCAGTGCCCGCAAGGTCATGGAAGTAGCGGGTCAGCATGTTGGCCGCTGTTGTGAGGCGATAGGCGGCGCTGGCCCGCATGTCCGACAGGGGCGTGAAGTCCTCCGCAAAGGCAGACCTGGCTGCGGCGATGGTGGCCTCGGTCCAGGGCTGCCCTGTCAGCACATCCTCAACCGCACGCGCCCGCTTCGGCGTGCCCGCCATGCCACCAAAGGCGACGCGGGCGGCGGTGACGCGGCCCCCTTCCACCGTCACATTGAAGCAACCGCAGACCGCCGAGATATCCTGATCGAAGCGCTTGGAGAGCTTGTAGCAGCGCAGGGCCGGGGCAGAGGCGGGGAATGTCACCGCCTCGACAAACTCCCCCGGGCGGCGGTCCTGCTTTCGGTAGTCGAGGAAGAAGTCCTCAAGCGGCATCGCCCGCCGCGCGGCCCCCTGCCGCAGGTGCAAGGTCGCGCCAAGCGCGATCAGCGCAGGAGGGCCATCGCCGATCGGGCTGCCATTGGCGATGTTCCCCCCAATCGTGGCGGCATTGCGCACCTGCACGCTGGCATAGCGGCGAAGGAGCTCGGCGAAAGAGGGATGCAGCGGACGCGTCGCCTCCCACAGCGCCGAGATGGTGACGCCCGCACCGACGCGCAGGGTGTCGCCGACACGCTCAATCCGTTGCAGGTCCGCGACGCCGTTCAGGAAGGCCACGGGTGACAGGTCGCGCAGCTGCTTCGTCACCCAAAGCCCCACATCCGTCGCACCCGCGATCAGGGTTCCATCGGGGTGGGCGGCATACCAGTCGGCAAGTTCGTCGGCGCTCTGCGGGCGGAACGCTCCCGCGCCGACCTCTGGGGGCCTGTCGTGCATCCAGTCCGGCACCGGCGCATCCGCCGCCGCCTTCGCGGCCCGCAGGATCGGCGCATAGCCGGTGCAGCGGCACAGGTTCCCGGCAATCTGGTCGGCGTGGTCGGTTCGCCCGTTCAGATGCGCCGCCGCCATTGCCACAATGAAACCGGGCGTGCAAAAGCCGCACTGGCTGCCGTGATGGTCGATCATCGCAGCCTGCACCGGGTGCAGCGCGCCGTCGGGGCCAGCGATCCCCTCGACCGTCCGCACCGCGCGCCCATGCACTTGCGGCAGGAACAGGATGCAAGCGTTCAGCGCCCGCGCCCCGGTTTCATCCGTCACCATCACGGTGCAGGCGCCGCAATCCCCTTCGTTGCAACCCTCCTTGGTGCCGCAAAGCCCCCGCTCCTCGCGCAGCCAGTCGAGCAGCGTACGTGTCGGCGACACCCCGTCCAGCCGGACCGGTGCGCCGTTGAGCGTGAACGCCACCTCTGTCATCGGTCCCTCTGCTGGCCCCGCTTTGAGAGACCATGAAGCCCGCCCCCGTGCCATGTGGCAAGCAGAACCTCTGCGCCTTTACCGACAGCAGTTTCAGCATTTGCCAAAAAGACAGGCGGCGATTGCCTGACCTTTGGGCGAAAACCGCAGGGTTTCCGGGCGCAGGCGGGCAGGCTAGGGTGACCCCATGTCCAGCCCCCCGCGATTCATCCACCTGCGCGTCCATACCGAGCATTCGCTCTTGGAGGGCGCGGTTCCGGTGAAAAAACTCATCGGCCTCTGCACCGCCGCCGAGATGCCGGCCGTCGCCGTAACCGACACGAACAACATGTTCGCCGCGCTGGAATTTTCGACGCTGGCGCTTGGCGCCGGGGTGCAGCCGATCCTTGGCTGCCAGGTCAGCCTGTCCGACGACCCCGCACAACCGGGCGAGCGGCCCCGGATGCCTGCGCCGCTGGTCCTTCTGGCGCAGAGCGAAGCCGGATACTTGAACCTTCTGAAGCTCAACAGCTGCCTCTACATCGGAAAGAATGGCCAGCTTCCACAGGTGACGCTCGAGGAACTGGCGACCCATGCCGAGGGGGTCATCTGCCTGACCGGAGGCCCGGAGGGGCCGGTGGCGCGGCAACTGGCAGCCGGGCAAGCGCCCAAGGCGCGTCTGCTGATGGAGCGGCTGGCGGCGATTTATGGCGATCGTCTTTATGTGGAACTGCAGCGCCATCCGGGCGAGGGCGGGCGGCTGCCCGAGGCAGAGGCCGCGTCGGAGGCAGGTCTGATTTCGCTCGCTTACGAGATGGCCTTGCCTCTGGTCGCCACCAACGACGTCTATTTCCCGAAAGCCACGATGTTCGAGGCGCATGACGCCCTCCTCTGCATCGCCGAGGGGTCCTACGTCGATCAGCAGGCCCCTCGCCGCCGCCTGACCCCGCAGCACTATTTCAAGAGCGAAGCCGAGATGGCCGCCCTGTTCGCCGACCTGCCCGAGGCCTTGGAGAACACGGTCGAGATCGCCCGCCGCTGCGCCTTTGCCGCCAAGAAGCGCGCCCCCATCCTGCCCCGCTTTGCCGAGGACGAGGTCGAGGAGCTTCGCCGTCAGGCCCGCGAGGGGCTCGCCGCGCGGCTGGCCATCATCCCCCACGCGGTTCCAGTGGCGGAGTACGAGGCGCGGCTGGCGTTTGAGCTGAAGATCATCGAGCAGATGGGGTTCCCGGGCTACTTCCTGATCGTGGCCGACTTCATCAAATGGGCCAAGGCGCAAGGCATTCCGGTTGGCCCGGGCCGGGGGTCGGGGGCGGGGTCGCTGGTCGCCTATGCGCTGACGATCACCGACCTCGACCCCCTGCGCTATGGCCTTCTGTTCGAACGCTTCCTGAACCCCGAACGCGTCTCGATGCCCGACTTCGACATCGACTTCTGCATGGACCGGCGGGAGGAGGTCATCACCTACGTTCAAGGCAAGTATGGCCGCGACCGGGTGGGGCAGATCATCACCTTTGGCGCGCTTCTGTCGAAGGCGGCGGTGCGGGACGTGGGGCGCGTCTTGCAGATGCCCTACGGGCAGGTAGACCGCCTGTCCAAGATGATCCCGACCGAGGGGGTGAAGCCCGTCAGCGTGACCAAAGCCCTGGCGGATGAACCCCGCCTGCGTGAGGCCGCGAAGGAAGAGGTCGTCGCGCGACTGCTCGACTATGCGCAGCAGATCGAGGGGCTTCTGCGCAATGCCAGTACCCACGCTGCCGGCGTTGTGATCGGGGACCGGCCCCTGGACGCGCTGGTCCCTCTCTACCAAGACCCCCGCTCCGACATGCCCGCCACCCAGTTCAACATGAAATGGGTCGAGGCGGCGGGGCTGGTGAAGTTCGATTTTCTGGGGCTGAAGACCCTGACGGTGATCCAGAACGCGCTGGATCTTCTGAAACGGCGGGGGGTGGAGGTCGATATCAGCCTGATCCCGCTGGACGACAAGAAGTCCTATGAGCTTTACGCCGCCGCCCGCACGGTCGCGGTGTTCCAGGTGGAAAGCTCTGGCATGATGGACGCTTTGCGCCGCATGAAGCCCACCTGCATCGAGGATATCGTGGCGCTGGTGGCGTTGTATCGTCCGGGGCCGATGGAGAATATCCCGGTCTATTGCGAGGTGAAGAACGGGCTGCGGCCCTTGGAATCGATCCACCCCTCCATCGACCATATCCTGAAGGAAACCCAAGGCATCATCGTCTATCAGGAACAGGTGATGGAGATTGCGCAGGTCATGGCGGGCTATTCGCTCGGCGGCGCCGATCTTCTCCGCCGCGCCATGGGCAAGAAGATCCCCGAGGAGATGGCCAAGGAACGCCCGAAGTTCATCGAAGGCGCGATGAAGAACGGCGTGTCCAAGGACAAGGCGGGCGAGGTCTTCGACCTTCTGGAGAAATTCGCCAACTACGGCTTCAACAAATCCCACGCGGCGGCCTATGCGGTGGTGAGCTACCAGACCGCCTGGCTCAAGGCCAATCACCCGGTCGAATTTATGGCCGCCGTGATGAACTGCGATATTCATTTGACGGACAAGCTCGCCACCTACAAGCGCGAGGTGGACAAGCTGGGCATCCGCACCGTGGCGCCTTGCGTGAACGCCAGCGAGGCGACGTTCTCGGTGCGGGACGGGGCGGTGGTCTACGCGCTTGGTGCGCTCAAGAATGTGGGCGTGGATGCGATGCGGATGATCGTGGCGGCGCGGGGTGACCGACCCTTTGCCACGCTGTACGATGTCGCCCGCAGGGTCGATCTGAAGCGGGTGGGCAAGCGACCCTTGGAGATGTTGGCAAGGGCGGGGGCCTTCGACACCCTCGACCGCAACCGCGCGCGGGTGTTCGAGGGGCTGGATGCGCTCGTCGCCTACTCCGCGGCGGTGCACGAGGCCAAGGCCTCGACCCAGGTGTCGCTCTTCGGCGAGGCCGGGACCGACATCCCCGAACCCCGCCTGCCCTTCCGCGACGACTGGCTGCCTGTGGAACGGCTGGCCGAGGAACATCAGGCCATCGGCTTCTACCTCTCCGGCCACCCCCTCGACGACCACATGCCCGCGCTGCGGCGGCAAAAGGTGCTGACTTTGGCAGAGGTTACGGCGGCGGCGGAAGGCGGCCCGCTGGTCGCCAAGATAGCAGGCTCTGTCTCGACAAGGTCCGAGAAGAAGTCTGCGCGGGGCAACCGCTATGCCTTTGTCGGCCTGTCCGACCCCACGGGCCTGTACGAAGTGACGGTCTTCTCCGACGTCCTCGACCAATCGCGCCAGCATCTGGAGGCCGGGTGCAACGTGGTCCTAACCGTCGAGGCGACGCTGGAAGGCGAGACGCTGAAACTCCTTGCCCGCTCAGTAGCTCCCGTGGACGCCGTCGCCGACGACGCCCCCGCCGCAGGCCTGCGCATCCACCTCGACCGGGCCGAGGCAGCGGCGGCGGTGGCAGCGCTCTTGGCCCGCGTCATGGCCGACGGCGGCAAATCCCGCGCGCCAGTCCGCATCTGCGTGCCCGACGAGAAGGGGCGCGAGATCGACGTGGCCCTGCCGGGGGCGTTCCCGGTAACGGCAAAGGTGAGGGGGGCGCTGAAGGCCACGCCGGGGGTGGTTACAGTGGAAGAACTGTAACCCTCTCGCCGCTTATCCGCCCTTGCGGGCCTCTTCGCTGGGTCGGCCCTTCCCGGTCACGCGGAGTACAAGCGAAGACGCCCGCAAGGGCGGATGAGCGGCCCGTCATACCTACCAGTGCGGCGGCCGCTGGTTCGGGTCGGCCCCCTCTCCTGCCGCCTCCCGTTCCGCCTCGCGCTCCATCAGCAGCGCTACGCGGCGAGTGAGGCGGTCAATCTCGGCCTGCTGGCGGGCGACCACGTCCGAGAGGTCGTCCACCGCGCGGATCAGGTGGGCCACGCGCTCCTCTAGCATACTCACGCGGCGACCTCGGCCTGCGGGGCGGGGTTGGCAGCGCCCCAGGCGGCCATCGCCTCCAGCACCGGCATCAGGCTTTGCCCCATCGGTGTCAGCGCATAGTCCACCCGCGGCGGCACCACCGCGTGGATGTGGCGCGAGATGATGCCGTCAGCCTCCAGCTCTCGCAAATGCTGCGTCAGCATGCGCTGCGTGACGCCCGGGATCTGGCGGCGTAGCGCATTGAACCTGCAGGACCCTGCGCGCAACTGGTACAGGATCACGGGCTTCCACCGCCCGCCGATCACCCGCACCGTGCGCTCCACAGGGCAGTCGGTGAAGTCCTGGGTGACAAGCCCCTCAACGGTATTCATTTCGATACTACCTTACAAAATGCTGCGTACTTACGCGATTGCCTGCAAAGTGCCATAGCCTGTCAGGTCAATCAACCGGCACATGGAGGCCATGATGAGCAAGGTGACAATTACGGGGATCGGTGGGGTGCAGCAGACGGCCATTGCGGCGGCCTTTGCGGCCGCGGGCTGGGAGGTCGCAGGCACGGGGCGGAAGGATGGCGCGACGAACCTCGAAACCGGCGCGGGGCTGGCGGCGGCCTTTGCGGGCAGCGACCTGGCAGTCTTTACCGTGCCTCAGGACCATCGGCCCGGGGTGACCACGGCGATGGCGCAGGGCGTCCTGCGCGCAGCGGCAGAGGTGGGAGTGGGGCGGGTGGTGGTGAACCTCGCCGCCCGCGCGATTGACGGGTCGGATGCGGCGATCTTCCGCACCCTGCGCGAGATCCGCGAACTGGCTCTGTCGGGCCGCATTCCTGCGGTGGTGCTGGAGCCCACAGTCTACATGGACAACCTTCTGGCCCCGTGGAGCCTGCCGGGCATCCTTGCCGGAACGCTCGCCTATCCGGCGCCGGAGAGCGCACGGATCACCTGGATATCGCACCGCACGCTGGCCGACGCGGTCGTTGCAGCGGCGACGGCGGACGTGACCGGCCAGTCGCTGCGTCTGGGTGGGCCGCAGGCGCTGACCGGGCCAGAGCTTGCGGCGCTTCTGGGGAACCACCTTAGCCGCCCGATGGCCTATGCGCGCATCCCGCTTGACGGCTTTGCCGCGGGCCTGAACGCCGCCTTCGGCCCCCCCGCCGGCGACCGGATCGCCGAGCTTTATGCCGCGCTCGAGGATCAGCCCGACGCGATGGCCGACGGGGCCGAGGGGATGGCGCGGCTTGCCGTCACGCCGGAAAGCCTTGCCGCCTTCGCCGCCCGGCAGACATGGGCCTGACGCCGTCGGGGGCGGACCGTATCCGCCCCCGAACCTTGCCCGCCCCCGCGCCATCGGCTAAGGCAGCCTCGCATCCATCCGGGGGACCCATCCATGGCGGGCGAAAAGGGACAGCGGCGTCCACGCGCCGAAACGCCGCGCGGCTTCCGCGACTATTTCGGCGCCGAGGTGACCGAGCGGCAGGAGATGCTGGCGAAGATTGCCGAGGTCTACCGGATGCACGGCTTCGACCCGCTGGAGACGAGTGCCGTCGAGACCGTCGAGGCTTTGGGAAAATTCCTCCCCGACGTGGACCGCCCGAACGAAGGCGTCTTCGGCTGGCAGGACGAGGACCAGCAATGGCTGGCGCTGCGCTATGACCTGACAGCGCCCTTGGCGCGGGTCGCCGCGCAGTACCGCAACGACCTGCCGATGCCCTATCGCCGGTACGCCATGGGACCCGTCTGGCGGAATGAGAAGCCGGGGCCGGGCCGGTTCCGGCAGTTCTATCAATGCGATGCGGATACGGTTGGGTCGGCGAGCGTGGCGGCCGACGCCGAGATCTGCGC
>CAZVIS010000014.1:10558-12466 GCA_964627355.1 uncultured Rhodobacterales bacterium
CCCGACCGCATCGTCATCGACCCCTCCGTCGTCCGTGGCCTCGGCTACTACACCGGCCCTGTCTTCGAAGCTGAACTCACGTTCACAATTCTTGATGAGAAGGGCCGTCCCCGCCAGTTCGGCTCGGTCGCCGGGGGCGGGCGGTATGATGATCTGGTCAAGCGCTTCACCGGGCAGGAGGTGCCTGCCACGGGGGTGTCCATCGGGGTGGATCGGTTGCTCGCGGCGCTTCGGGCCAAGCGGGGGGCCGAGGCGGCGCCTGCGGCGGGGCCGGTGGTGGTGACGGTGATGGATCGCGAGCGGATGGCCGATTACATGGCCATGGCAGCGGAATTGCGGAATTCAAAGGATGCGAACGGTCGCGGTATTCGGGCCGAGGTCTATCTCGGCAACCCCAAGAACTTTGGCAACCAGTTGAAATACGCCGACAAACGCGCCTCTCCGGTTGCCGTCATCCAGGGCTCTGCCGAGGCAGAAAAGGGAAACATCATCCTCAAGGACCTGATCCTGGGCGCCAAGATCGCGGCAGGCGCCAGTCTTGAGGAGTGGAAGTCCCGGCCTGCGCAGGTCGAGGTGCCGCGTGGGGATCTTGTCCCGGCGGTGCGGCGGATGCTCTCGGAATGACCGACCGGGCGGCGGAACGGCTGGAGGCCGCGCGCCTTCTCGACGCCTTCCGCGCGGCGGGGGCAAAGCCGGTGGAGGCGGATATCCTGCAACCCGCCGGAACCCTCCTCGACCTCTACGGCGAGGATATCCGGGCGCGGGCCTATGTCACGCAGGACCCCGCCACGGGCGAGATGATGCTGCGGCCCGACTTCACCGTGCCGGTGGTGCAGGCCCACATGGCGGGGGGCGCAGACCCGGCGCGCTATTGCTACATGGGTGAGGTGTTCCGCAGGCAGGACCGTCCCGACACCCGTGCGCGGGAATACCTGCAGGTCGGCTTCGAACTCTTCGACCGCACGGCGCCCGAGGCGGCGGATGCCGAGGTCTTTGCGCTGTTCGCCGGGCTCCTGCCGGGCCTTCGCCCGGTCACCGGCGATATCGGCATCCTGATGGCCGCCGTGCAGGGCCTGAACACCACGCCGCGCCGGAAAGAGGCGCTGCTGCGTCACATCTGGCGGCCACAACGTTTCCGCCGCCTTCTCGACCGTTTCGCCGGCCGCGCGCCCGTGCCCCCCGCACGCGCGCGGTTGCTGGAGCGTCTGGCTTCGGACGCGCCTGCCGCGCTGATCGCAGCCTCTGGCCCCCTCATCGGCCTGCGGGACGAGGCCGAGATCACCGCCCGCGCCGCCGCCCTCACCGAAGATGCCGCGACCCCAGCCTTGGCCGCACCTGAGGCGGCGATGCTCTATGATCTTCTCACGCTGGAGGCGCCCGCCGAGTCAGCGCTGACGCATCTGCGCGGGATCACCCCGCTGCTTCCCGCCATCGCCCCCGCCGTGGACCGCTTTGCGGCGCGCCTTGCCGCACTGGCTTCAAGGGGCATCGACACCGCCACCCTGCCCTTCGAGGCGAGCCACGGGCGGACGGCGATGGAATACTACGACGGCTTCGTCTTCTCCTTCCACGGGCCAGAGGGCTGGCCCCCGGTGGCGAGCGGCGGGCGGTATGATGCGCTGACGGCGGTTCTGGGCGGCGGGCGGTCGATCCCGGCGGTCGGCGGGGTGATCCGGCCCGCGCTGGTGGCCCGGCTGCGGGGGGCCGCTTGATGCTCAAGATCGGGGTGCCGTCGAAGGGACGGCTGATGCAGGACACCTTTGCATGGTTCGGCGCGCGCGGCATCGCGATGCGCCAGACGGGGGATGAGCGGGCCTATGCGGGCGCGGTCGAGGTGGAGGGGGTGGAACTGGTGCTGCTTTCCGCCGGAGAGATCCCTCGGGAATTGGCGGCGGGGCGGATCCATCT
>CAZVIS010000014.1:12566-22806 GCA_964627355.1 uncultured Rhodobacterales bacterium
CCATCGAGGGCGATGCCATGTGCTTTGCCTATGATGGGGTCGAGGGACAGACCTGCTTTGGCATGGCGCTGAACGGCGATCAGGTGACGTGGCTTGGCGACGGGGCAGTTGCCGGTACCGGGACGATCGTGGCCGGGAACCCGAACGGGTTCTGAGGTCGCAGCGGGGGTTTCACACCCCCCTGCCCATCTGTTTCGCGAACCGATGGCGCAACCGATGGATTTCTCCGTGGGATACTTGTGCAGGAAAGAAGGGGCAGGCGTTCGTTAGCGCAAGCCCATTTCTGCGAGCGCTTGCGCCAGTGCCGGAGGCAGTTGGTCTTCTCGCGCACGCCCGCGCTCCAGATCGCGCGGCGCTTCGTCCGGCGGAAAGTAGCGCCAGCCCTGGAAGGGGCGGCGGGCGGCGGCTTCGGTGCGGATCACGTCGAGGTCGAGATGCAGGGCGCAGCGTGTAATTCCGTCGCCTTCTGTCACCTGCTCCAGCCCGACGATCCGCTGGCGGCACTGGATGACGCCCTTGATGACCCAGTAAAGCGAGCCTCCGTCCAGCACCTCGGCCTCGCGTTTCGGCCACATGCGGGTGACGTGGATAGCGCGGCCTGCGGGCCAGCGGTGGCGCTGGCTGGCCTGCCAGCCGGTCAGGTCCTCGATGCTGTCGGCGCCGACGCAGAGTTTCAGGATGTGAATCATCCTCCGACACTAGGCCCCCGGTCGGCAGGGGCAAGGTCCCGCGCATCGTGATCCTGTGGATAAGGCCCGGCGGACCACAACCGATGGACGTCGGGCGCGCACGGGCCTAGAATGATTGCGCGCACGCGCGAATCCGGCGTGCCCTTTCCCTTGCCCGAAGGTATCCGCCCATGTCGTCGTTCCACGCCCCTATTGCCGAGGCCATCTGGGACATGAAGTACCGCCTGAAGGAGGCGGACGGGACGCCCGTCGACGGCTCGGTCGAGGATACCTGGCGGCGGATCGCCCGGGCGCTGGCGTCGGTAGAGGCGGATCCGGCGACGTGGGAGGCGCGGTTCTACGCGGCGCTGGAGGGGTTCCGGTTTCTTCCCGCCGGGCGGATCACGGCAGGCGCGGGAACGGGACGGGCGGTCACCCTGTTCAACTGCTTCGTGATGGGGACGATCCCCGACAGCCTTGGCGGCATCTTCGAGATGCTGAAGGAGGCTGCGCTGACGATGCAGCAGGGCGGCGGGATCGGCTACGATTTCTCGACCATCCGGCCAAAGGGGGCGCCGGTGTCGGGGGTGGCGGCGGATGCGTCGGGGCCCCTGTCCTTCATGGACGTGTGGGACGCGATGTGCCGGACGATCATGTCGGCGGGCAGCCGTCGCGGTGCCATGATGGCGACGCTGCGCTGCGACCATCCGGATATCGAGGCCTTCATCGAGGCGAAGAAGGACCCCGCGCGGCTGCGCATGTTCAACCTGTCGGTGCTGGTCACGGATGCCTTCATGGCGGCGGTCAAGGCGGATGCCGCGTGGGAGCTGGTCTTCGACGGGCGCGTCTATCGCACAGTGCAGGCACGCGACCTCTGGGCGCGGATCATGCGGAACACCTATGACTTCGCGGAACCCGGCGTGATCTTCATCGACCGGATCAACGCGCTGAACAACCTCAACTATTGCGAGACGATCGCCGCCACGAACCCCTGCGGCGAGCAGCCCCTGCCGCCCTATGGCGCCTGCCTTCTGGGGTCGATCAACCTTGCCAGCCTGGTCTGGTACCCGTTCGAGGACCGCGCACATGTTTGCATGACAGCGCTGGACGATCTGGTCCGTGTCGCCGTGCGGATGATGGACAACACGGTGGACGCGAGCCGCTTTCCCCTGCCGCAACAGGCGGCGGAGGCGAAGGCGAAACGGCGGATTGGCCTTGGGGTCACGGGGCTCGCGGATGCCCTGCTGATGGTAGGCCTGCGCTATGGGTCGGAAGAGGCGGCGGCGGCGACCGAGAAATGGATGCACGCCATCGCGCGGTCGGCCTACCTCGCCTCGGCGGATTTGGCGCGGGAGAAGGGCGCCTTCCCGCTCTTCGAAGTGGAACCCTACCTCGCCTCGGGGTCACTGCGGCACATGGATGCCGATGTGCGCGAGGCGATCCAGGCGAACGGGATCCGCAACGCGCTTCTGACGTCGGTCGCGCCGACGGGGACGATTTCGCTTTACGCCGGGAACGTCTCCTCGGGGATCGAACCCGTTTTTGCCTATGCCTATACCCGCAAGGTCCTGCAAAAGGATGGGTCACGCACCGAGGAAGAGGTGGTGGACTACGCCGTCCGCCTGTGGCGCGAATTGCACGGCGACGCCCCCCTGCCCGACCACTTCGTCAACGCCCAGACCCTGCCCCCGCTAGACCATGTGCTGATGCAGGCGGCGGCGCAGAAATGGGTGGATTCGTCGATCTCGAAGACGATCAACTGCCCCGAGGACATCAGCTTTGACGACTTCCAGCAGGTCTACATGGCCGCCTGGGATCAGGGCTGCAAGGGCTGCACCACCTATCGGCCGAATGCTGTCACGGGGTCGGTCCTGACGGTCAGCGAGACGCAGGCCAAGCCTGCGGCCGAGCCGAAGGGGGGCGAGGTGATCTATCTTTCGGAACCGCTCGACCGGCCATCGGCGCTGGAAGGGCAGACCTACAAGGTGAAATGGCCGGGGTCGGAACACGCGCTCTACATTACCATCAACGATATCATCACGGCCGGGCACCGGCGGCCCTTCGAGGTCTTCATCAACTCGAAGAACATGGAGCATTTCGCCTGGACCGTAGCGCTGACGCGGATGATCTCGGCGGTGTTCCGGCGCGGGGGGGATGTGTCCTTTGTGGTGGAAGAGCTGAAGGCCGTGTTCGATCCGCGCGGCGGGGCCTGGATGGAAGGGCGCTACATCCCCTCGATCCTCGCCGCCATCGGCGGGGTGATCGAAACGCACCTGATCTCCATCGGCTTCATCGCGGGCGAAGGGCAGGGGTTGAAGGCCGACCCGAAGGCGATGAAGACCGGCGCGGTGGCGGTGGGGCAGGCGTGTTCCAGTTGCGGCAGCTATGACCTGCGGATGGTCGAGGGCTGCCTGACCTGCGCAAGCTGCGGCTTCTCCAAATGCGGCTGATCCGCAGGCGCTGAGGGTGCCGCCGGAGCGTTGCCGGACGCGCCCCCGGAACCTGGGTTCCTCGGCGGCGGGCCGGTCAGTCCTGCGGAAGTGCCACCATGTGCCGGTTTCCGACATCGCGCAGCCGGGCGGGAACAGGCGCAGATCCGACGGCGTGAAGTACCCCCGGCGCCTCGAACGGCGCGTGCGTCGCGGGGGTGCGGACAAAGGTCGGGTCGGGCACCGGCACGGCCTCGATCAGGCGGCGGGTATAGGGGTGCTGCGGGTTGCCGAAGACCTGCGCGCAGGTCCCCGTCTCGACGATCTGCCCCGCCAGCATCACCGCCACCCGGTCGGCGATGTTTTCGACCACCGCCATGTTGTGGCTGATGAAGAGGTAGGCGACCCCGAGGTCCGCCTGCAATTCCCGCATCAGCGCCAGCACCCGGGCCTGAACCGAGACGTCGAGCGCCGACACAGCCTCGTCCGCGATGATGAGGGCGGGGTTCAGGGCCAAGGCGCGGGCGATGCAGATCCGCTGGCGCTGGCCGCCGGAGAATTCGTGGGGATAGCGGGTCATCTGGTCGGCCGTCAGCCCCACCCGGACCATCAGGTCGGCGACCTGGGCACGGCGTTCCTGTGGGGTGCCGATGCGGTGGATTTCCAGGGGTTCGCCGATCAGATCGCCCACGGTCAGACGCGGGTTCAGGGCTGCAGCCGGATCCTGGAAGACCATCTGGACCCGCCGCCGCAGCGCCTTTTGGCCTGCTCGGTCGAGGTCGGCCAGCGCCTGCCCCGCGATCTCGATCCGGCCCTGATGCGGCACCAGCCCCACCATCGCGCGGGCGAGCGTCGATTTCCCGCAGCCGCTTTCCCCGAGCAGGGCAAAGGTCTCGCCCGGACAGATATCGAGGCTGACCCCCGCGACCGCATGGACCCGGTGGGTGACCCGGCCGAGGCTGCCCCGGACGTCGAACCGGACCTGCACGTCGGTCAGACGGGCAATCGGCAGGGCGCCATAACACGTGTGATAGGAGGAGGAAGCCTCTGTTTCTGAACTCTTTTCCGGCTGCTCTTTACCCTTTGTCAACGCCTTGCCCTGCCCCATCCGGGGCACCGCCGCGAGCAAGGTCCGGGTGTATTCCGCCTGCGGGGCAGCGAAGATTCGGTGCACGTCGCCCGCCTCGACCGCCCGCCCCTCGCGCATCACGATCACGCGGTCGGCCATTTCGGCCACGACGCCCATGTCGTGGGTGATGAGGATGATGGCCGTTCCAAGCTCTCGCTGCAGGTCGCGCAGAAGGTCCAGCACCTCGCGCTGCACGGTCACGTCCAGCGCGGTGGTCGGTTCGTCCGCGATCAGCACCTCGGGCCGCAGGGCCAGTGCCATCGCGATCATCACGCGCTGGCGCATGCCGCCCGAGAGTTCATGCGGATACTGCTCCATCCGGGTTTCCGGCTGCGACAGGCGCACGGCACGCAGGGCGGCAATGGCCTGCGCCCGCGCATCCGCGACCCCAACGCCGGTATGCGCCCGGATCGCCTCGGTCAGTTGCAGCCCGATTGCCAGGACCGGGTTGAGCGAGGTCATCGGTTCCTGAAAGATCATCGCGATGCGGTCGCCCCGGACGCTGCGCATCGCAGCCTCGGGCAGCGCGGTCAGGTCGGTTGCCCCAAGCCGTACCGCGCCCGCCGTCACCCGCACCGCAGGCGGTGGCAGCAGGCCCATGATGGCGAGCGACGTGATCGACTTGCCCGACCCGCTTTCCCCGGCAATCGCCAGCGTTTCCCCGCGCGCCAATGTGAAAGAAAGATCACTTACAAGCGGGCGCAGGCCACCTTCGGTGTTGACCGAAACGGTCAGGCCTTCGACCGACAGTACAGGGGTATCCGGGGCGAGGGCCGCCCCGGACAGTGGCTTCGCATGAGTCATTCGAAGACGCAGCGCGGGAAGTAGAAGCTGACGACCCAGTTCGGCATGTCCACGATCTCGGATATCCGCAGGTCGCCGCAGGTGGAAACCAGCATGTAGGCCTCGACCGCCGCCACGCCCCGCTGCGCGCAGAGAAGGTCGATCATGTGGGCCACGGCGTCGCGGGACGCCGCCATCAGGTCTGGCCCGATGCCCGTCGTCACCTCGTACCCCTTGGCATCGAGATGCCGCGTCACCGGCCCCGGCGTGGTGAAGCGCGGGGTTTTCAGGTTCGCGCCCTTCACGAGGTCCAGCGTCAGTACCACGTCCATGGGCGACTCGATGGCCGTGCCGCAGACCTCTCCATCGCCTTGCGCGGCATGGGTGTCGCCCACGCTGAACAAGGCCCCCGGCACCTCTACCGGGAGATACAACGTCACGCCTGAGGTGAGATCCCGGATGTCTAGGTTGCCCCCCATCCGGCGCGGCGGGACCACCGAATGCAGGCCAGCCTCGGCAGGCGCGTTGCCGATGGTCCCCGCAAAGGGCTTGAGCGGCACGCGCCCCTCGCGCCCCCACATCGCCCCCGCCATCTGGCCTGCGTCATAGGTCCAGACATGCAGCGCGGGGTCAGGGAACTGGTCGGCGAGCAGGCCGAAGCCCGGGATGTTCGCCGTCCAGCCGAAGCCGTGGCCAGCATGACGCTGCGGGGCGAAATCTTCGATCGTGACCTTGATCGCATCGCCGGGCATCGCCCCTTCAACGTAGATCGGCCCCGAGACGGGATTGATGCGCCCGAAGTCCAGCGCCATCACATCGGCCACCGTGGACGACGGGCCAAGCTGGCCCGCCGAGGAATCGTGGCAGTGAAACAGGATCGTCGATCCGGGGGCCACCCGTTCGGCCGGGACGTTAGAATTGTCCCAGCCGAAGTGATGCTGCGCCCCGTGGATGGTGTAATCGCAGACCTTGCACATTTTACTTCACGAAAACATAGTCATAGTTGACCGGGATCGACACCGGATCGACGTAGAGCGCATCCTCGCCGCCCATGCGGAGCGACTTCATCGTGTAGCGTTCCTCGTTGAACACGGGGACCCACGGCGCCTGCTCCATCACTCCGGTATAGACCTCGGACCACAGGGCGAGGCGGTCGGCAGCCTTGGCCGGGTCGGCCATGCTGTCGGCCTCGGTCGCCTTGGAATCAAGCTCGGGATCGCAGAACTTGGACCAGTTCCAGCCGCCCTCGCCTGCGCCTGCACAGCCGAGGATGGGACCGTAGAAGTTGGACGGATCGGGGAAGTCCGCGATCCAGGCCATGCCGCCCGACCAGATCATCGGGGCCGAACCCGCGCCGCCCGCCTCGATCACGTTGGCCTGCGCCAGCGACTGGATCGTGGCCTTGATCCCGATGGCCGCAAGGTCCTGCTGGATCGCTTGCGCGATGCGCGGGTTCGGGTCGGTGTTCATGACGTAGAGCTCAGTCTCGAAGCCGTCCGCCAGCCCTGCGTCGGCCAGCAGGGCCTTGGCGCCTTCGACGTCATAGGGATAGCCCGCGTAGCCCTGCGTGTAGCCCGGCATCGAGGGCGGCAGGGGCTGCGTGGCGGGCACCGCGCGGCCGTTGATGATCTGGGTGATGCGGTCCTTGTTGATCGCCATGTTGACGGCCTTGCGCACCTCGACCTTGTCGAAGGGGGCGATGCCGACGTTCAGCGTGATGTAGCCGGTGTGAAGCTGTCCGCCCACGACCACCTGCGCGGCCTGCGCCGGGTCGGCCATGACCTCGGTGAACTTGGCGGGCGGGATGCCGTCACCGGGGACGTCAACCTCGCCCTTCTGCAGGCGGAGGAGGGCGACGACCGGTTCCTGCCCGACCTCGAACACCACGCTGTCGAGGTAGGGGACGCCCGCGCGCCAGTAATCCGCGTTCTTCTCGAACACCAGCCGCTGGCCAAGCGTCCATTCCGCCAGCTTGAAGGCCCCCGTCCCGACCGGCTGCTTGCCGAAGTCACCCGCGGCGGCATCGACCGCCTCTTTCGGCACCACGCTGGCGAAGTTCAGCGCCATGACGTGCAGGAAGGTCGCGTCGGGGCGGGAAAGCGTGATCTTGACGGTCAGGGGATCGACCACCTCGACCCCCGACAGGCCTGCGTCGCCCGCATTCTCGAACCCTGCTATGGAGCCGAAGAAGCCCGCGCCGGGCGATTGGGTCGCCGGGTTCGTCACGCGGTCGAGCGAGTATTTCACATCCTCGGCCGTCATCTCGCGCCCGTTGTGGAATTTGACCCCGGCGCGCAGCTTGAAGGTGTAGGTCAGGCCATCCTCGGAAATCTCGTAGGATTCGGCGAGGCCGGGGCGCAGCACCGTGGTCCCCGGCACATAGTCCATCATCCCGTCGAACAGCGACTTGATCATCGACCAGTTCTGCCAGTCGTACCCGATGGCGGGGTCGAGCGTGGCCACATCGTCCTTGTAGGTGACGGTGATCGACCCGCCGGGCTTGGCGTTCGGGTCGGGGGTGTAGTCCTGCGCGAGGGCGGGCAGCGCCAGCGAAAGGATCAGTGCGGTCGAGGCAAGCAGTCTTTTCATTCTCTCTCTCCTGTCGGGGTTTCAGCGAAGTTTGATGCGGGGGTCGATAAGGGGGGCCACGAGGTCGGCCAGAAGGTTTCCCGCCACGATGGCGCAGGCGGACACCAGCGTGACGCCCATGATGATCGGGATGTCGATGCGCTGGATTGCCTGCCAGGCAAGCTGGCCGATGCCGGGCCAGCCGAACACGCTCTCCACCACCACGATCCCGCCCATGAACAGCCCGATGTCGAGGCCGATCATCGCGATCACGGGCAGGATGGCATTGGGCAGCGCATGGCGGGCGATGACGCGGACGCGGCTCAGCCCTTTGGCGCGGGCGGTGCGGATATAGTCGGCGCGCAGGACGTCGATCATGGAGGACCGGATCATGCGGGCGTACCAGCCTGATCCGAGAAGGCCCAGGGTCAGGGCCGGCAGCACCAGATGGGCAAAGGTGCCATAGCCGCCGATCGGGAACCATTCGAGTTGCACGGCAAAGACGTAAAGCATCAGCAGGCTGACGACGAATTGCGGGGCCGAGACGGTGACGAAAGAGGTCGCCATCAGCGCCTGATCCCCCACCCGCCCCCGCATCAGCGCGGCGGCGATGCCCATCGACAGGCCGAGGATTAGCTCGCAGGTGATCGCGCCCGCCATCAGGAGCAACGTGGCCGGCAGGCGCGAGGCGATGAGGGTCGCCACGTCCGTTTTCTGCAGGTAGCTGCGGCCAAGGTCGCCCTGCACGAGGCCGCCAAGATACCGCCCGTACTGCACGAGGAACGGCTGGTCGAGGCCAAGCTGGGCGCGGATGTTCTCGACCGTTTCCGCCGTGGCCGACCGCCCCGCGATCTGTCGCACCGGGTCGGCGGGCAAGACGAACAGCAGGAAGAAGGTGATGAAGCTGACGCCCAGAAGGATCAGCGCGGACTGGATCAGGCGGCGGGCAAGGTAGGCGGCCATCAGTCGCGCCCCCTTTGCGTCGGGTCCAGTTCGTCCCGCAGCGCATCGCCCACCAGGTTGAAGGCCAGCGCCAGCGCCAGGATTGCGGCCCCGGGCAGGAACACGAGCCAGGGCGCTGACTGGAAATAGGTCTGGTTCTCGAACACGATGTTGCCCCAGCTGGGCGTCGGCGGCTGCACCCCCACGCCAAGGAAGCTGAGCGTCGCCTCCAGCAGCACACTCGTCGAGATCCCCAAAGTCCCCCAGACGATGATCGTCGGCACCAGATGCGGCAGGATGTGGCGGAAGAGGATGCGGGCACTGCCTGCGCCCAAGGTCCGCTCGGCGGCGATGAAGTCGCGCGTCGCAAGCGAGGTCGTCTCGGTATAGATCACCCGCGCGGCCTGCACCCAGTTCACCAGCGCAATGACCATGGCGACGATCCAAAGGGACGGCGACAGGATCGCGGCGAGGCAGATGGCCAGCAGCAGCGCCGGGAAGGCCATCATCAGGTCGGTGAACCGCATCAGCACCGCGCCCACCCACCCCCGGAAGTATCCCGCCGTGATCCCCACCAGCGTGCCGATGAACAGCGCGAGGCCGTTGGCAACGACCCCGATCAGAAGCGAGGTCCGCGCGCCGTAGAGCATCCGCGACAGGAGGTCCCGTCCCAGAAGATCCGTTCCCAGCGGATAGGCCCCGCCGGGCGGCATGGGCGCGCCCTCGATGGTCAGGCCGTCGAAGAACTGCTCGTTCGGGTCGTAGGGCGCGATCAGCGGGGCGAAGAGCGCACCGCCGACAACAGCGAGAATGATGACCATGCCGAACACGGCAAGCCTGCGCCGCATCAGGCGCGCGAGGACGCCCCGCGGGCGTATCACCTCAGCCGCGGTTGCGTCGGCCATCCGCCCCTCCCTGTGCGACGACCCGCGCGGCCGCATCCTCGAAGGTCAGGCGCCAGTCCATCGCCAACCGGCGCAGCCGCGCATAGGCCTCGGCCTCGGACATCCCCACCGCCAACAGCGTCACCGCCCGCACCACCGTCTGCCGCGCTTCCAGCCTGCGGCGCAGGTCGGCTACCTCGGCCTTGAGGGCCGACTGTGCATCCAGCGTGGCCTGCGCGATCAGCAGCGCCGAATAGGCCCCGCCATCGCCGATCGGTTTCAGCAGTTGCGCATGGGCGCCGATCCGCAGCGCCGCCTCGATCCGCCCCGGCGCCTCGGACCCGATCAGCGCGATCAGGGGCATGGGCGGCGCTCCGGGCGCCCAGGGGAACTGCGCGTCATGCGCCATGTCGGCATCGAAGAAGACGAAGTCGGCTGTCGCGTCGGGAAGGTCCGGCCATGCCTGTGTCACCACCAGCCCGATGGCCTGCAATTGCCGCGTCAGGGCCTGCACCGTGGGGTGCTGGCGGTGCAGGACGACCGCCCTCGCACCGCCGAGATGGGGGATGCGCAGCGGCGGCTTCATCGCACCACCCGCAGGGCTGGCTGGGGGGCGGTGCGGCCGCGGATCAGGTAGGGATCACCCGCGACCGTCCCGCAATTGCGGATCACCTCGAACCGCCCGCCGCGCACCTGCGCGATCAGGACCGGCAGCGCGGTGTGATGCGTGTCGGGATCGATCGGGCCTGCAAGCCCGACCTCGCTGCGCAGCAGCGTCGAAAGCGGCTCAGCCTCCACCCCCGGGCGATGCGCCAGCAGCCGCGCGAGTTCCATCAC
>CAZVIS010000014.1:22906-24504 GCA_964627355.1 uncultured Rhodobacterales bacterium
CCCTGCCACGCCTCAAGAAACGCATAGGACGACGGCCCGATCAGGGAGTTGAGCACGAAGTCGGGGCGCAGCGCGCGGATCTCGTCGATCATCCGGCCCACGTCGCGGGAACCGATGGGCAGATACCGCTCTCCCAGCACCTGCCCGCCCGCCGCCGTCACCACTTCGCGGGCGAGGTGGCTCATCTCCCATCCCCAGATATAGTTGGACCCGGTGAGATAGGCTCGCCGACCATGCGCGGGCATTGCCCAGTCGAGCAGGGGCAGAAGGTGCTGGTTCGCGCTGGCGTGCATGTAGACGACATGATCCGACGCCTCGAACCCCTCGTAGGGCACGGGATACCACAGGGCGCCGCCGTGTTTTTCCAGCGTCGGGATGACTTCCTTGCGGCTCCACGAGGTGACGCAGCCCACGACGTGCCGGGCGGTCGAGTTCCGCAGGATATCCTCGCAGGCGGCGGCATAGGCGTCGGCGTTGCCGCCCGGGTCCCGCTCCACCGGCACGAAAGCCAGGTCAAGATCGGGATCCGCGTTCACCCGTGCGATGGCAGCCAAGGCACCGCTGCGGCACGCCTCGGCGATCAGCGCATAGCTGCCAGAGCGCGAAAAGAGCAGCCCCACCTCGATCCGTCGCCGCACGCCACCCCCCCTTCAAGCGCGAAAGCCCCGAAGCGATCCAGAGCGTGGACGCTTGCGGGGCTTTGATGCCTGACCGGCTTTTCACCGAATGTTGCCCCAAGCCTAGGCGACTCTGGGCGGCGGTCAAGCCCGGCAGACGGGACAGCGGGCACAGCCAGGCAGTCGGGGCCGGATTTCCGGGCGGATGCCTGTGCTTTGGGCAGCGTGATTGGTCAGAACACATCCACGAGGTAGAGGATGATGATGATCGGAATCGGAATACCGATGACCCAGGCGAGGATTCCCTTCATGGCGCATCTCCTTTGGTTGCCGACGAGGAAACGCCGGCCCTAGCCAAGGGGTTCCGGACCGGGGGGCGCCCCGCTTGAGGCGCGGCCGATTGGCGCGGTGCGGCTTGCGATTTCCGTGCGGCTTCCCATCTAGCGGCGGAGAAACCGAGAAAGGACGACCCGATGCGCTGCCCTGTGGACAACGAAACTCTCGTCATGGCCGACCGCAATGGCGTAGAGATCGACTATTGCCCCAAGTGCCGTGGCGTCTGGCTGGACCGGGGCGAGTTGGACAAGATCCTCGAGCGGACTTCGGGCGAGCCTGCGCCGGTGCGCGCGGCCCCGCGGGACGAACCTGTGTCGCTTCGCCGTCCCGAACCGCCGCGCGAGCCGCAGCGCGACGATTATCGCCGGGACGAGGGCTATCGCCGGCGCGACGACGACGATGACGACTACCGCTATGGCAAAAAGAAGCGGCGCGAGAGCTTCCTGAGCGACCTCTTCGACTTCTGACGGTCAGACCGACCGGGTGATCCCCCCGTCCACCCGCAGGTTCTGCCCGGTGATGTAGCCCGCCCCGTCCGAGGCAAGGAAGGCGACCGTGGCTGCGATTTCCTCCATCCGGCCATAGCGGCCCATGGGGATGCGGGCGCGGAAGGCCTCGCGCTCGGGCAGGCTGTCGATGAAGCCG
>CAZVIS010000015.1:0-9624 GCA_964627355.1 uncultured Rhodobacterales bacterium
CCGGCGATCTGGCCCCCGCTGCGCGACAGGGCCAGATGTTCGGGCCGGATCCCCATCGTGTGCGAAGATAGGCCAAGTGCCCCGCCGTTCAGGAAGTTCATCTGCGGGCTGCCGATGAAGCCCGCGACGAAGGTGTTTGCGGGGTTGTTGTAAAGCTCCATGGGCGCGCCGACCTGCTCCACGCGCCCCGCCCGCAGGACAACGATCTTGTCGGCGAGCGTCATTGCCTCGACCTGATCGTGGGTGACGTAGATCATCGTCGTGCCAAGCTCGCGGTGCAGGCGGGCGATTTCGATGCGCGTGGCGACGCGAAGGGCGGCGTCGAGGTTGGACAGGGGCTCGTCGAAGAGGAAAATCTTCGGCGTCCGCACGATGGCGCGCCCGATAGCCACCCTTTGCCGCTGACCGCCCGAAAGCTCGGCGGGCCTGCGATCCAGCAAAGCCTCCAGCGACAGCATCCCCGCAGCCTTGGCGGTCGAGGCCTCGACCTCGGCTCGCGCGACGCCTGCCTGCTTCAGCGCAAGCCCCATGTTGTCGCGGACGGTCAGGTGGGGGTAGAGCGCGTAGCTCTGGAACACCATCGCGATCTCGCGTTTTGCGGGGGCCACCTCGTTCACGCGGCGACCGTCGATGGCGACCTCGCCGTCCGTCACATCCTCGAGCCCCGCGATCATCCGCAGCAAGGTCGATTTCCCGCAGCCCGACGGCCCGACAAACACGCAGAACTCACCATCGGCAACGTTCAGGTCTACGCCCTTGATGACATCGGTCTTGCCGAAGCTTTTCGTGACCCCGTTGAGGGTAAGGGCCCCCATCACAGCCTCACCGGCTGGCCGGACCGCACGCTCTCATCCGCAGCAAGGCAGACGGCCAGCGACCGCACCGCATCCGTCATGTGGCGCGTGAGGTCGATGTCTTCAAGGATCGCCTTCGCCATGAAGGCCTGCTCGCGGTCGCAGAGGGCCTGATGGCCGGGCTCGTCGGCGGTCGAGATGTCCTCGTCCGGCTGGCCCACCCGATGCACCCGCAGCATCGAGGTCTTGGAATGCGTGTCATGGTCGTCCGAGCGCGCGCCCTCGGGCATCCGGATCGAGACGGCGCCGCGGGGGGACACCACGTCCTTCACGAAAAAGGCCGTGTCCGACATCATCGGGCCCCAGCCGGCCTCGTACCAGCCGACCGAGCCATCGGCGAAAATCACCTGGAAATGCCCGTAGTTGTACATGTCTGCCGCGATCTCGTCCGAGAGGCGCAGGCCCATCCCCCGTACCTCGACCGGCGCTGCATCAGTGATCTGGCACATCACATCCACATAATGCACGCCGCAATCGACGATGGGGCTGGTGGTCTGCATCAGGGTCTTGTGAACCTCCCAGGTCGGGCCCTTGGACTGCTGGTTGAGGTTGAGGCGGAAGACGTAAGGCCCCCCAAGCGCCCTCGCCTCGGCGATCATCCGTTGCCAACTGGGATGGTGCCGCAGGATATAGCCCACGACGAGCTTCTTCCCGTTCGCCAGCGCGCAATCCACTACTCGCTGCGCCTCGGCCACCGACATGGCGAGGGGCTTTTCCACGAACACATGCGCGCCCTGCTCCATCGCCGCCACGGCATAGTCGGCGTGGCTGTCGGTGTAGGTGGCGATGCAGGCGAGATCGGGCTTCACTTCGCGCAGCGCGGCGAGGAAGTCGATCGTCAGGGGGATGCCCTGCAACACCTCGGGCAAGGCCATCGGGGACCGGTTCACCAGCCCAGCAAGCTCGAACGCGGGGTTCGCGGCATAGGCCAGCGCATGGCTGCGCCCCATGGTCCCCAGACCAGCGACGAGCGTACGGATTGGGGTACGGATCATTTGACGGCTCCGGCTGTGATCCCGCGGATGAGCTGGCGCGAGAAGATGAGGTAGAGGACAAGGACCGGCAGGATGGCGAGGCTGAGCGCCGCCAGCACCGCGTTCCAGTTGGTGACGAACTGTCCGATGAAGACCTGTGAGCCGAGGGTGATCGTCTTGACCTCCTCGGCGGGGGCCAGGATCAGCGGAAACCAGAGGTCGTTCCAGATGGGGATCATGGTGAAGACGGCGACGGTGGCCATCGCCGGGCGGACGAGGGGCAGCACGAGGCGGAAGAAGATCGTGTACTCCGAAAGGCCGTCGATGCGGCCAGCGTTCTTCAGGTCCTCCGAGACGGTCCGCATGAATTCGGACAGGATGAACACCGCCAAAGGTAGCCCCTGCGCCGTATAGACCAGGATCAGCGCCGTCCGCGTGTTCACGAGGCCCGAGGCGACCATCATCTGCAGGATCGCCACCGTCCCCAGCCTTATCGGGATCATGATGCCGAGGGCGAGATAAAGCCCCATCAGCATGTTCCCCCGGAACCGGTACTCCGACAGCGCGAATGCGGCCATCGCCCCGAAGAGCAGCACGAAGAACAGGCTCGCCACCGCCACGATCATCGAGTTGAGGAAGTACTGGAAGAAGTCGCCCTGGTTAAGGACGGTGGTGTACCCCACAAGGTCGAAGTTCTCGGGCCAGGGCAGGGCCAGCGGGTCGGCGAAGATGGCCTTCCGCGACTTGAAGCTGTTGATGACGACGACGAAAACCGGGAAGAGCGCGATCACCGTCCAGGTCATCAGGACGGCATGCGCGGCGAGGGTGCGTGCTTTCATGGCCCCCTCAGAACTGATAGCGGCGGAGCCGCGTCTGGATCAGGAACAGATAGGCGCAGACACCGGCAAGGATGACGAAGAACATCGCCGTCGCAATCGTCGCCCCCATGTGCGGGTCGCCAAGCTGCAACTGGAAGCCGAAGAAGGTGCGGTAGAGGAAGGTGCCCAGAATGTCGGTGGCAAAGTCCGGCCCGGCGAGCGCCCCTTGGGACACATAGATCAGGTCGAAGGCATTGAAGTTACCCACGAAGGTGAGGATCGAAATGATCCCGATACTCGGCAGGATCAGCGGCAGCTTGATCTTCCAGAACTGCGCCGCCCCGGTGATCCCGTCCATCTCGGCCGCCTCCAGCACCTCGTCGGGGATGGTCAGAAGCGCCGCATAGATCAGCATCATCGGGATCCCGACGAACTGCCAGACCGAGATCAGCGCCAGCGTGGTCAGCGCGTACTCCTCTTTCCCCAGCCACGGCGCGAACAGGAACTTCAGGCCGACCGCATCCAGCATTCCGGGTGCTATTCCCCAGATCGGCGACAGGATCAGCTTCCAGACAAAGCCCACGATGACGAAGGACAGTATGGTGGGAATGAAGATCGCCGTCCGGTAGAACGCCGCCCCCCGCAGCCGGGGCGAGGACAGCAGTGCCGCCAGCAGCACCCCGATCGGGTTCTGCACCAGCATGTGCACCAGAAAGAACCAAGCATTGTTGCCAAGCGCATTCCAAAAGGCCCCGGACCAGCGGGGATCGCCGAACAGCGTCTCGAAATTTGCCAGTCCCACAAAGACCGTCCCGCCGTCCGTCCGGTTGAACAGCGACAGGTTCAGCGTCCCGAACAGGGGCACGATCATGATCGCGGTATAGACCAGCACCGCCGGTGCCAGAAACACCGCGATATGCCACCGCACGGGTCGGCGCGCTGCCATCGGCTATCCCCTTCTTTTGCCTGAAAACATCCCACGGGGGGTGCGGGGGGTGTGAAACCCCCCGCTCCGACAGATCACTGCTGCGGGGCATACCAGGACGCGAGCCCGGCCTGCAGCCGTTCGGCCGCCGCAGAAGGCGCCTCGGTGCCCTTGATGACGGCGGCCGACGCGTTCCAGGTTTCGTTTTCCAGGTTCGGCGTGCCGCGCGACAGGATCTGGTAGGTCGAGCGGATCGTTGACTGGCACTTGCCGCGCCAGGACACGAACTCCTGCGCCAAGGGGTCTGCCATCTCGACCGGGGTCGAGTTGAGCGAGAAGAACCCCGGCAGCGCGTTGGCGTAAAGCGTAGCGAATTCAGGCGAGCCCACCCAGTCGAGGAACACCTTCGCTTGTTCGGCATTCGGCGACTTGGCGTTCAGGCCGATCGCGATGTCGGTGTGGTCCGAGATATAGCAGGTGTCCCCGGCAGCCGCGACCGGCGGCGGGAAGGCCCCCATGGCAAAGCCTGCCTGCGCGTTGAAGCCCGAGATTTCCCACGACCCGGCCGGATAGACGGCCGCGCGGCCGAGCGTGAAGAGGTTCTGGCTGTCCGGATAGGTCTGCGCCTCGAACCCGTCGCCGAGGTAATCCTTCCACTTCGCCAGTTCCTCGAAGGGCGCGACCCAGGGCGCATCGGTCAGCTTCTGCTCGCCCTTGATGAGGGCGAGCCGCCCCTCCTCGCCCTTCCAGTAGTTCGGGCCGATGTTGTTGTAGCCCATGGTCGCGGCTTCCCACTGGTCGTTGGTGCCCATGGCCATCGGGATGTAAGTGCCGTCCGCCTTGATCTTGTCGAGCGCGGCATAGAACTCGTCGCGCGTGGTGGGGACCGCGATGCCAAGGGCGTCGAAGGCGTCCTTGTTGTAGATGAAGCCGTGGATCACGCTCGCCATCGGCACGCAGAAGGTGGCTGCGGCATCATCCGTCTGCCAGGCCGACTTGGCCACCGGCGAGAAGTTGGCCATCGAGGCGAGGCCCGACAGGTCCGCAAGGTGGCCTTTGTTATAAAGCTCCAGCGAGGCATCGAAGGGCCGGCAGGTGATGAGGTCGCCGGCGCTGCCTGCATCGAGTTTCGAGTTCAGGACGGCGTTGTATTCGGCGGGCGCTGTCGGGGCGAAGACGACCTTGATGCCGGGGTGCGCGGCCTCGAACGCCGGGATGATCTGGTCCTGCCAGATCGTCAGGTCGTCGTTGCGCCAGCTTTCGATGGTCAGCGTGACGTCCTGGGCAAAGGCGGCGTTGCCGAGGACCGTGGTCGCCAGAAGGGCAAGGCGGATCGTGCGTTTCATGGTCGTCTCCCTGTTGTCGGGCCTCTCGGGGCCCGGTTGAATGTCAGTCGAGCGCCGGGGCGAGATGCCCGGCGGTGCGCTCCAGCAGCGCGGTCGCGGCGGTCGGGGCGTGGCCCCTCGCTACAAGGATCGCCGGTTTCACGGCGCCTCCGGTGGCCGCCAACGCCGCTTCGGCCTCGGGTCTCGCGACTCCGGCGATGTCAGAGACGATGCGGGCGGCGCGGTCGATCAACTTGATGTTGTCGGCGGTCAGGTTGACCATATAGCCGTCGTGGACATGGCCGAGGTGCAGGCCCACGAGCGTGGACAGCATGTTCAACGCCACCTTCTGCGCCGTCCCCGCCCCCATCCGGGTGGACCCCGAAACCACCTCCGGCCCGGTATCCAGCAACACCGGCAGGTCGGCCATGGCCAGCAGCGGCGACCCCGGCACGTTGGCGAAGCCCGCCACCGTCACCCCCCGCGCCTTCGCCTCGCGCGCCACCACCAGCGCATAGGGCGTCGTGCCCGAGGCGGACAGGACCAGCACCACATCCCCCCGCGTCAGCCCCGACCGGTCCAGATCGCCAAGCGCCAGCGCCGGATCATCCTCGACCCCGCCTTTCATGTGGAGCAGCGCCTCGGGGCCTCCCGCAAAGAGGATCGGAGCGCGGTCGGGCGCAATCCCGAAGGTCCCTGCCAGCTCCAGCCCATCCGCCAGCGCCATGAGCCCCGAGGATCCCGCCCCGGCATAGCCCATCTTCCCCCCGGCGCGCAGGGCTGCCGCCCCCGCCTCGGCCACTTTCGCGATCGCGGGCAGAGCCGGGCGGACGGCGGCCAGCGCGGCCTCCTGCGCGTCCAGCAGCGCGACCAGCGCGTCCCCGGTCGATAGGGCGTGAAGCCCTGCGGATGCCGGATGTCTGGCCTCGGTCGGACGCAGCGTCATTCTGATTCCCCCTGATGCCTTGACAATGCCAAAACAATACCACTTGTAAAGCAGATTCTCCCTTGGGCGGATCGGCAGGTTCCTGCTTCCCTTTTGGTATTGTTTTGGTATCTTCATGCGAGAGGGGAATCGCGCATGACCTTGTGGCTGGGCATTGACGGGGGCGGGACGGGGTGCCGGGCGGCGGTGGCCGATGTGTCGGGCCATGTCCTTGGCCGCGGTGAGGGTGGGCCCGCGAACATCGCGACCGATCCTGCGGGGGCTTCGGCGAACATCCTTGCGGCGGCGGAAATGGCGCTGGACGGGGTGGGAACGCTGGCCGAAGTCCATGCGGGTCTGGGACTTGCGGGTGCCAACCTACCCTCGGCGGTCGAGGCCTTGCGCGCGCGTCTGCCCTTTGCCCGGGTGCGGATTGCGACCGATGCGGTGACGGCGGCCAAGGGGGCGCTTGGGGACGCAGACGGGATCGTGGCGGCGCTTGGCACGGGTTCGGTGTTCGCCGTGCAAAGGGGCGGGGTGATCCGGCAGTTCGGTGGGCGGGGGTTCATCCTGGGGGATGAGGGCTCGGGGGCGGTGCTGGGGCGTTCCCTCGTCGCCCGCGCCCTGCGGGCGGATGACGGGTTCGAGGCGATGACGCCTTTGCTTCAGGCGCTTCTGGATGAACACGGCGGGGCCGAGGGGCTGCTTACTTTTGGCCTTGGCGCGAAGCCCGCCGATTTTGCGACCTTCGCGCCCCGTGTGACGTCGGGGGGCGATCCGGCGGCAGAGGCGATCCTTGCCGCGGCGATTGCGGACGTGGCGGCGATGGTGGACGCCCTGCAACCGGGCGGGCTGCCGGTGGTGTTCCTCGGGGGCCTTGGCCCCCTCTATGCCGCACGGCTGGCGGGTCGGTTTCAGATCGTCCCGGCACGGGGCACCGGCCTTGACGGCGCCCTGCTTCTGGCACGGGAGGAGGGCTGATGCAGGACCTCTTCTCGCCCGAGGGCTTTGCCGAAACCGGCGCCGGCCCCCTTTACCTGCAACTCCACCGTCGGATCGCCGAGGCCATCGCCTCGGGCCGCCTGCGCCCCGGCGACAGCTTGCCTGCGGAACGCGAGATGGCCGCGATCACGGGGCTGTCGCGGGTGACGGTGAGGAAGGGGGTCGAGGCGCTCGTGGCTTCTGGCCAACTCGTGCAGAAGCGGGGGTCCGGGACCTTTGTGGCGCCGCAGGTTCGCCGGCTGGAGCAGGCCCTGTCACTGCTGACCTCCTTCACCGAGGATATGGCGCGTCGGGGGCGGACGGTGGAAAGCGTGACGCTGTCGCGCGGCCTGCACGCGCCCGCGCCGGAAGAGGTGATGGCGTTAGGCCTTGGCACCGAGGATCGGGTGGCGCGGCTGGAACGGGTGCGGACCTCGGACGGCCTCCCCCTCGCCATCGAACGCGCCTCGCTGCCCGAGGCGATCCTGCCGGACCCCGAGGCGGTGGGGCCGTCGCTCTATGCGCTGCTGGAGGAGCGGGGATTGCGCCCGGTCCGCGCGGTGCAGCGGATTTCGGCGGCCAATCTTGCCGCGCGAGATGCGACGCTGCTCGATGTGGCGCCCGGCACGGCGGGCCTTCGGATCGAGCGGGTGTCCTATCTGCCCTCGGGGCGCGTGGTGGAATACACGCGGTCGCTCTACCGGGGCGATGCCTATGATTTTGCTGTCGAATTGAAACTGGCACCGGACGGAGGCGCGAAATGACCAGCCACATGGCCCGCGAAGTGGCGGAGATTCCGCAGGCTGTCGCACGCTTTCTCGACCAGTCGATGCCTGCGGTGCGGGCGGCGGCGGTGGCGCTGCGGGCCTGCGATCCCGGCGTGGTGGCGACGGTGGCGCGGGGAACGTCAGACCACGCGGCGACCTACCTGAAGTATGCGGTCGAGCTGACGGCAGGGGTTCCTGTCGCTTCCATCGGCCCCTCGGTCGCATCGATCTACCGCAGGCCCCTGCGCCTGACGGGGGCGGCGTGTGTGGGGATCTCGCAGTCGGGCCGCAGCCCGGATATTGTCGAGATGATGCGGGCGGCGGGGGCTGGCGGGGCGCTCACCATTGCGATCACCAACTTCGCTGACAGTCCGATGGCGCAGGCCTCGACCCACGCTTTGCCCCTTGAAGCGGGTGAGGAGAAGAGCGTCGCAGCGACGAAGACCTTTGTAGCCTCGGTCGCGGCGGGATTGGCGCTGGTGGCGGAGTGGCAGGGGGATGAGGCGTTGCGGGCGGCGGTGGCGGGGCTGCCGGGGGCGCTCGCGCAGGCGGTGGCGCTGGACTGGCGGCCGCTGTCGGACCGGCTGGCGCGGGCGGCCTCGGCCTATGTCCTGGGGCGCGGCCCGGGCTATGCGATTGCCTGCGAGGCCGCGCTGAAGATGAAGGAAACCAGCGGCCTGCATGCCGAGGCCTACAGTGCCGCCGAAGTGCTGCATGGGCCTTCAGCCATCGTGCAAGGGCGCTTTCCGGTGCTGGCTCTGGGCGTCGCCGATGCCGCCCTTCCGCAATTGATTGCCACGGCTGAGCGGCTGGCGGGGCAGGGGGCGGATGTCTTTGTCACAGGGGCTGAGGTGCCGGGGGCGGTCACGCTCCCCACAGTCGCGGGGCTGCATCCGCTGGTGGCGCCCCTGGTGCTGGCCGCGTCCTTCTATGCCTGCGTCGAGGGGCTGGCGCGCAGGCGCGGCTTTGATCCCGACGTGCCGCCGCATCTGCGCAAGGTGACGGAGACGATGTGATGCGGGCGATTTCCCCCTCGCGGATTTTCGACGGGACGCGGATGCGCGCGGGGGCCGTGATCCTCGACGGCGGGCGGATCGTGGGGGTTGGAGAGGTCCCCGGGGGCGTGCTGGTGGAGCGGGTAGAGGGCACGCTGACCCCCGGTTTCGTGGACCTGCAGGTAAATGGCGGCGGCGGGGTGATGGTGGACGGGGCGACGGACCTCGCCGCCCTGCGCCACATCTGCGCTGCGCATCGGGTGCTTGGGACGGCGGGGATTCTTTCCACGCTTATCACGGATACACCTGAGGCGACCGTGGCCGTGATCGACGCCGGGGTGAAGGCGGCAGAGGCGAGGGTGCCGGGGTTCCTCGGCCTGCATCTGGAAGGACCGCACCTCGATCCCCGGCGGAAGGGGGCGCATGATCCGGCCCTGATCCGTCCGATGACGGGCGAGGATCTGGGCCGCATGTGCGAGGCCGCGCGGCGGATGCCCGCGCTGATGGTGACGCTGGCGCCCGAGGCCGCGACGCTGGAGCAGATCGCGGCATTGGCGGCGGCGGGGGCTGTGGTGAGCCTCGGCCACAGCGACTGCACGCATGAGGTGGCCGAGGCGGCGTTCCGCGCGGGTGCGCGCTGTGCAACGCATCTTTTCAACGCGATGAGCCAGATTGGCAATCGGGAGCCGGGGCTTGCGGGGGCGGTGCTGGGGGGCACGGCTGCGGCAGGGATCATCGCGGATGGCATCCATGTGCATCCGGCCGTCCTGCGGTTTGCCTTGGCGGCGCGGGGCGAGGGGATGTTCCTCGTCAGCGACTGCATGGCCTTTGCGGGGACGGATCTTGCGGAGATGACGCTCAACGGGCGGCGCGTGCTGCGGCGGGACGGGCGGCTGACGCTGGCGGACGGGACGCTCGCCGGGGCGGACCTGACGCTGGCGCAGGCGGTGCGGGTGCTGGTGGAGCAGGTGGGGGTGCCGGTGGAGCGGGCGCTGGCGATGGCGACGTCGATACCGGCCGACCTGATGGGGGTTTCGGCGGGACGGATCGCGCCGGGGGC
>CAZVIS010000015.1:9724-24499 GCA_964627355.1 uncultured Rhodobacterales bacterium
CGTCGATACCGGCCGACCTGATGGGGGTTTCGGCGGGACGGATCGCGCCGGGGGCGGCGGCGGATCTGGTGCTGCTGTCCGACGATCTGGAGGTGCGGGCAATCTGGATGGCGGGTACGCGGCAGTAGCCGTCACGCGGCGCGCTGTGTTGCCCGTGTCCGTATCTGCCGCCAAAGGAAGGCCAGCACGAAGGCCCCCGTCAGCATCAGGATGATCGTCGGCGCGGGGGCGCTGTCCAGCCAGAAGCTCAGATAAACGCCGCCGGTCGTGCTGGCCAGCGTGACGGCCACAGCGACCACCATCATGTGCCGGAACTCTCGCGTCACAAGGAACGCGATGGCCCCCGGCGCGATCAGCAATCCGATGGCGAGGATCAGCCCCACGGCCTTGAGCGTCGCCACGATGGTCAGCGAGATCACGGCAAGAAGCCCGTAGTGCAGCCATCCGACCGGCAGACCCAGGGTGCGCGCCTGCGCCGGGTCGAAGGCGTGCAGCAGCAGGTCCTTCCACTTGGCGGCCAGCACGCCTGTCACCCCAACCGCCACCAGACCCGCCGTCCACAGATCGGCCGCCCCCACCCCCAGCATGTTGCCAAAGAGGATGTGGTCCAGATGCACGTTCGTCTGCACCTGCGTGTAAAGCACCAGCCCCAGCCCAAACATGCCCGAGAAGACGACGCCCATCACAGTGTCCTGCTTCACCCGGCTGTTGTCCTTCAGGAACCCGACCGCCAGCGCGCAGGTCATGCCCGCGACAAAGGCCCCGATGATGAGGGGCAGGTTCAGCATATAGGCGATGACGATGCCGGGCAGGGTCGCATGGCTGATCGCGTCGCCCATCAGGGACCAGCCTTTCAGCACGAGGAAACAGGATAGCAGAGCCGTAGGCGGGGCCAGCAGAACAGCCGCGAGGAAGGCGTTCTGCATGAAGGGGAACTGGAAGGGGGTCAGCCAGTCCATCACGCCCTCGCCGCCCGACGCCGGGCGGCCAGCATCCCGTGCTTGGGCGCAAACAGGAAGGCCAGCAGGAAGATCGCCGTCTGAAGGCAGATGATGATCCCCCCCGTCGCCCCGTCGAGGAAGAAGGACGCATAGGCGCCGGTGAAACTTGTCACCGTGCCGATGGCGACCGACAGCGCCAGCAGGCGCGGGAAGCGGTCGGTAAGAAGGTACGCAGTGGCCCCCGGTGTCACCACCATCGCGATGACAAGGAAGGCACCGACCGTTTGCAACGCCGCCACGCAGGAGGCCGAGAGCAGCACGAAGAACAGGAACCGCAGTCGGCCGGGATGCAGGCCGATGGACCGCGCGTGGTTCTCGTCAAAGAAGGCGACCATCAGGTCTTTCCATTTCACCAGCAGGATCGCCAGCGAGACGAAGCCGATGATGGCTAGTTGCAGCGTATCCTCGGGCGAGATGGCAAGGATGTTGCCAAGGATGATGGTCTTCACATCCACCGGCGTCGGCGAGACCGAGATCATGAAGAGGCCTAGCCCGAAGAAGGATGTGAAGATCAGGCCGATGACCGTATCCTCCTTCAGCCCCGTCCGGCTGTTCAGGAACAGCATCGCCGCCGCCGCAAGACCGCCCGACAAGAAGGCCCCCAAAGCGAACGGCAGCCCCAAAAGGTACGCTCCTGCCACCCCCGGCACGATGGCATGCGACAGCGCGTCCCCGATCAGCGACCAGCCCTTCAGCATCAGATAGGCCGACAGGAACGCGCAGACCCCGCCCACAAGGGCCGAGACCCACATGGCATTGACCATGTAGCCATAGCCGAAGGGTTCCAGAAGGACGGTCATCCCCCGGGGCCTCTGGTGCGCGTGCGGTCGTCGTAGATGACCATGGGCCGCTCGTCATCGGTTAGGATGGTGACGTGGCGGGCATCCTCGTCGTCATGCAGGTCAGACCCGCCAAGGACGAAATGGCGCAGGACACCGCCGAAGGCCGCCTCGAGGTTCGCCCGGGTGAAGGTCGTCTCGGTCGGGCCGTAGTTGAGGACCGTGCCCTTCACCAGCACCGTATGGTCGCAGAATTCCGGCACCGAGCCGAGGTTGTGGGTGGACACCAGCATCACGCGGCCTTCGTCGCGCAACTCGCGCAGCAGGCGGATGATCGCCTCTTCGGTCTGGACATCGACGCCGGTGAAGGGTTCGTCGAGAAGGATCACCTGCCCGTCCTGCGCCAAGGCGCGGGCAAGGAAGACGCGCTTGCGTTGCCCCCCCGACAATTCCCCAATCTGGCGCTTGCGGTAGTCTGTCATGCCGACGCGGGACAGGGCCTGATCCACCGCCGCGTGGTCCGCCGCGCGCGGGATCCGCAGGAAGCCCATGCGGCCATAGCGGCCCATCATCACCACATCTTCCACCAACACGGGGAAGGTCCAGTCCACCTCTTCTGCCTGCGGGACATAGGCGATGAGGCCCGCCTTGAGGGCCTCCCGCACCGAGCGCCCCAGAACCCCGATCTCGCCCTTGGCGACGGGAACGAACCCCATGATCGCCTTGAACAGCGTCGATTTCCCCGCGCCATTCACCCCCACCAGCGCGGCAATGCTTCCGCGCGGGATCGAGAACGTCGCATCGCGCAGCGCCACCAGCCCGTTGCGGTAGGTCACGCTGATATCCCGCGCCCAGAGGCCCGAGAGATCCGCCGTGACCTCGCTGTGTTGCATCACTTCACCGCCTGCGTCAGCCCTGCAGCCACCGTCTCGGTCGTTACGCGCAGAAGGTCGAGGTAGGTGGGCACCGGCCCGTCCGCCTCGGACAGGCTGTCGACATAAAGGACCCCGCCGTAGGCTGCCCCGGTTTCACGCGCCACTTGCTTGGCGGGGTCGTTGTTCACGGTGCTTTCGCAGAACACGACGGGGATGTCGTTCGCGCGGATCGTGTCGATCACCGCCCGCACCTGCTGCGGCGTACCCGTGGCGTCCGAGTTGATCGGCCAGAGGTAAGCTTCCTTCAATCCCAGGTCGCGGGCGAGATAGCTGAAGGCGCCCTCGCAGGACACCAGCCACCGCTTGTCCTCGGGCACCGTGGCGATCAGGTCCTTCAGGGGGCCGATGGCCCCGGTCAGCTGCGCCTTGTAGGCCTCGGCATTGGCGGCATAGGCGGCGGCATTCTCGGGGTCCGCCTCCGACATGGCGCGGGCGATGTTGTCCACATAGACCAACGCGCTGTCCAGCGACATCCAGGCATGCGGGTTCGGCCGCCCCTCATAGCCGCCGCCGCTGATCGGGATGGGTTCTACCCCGTCCGACAGGGTCGCCGCCGGAATGTCGCCTAGGTTCGCCAGGAACTGTTCGAACCACCGTTCCAGTCCCATCCCGTTCCACAGGATCAGGTCCGCGTCTTGTGCGCCCACCAGATCGCGGGGTGTGGGCTCATAGCCGTGGATTTCCGAACCGGGCTTGGTCACCGAGACGACGGTGGCGTGGTCGCCCGCTACGTTCCGCGCCATGTCGGCAATCACTGTAAAGGTAGTGACCACCTTGAACTCATCGGCCAAGGCGGGCGTGGCGAGGCAGGACACGAGCGCGAGAATCGGCAGGTTCCGCATGATCGTCCTTCTGTAGGTTTCGTTATGATAATGAGAATGCTTCGCTGAAAGTCAAGGGTTTGAGAGTAATTCTCAATCTTGAGCCAAACGCGGCAGTTGTGCTAGCCTGCCCGCATGCAGTTGCAGACCGATGACATCGAGACCGACCTGCGTGCCGAGGGCGTCCGCGTCACACGCCAGCGTCTGGTCATCCTTCATGTCCTGCGCGAGGCCGCGGACCATCCGCGCGCCGAGGATATCCTGACGCGGGCCAAGCAGTTGGACGCCAGCGTCTCTCAGGCGACGGTCTATCGCACGCTTGCGGTACTGGAGAAATCGGGGACAGTGCTTCGCAACGAATTCGATGGGGCGGGCGCGCGGTACGAGCTTGCCGGCGACATTCACCACGACCACCTGATCGACCTCGACACCGGAGACGTGATCGAGTTCCGCTCGGACAAGATCGAACGCCTGCAGGCCGAGATTGCCGCCGAACTGGGCTATGAGATCGAGTGGCACCGGCTGGAGCTTTACGGCCGAAAGGCGCGCTAGAGCCCCAGCCGATCCAGCACCCAGACCCCGAGCGCCTGCACCATGTCATCCCGCCCGGACAGCGGCCCGGGGCGATAAAGCGCGGACCCGAGCGCGCGCTGCTGGCGTTCAAGGATGCCCACATCCTCGCGCCCCACCCTCTCCCACCGGTCATAGTAGGCGGCGGCGCGGGCGGCGAAGTCGGGCAGGGTCAGGCGGTCCTTCGGGAAGCAGCCCCCGATTTCAAGGCGGGACCGGTCGGCGGCCACGGGTGTGACGTTCAGCCACCAGAGGCAATCCTGCGCGACGGCGAACTGCATGGTTGGCAGGGCGACCGTGAAATAGGTCCCCTGCCGCGCGTCGTCGTCTAGGCCCGCGATGGGGTCGAAGGGCGCGACTTTGTCCGTCAGCGTAGCGATGGAGCGACCCGAGACCACCTGAATGCAAATCCAGTCGCCCTTGGTGGCCAGCGTCCGCGACCTTTGCGCGCCGACGGTATCCTTGTGGACGACGCCGGTGTGATAGGTCTCCATCGCGTTTTCGAGGATCAGCTTCCAGTTGCACCGGGGTTCCAGCACGATCCGCCAGGTGCAGACCATCTCGGCGGGGCGGTGGCTGGCCATGCGCTCGGGCAGGTCGCCAAGGTGTGCGGCTAGCGTCGGGCCGCCCCTCATGAACCGCGCAAAGACGAAGCCCGCCCAAACGTCGGTCTCCAGCGCCACCATCCCGTTCTCGACCCTGTCAAACCCCTCGGCATCGGCCATGTCGGGGCAGCCATAAAGGCGCCCGTCGTTCAGATAGCTCCACCCGTGATAGGGGCAGGTGACGCGCCCGCCGCAATTCCCCTCGCCCTCCAGCAGGATCGACCCCCGGTGGCGGCAAAAGTTGGCAAAGACGCGCAAGGCGCCGTCAGTGGCGCGCAGGGCGACGATAGGGCCCCCGGGCGTGTCGAAGCTGCGGAAGTCGCCGGGGTCGGGCAGCATCTCGTCCCGGCACAGGAAGAACCAGTCGCGCAGGAAGATCCGCTCGCGTTCCAGGGCGAAGATGGCGGGGTCGGTGTAGAAGCCCGCAGGCATCGACCGCGCCTTCGGCAGGGGGGCGGTGGCGGCGGCGAGGTCCCTTGGGTCCAGCGTCATGGTCGGTCCTGCGAAGGTGGTGTGTCACGATGGGACCCGAGCGACCGGCTTGGCAAGCCCTCAGCCCCGGCGTGAGGCCGCGAGAACCAACAACCCCCCGGCAATCGCCCAGTTCTTGACGAAGATCGACATCTGCCACGGGTCGGAGGGGATCAGGTGAAAGACGCTCGTCGCGCCGCAATAGGCGGCAAGCGCCAGCGCCACGGCCCGCAGCCGCCACCCCGCCACCAGCGCCACTGCTGCCCCTGCATTGAAAGCCGCTGCGGGCCAGACGAGCAGGGGAGGCAGGCCCGCGCTCGCGAGCAGGTCCATGACCTCGGTAGGCGAGGCCACCTTCTGCACCGCCCCCGCCGCAAAGAGGGCGGCGATCAGGAGGCGACCGGACAGGTCCATGGCACGGTGAAGGATCATGCCGAACCTACGCCCCGCGTGGCCTACAAGTTTCACCGTCAAGGAGGCAAGGGGGCGCATACGCCCCCTTGGACCCCCCGGCGCCTTGTGGTCATGCCTTTGCGCGGGTTGCCTTTGGGGGCGCCGCCCCCGTCGCCGTTCCGACGACTCCCCCTAGGCTCTTCCGGCAAGAATCGACGCGAAAGAAGGTCGCGCAGGGCAGGGCGCGCGATCGGGCCATCCGGTGCGCGGCCCTGCGGTCGGGTCCTCCAGAAGCCCAGTCCTTTCCCCTTCTTTCCTGCCCAGACATCCCCGGGAGGGCAGGCGGCCCACCCGGCGGGCAGGCGCTGCGCCGGTCAGCGGGCGCCTTCCTTCACCGCCTCCATCGCCACATAGGTCGAGGTCGAGGCGACGTGGGGCAGGGCGCTCAGCTTCTCTCCCAGAACCCGCCGGTAGTCCTGGATATCGGCGGTGCGGACCTTCAGCAGGTAGTCGAAGCGGCTGGCGATCATGTGGCACTCCTCGATCTCGGGCACATCCGCCACGGCGCGGTTGAAGGCCTGGAGTGCCGCCTCTCGCGTGTCTGAAAGGCGCACCTCGACGAAGGCCACATGGGCAAGCCCCATCCGCACCCAGTCCAGCTGCGCGCGGTAGCCCGCGATCACCCCCGCTTCCTCCAGACGTTTCATGCGCGCCTGCGTGGGGGATTTCGACAGCCCGATGCGGCGGGCGAGTTCGGTGGCACTGATCCGCCCCTCGACCGCAAGGATGCGTAGGATGGCGTGGTCGAAGCTGTCGAGGTCCACGCGGGCCGTCTGCATCGGGGATCCCCTTGTATTCAGTCGATCCGCCTGCGGAACCCGGAACATCGGGAGAAACGGCGGCATCTTCCGCTGTATCATGGGCTGTACAGGAGGACCACCATGCCCCGCGACACCCCCGCCGACCCGCGCCACATCATCGACCATGACGCCCTGACGGATGAGGCGGCGCAGGTCGCGCGCCTGATCGCCGAGGCCGGGCTTGGCCCGGAGGCGCGGGCGAGGATCGTGGCCTCGGGCGCGGATCTCGTGACGCGGATCCGGGGCAGCGCGCGGCCGGGGCTGATGGAGGTGTTCCTTGCCGAATACGGCCTCTCGACCGATGAGGGCATCGCGCTGATGTGCCTCGCCGAGGCGCTGCTGCGGGTGCCGGATGCCCCCACGATGGATGCGCTGATCGAGGACAAGATCGCGCCCGCGGACTGGGGGCGGCATCTGGGCAAGTCGGCCTCTTCGCTGGTGAACGCCTCGACCTGGGCGCTGATGCTGACGGGGCGGGTGCTGGAGGAGCGCGAGCCGGGGGTCGTCGGGCATCTGAAGGCGGCGGTGAAGCGGTTGGGGGAACCGGTGATCCGCACCGCCGTCAGCCGCGCGATGAAGGAGATGGGGCGGCAGTTCGTCCTGGGCGAGACGATCGCGGGCGCCATGACCCGCGCCTCGGACCTCGAGGCCAAGGGCTATACCTACAGCTATGACATGCTGGGAGAGGCCGCGCGCACCGAAGGCGACGCACGGCGCTATCACCTGTCCTATTCCGCCGCGATCACGGCGATTGCGGGGGCGGCGCGGGGGAATGACATCCGCACGAATCCGGGGATCTCGGTGAAGCTGAGCGCCCTGCATCCGCGCTATGAGGTGGCCAAGGAAGCCCGCGTGATGGCGGAACTGGTGCCGCGGGTGAAGGCGCTGGCGGGCCTTGCGCGGGCCGCGGGCCTTGGGTTCAACATCGATGCCGAGGAGGCGGACCGGCTGGCCCTTTCCGCCCGGGTGATCGAGGCGGTGCTGGAGGATGCCTCGCTTGCCGGGTGGGACGGGTTCGGGGTCGTGGTGCAGGCCTACGGACGGCGCGCGGGGGCGATGATCGACTGGCTGCATGGGTTGGCGACCCGCCTTGACCGGCGGATCATGGTGCGGCTGGTCAAGGGCGCCTATTGGGATGCCGAGGTGAAGCGGGCGCAGGTTATGGGGCTGGCCTCTTTCCCCGTGTTTACCCGCAAGCAGGCGACGGATGTCAGCTACATCGCGAATGCCCGCAAACTGCTGGGTCTGACCGACCGCATCTACCCGCAATTCGCAACGCACAACGCGCATACCGTGGCGGCGGTACTGGACCTGGCGCGCCAGATGGGTCGCGACACAGGGGACTTCGAGTTCCAGCGCTTGCATGGCATGGGGGAACGGCTGCACGAGATCGTCATGGCCGACCACGCCACGCGCTGCCGGATCTATGCCCCGGTCGGGGCGCACCGGGATTTGCTCGCCTACTTGGTCCGCCGCCTGCTGGAGAACGGGGCAAATTCCAGTTTCGTCAATCAGGTGGTGGCCGAGGATGTGCCCGCGACCCGGGTAGCGGCCTGCCCGCTGACCGCGATGCAAGGGATGGCGGACGCGGTGAATCTCGCGCTGCCGACCGGGGCCACCCTTTTTTCCCCGCGCCGGAATGCGCGGGGGTGGGACCTGACCGATACGGGGGATCTTGCGGCGGTGGAGGCGGCGCGGTTGCCGTTTGCCGCAACGCTGTTCGAGGCTCGGCCCAGGCTGGCAGGGCCAGTGGCAGGGGGGATGCAGACCGAGGTGCGCAACCCTGCAACCGGGGCGGTTGTGGGCCACGTGACCCCCGCCAGCGCCCCGGATGTGGAGACGGCGCTGGCCGCCGCCGCCCCGTGGGAAGCTGCTGCCCCCGAGCGCGCCGAGGTCCTGCGCCGCGCCGCCGACCTGTTTGAGGCCGAGCATGGCCGCATCTTCGCCCTGCTGGCGCGCGAGGCGGGCAAGACGCTGCCCGACGCGGTCTCCGAACTGCGCGAGGCGGTGGATTTCCTGCGCTACTACGCTGAAGGGGCAGGGGCGCTGACCGCGCCTGCCTGTGGGGTCTTTGCCTGTATCTCGCCTTGGAACTTCCCGCTGGCGATCTTTACCGGGCAGATTGTTGCAGCGCTGGCGGCGGGGAATGCAGTGGTGGCCAAGCCCGCGCCGCAGACGCTACTGATTGCGGCGCTTGGGGTGGAGTTGCTCTTGCGGGCAGGCGTCCCTGCAACGGCGCTGCAACTGCTGCCGGGGGACGGGACGGTCGGGGCGATGCTGACGAAGGACCCACGCGTCTCGGGCGTGTGCTTCACTGGGTCCACCGCAACGGCGTTGGCGATCCGCCGGGCGATGGCGGACCATTTGGCACCGGGTGCTCCGTTGATCGCCGAGACGGGGGGCCTGAATGCGATGGTCGTGGACTCGACTGCCCTGCCGGAGCAGGCGGTGCGGGATATCCTTGCGTCCAGCTTCCAGTCGGCGGGGCAAAGGTGCTCGGCCCTTCGCTGTCTTTATGTGCAGGACGACATCGCGGATGCGGTGACCGAGATGCTGTTCGGGGCGATGGATGAGCTTGCCCTGGGCGATCCGTGGTCCTTGGCGACCGACGTAGGCCCGGTGATCGACGCTACGGCGGCCGAGGGGATCCGCGCCTATGTGGCCGAGGCAAGGGCACAAGGCCGGGTGCTGAAGGAGATGGCGGCACCGGCAGGCAACTTCATCGGCCCGACCGTCCTGCGGGTGGGCGGCATCGCCGACATGCCGCGCGAGATCTTCGGCCCCGTCCTGCACATCGCCCGCTTCCGGGCCGAGGAACTGGACGCCGTGATCGACCGGATCAACGCGACGGGCTACGGCCTGACCTTCGGCCTGCACACCCGGATCGACGACCGCGTGCAGCGGGTGGTCAGCCGGATCCGGGCAGGCAATACCTACGTGAACCGCAACCAGATCGGCGCGGTGGTGGGCAGCCAGCCTTTTGGGGGGGAGGGCCTGTCGGGCACCGGGCCAAAGGCCGGAGGGCCGCAGTACCTGACCCGCTTCACCGCGACCCCCGCGCCCGGGGTCGCCCCCATGGGCGACCGCAGGGTGACGGAGGCCGATGTTGGCGCAGCGCTCGCAGCCTTGCGTCCTTCGACGGATCCCCTTCACACCGCAGACCTGCCCGGCCCCACGGGCGAGTCAAACCGCCTGTCGGACTATGCTCGCGCACCTCTCCTCTGCCTCGGGCCTGCCCCCTCGCAGGCGATGGCCCAGGCCGAGGCGGTTCGGCGACTGGGGGGCCTTGCGGTCGAGGCGCCGGGGCTGCCAGCGGGGGCTCTGTCATCATTGCCCGGCTTTTCCGGCGCGATCTACTGGGGCGAGGAGAGCCGCCCCTTTGTGCAGGCACTGGCAACGCGGACAGGGCCGATCCTGCCCCTGCTCACGGGCCTGCCCGATGCCAGCCACGTCACGCTCGAACGGCACGTCTGCATCGATACCACCGCATCCGGCGGGAACGCGCAATTGCTGGCGACGACGGCCTGAACGATTGCCTGCGGGCACGGGCGTGCTGGCCTTGCGCTTGACCAGCAAAGGCAGATCGGAAAGGCTGGCACGATGTTTCCGATCCGCGATCACAACCCCTCTGGCCGGACGCCCTTTGTCACCTGGGCGCTGGTTGCGGCCAATGTCGCGATCTTTCTGGGCTACTGGCTGACGATCCCGGACGAACGCGCGCTTGGCTGGTTCTTCGTGAATTGGGGCCTTGTGCCGCTTGCGGTCAGCGAGGGGTTTGGCTGGCACGGATTCCTCACCTCGATGTTCCTGCATGGTGGCTGGATGCATCTGGCGGGGAACATGCTGTTCCTGTGGGTGTTCGGCGACAACATCGAGGACGAGATGGGGCACGCGCGTTTCGCGGGATTCTATCTGGCCGGGGGGATCGCGGCCTCGCTGGCGCAGGTGCTGGCCGACCCCTTCAGCCCGATCCCGATGGTCGGCGCTTCAGGCGCCATCGCGGCGGTGCTTGGGGGATATCTCCTGATGTTCCCAAGGGCGCGGGTGGATGTGCTGTTCATCTTCGTGATCTTCTTCCGCATCTTCCCGATCCCGGCCTGGATCGTCCTTGGCATCTGGTTCGCCTTGCAGGTGTTCAGCGGGATCTCGACGCCTTCGGATCAGGGCGGAGTGGCCTACTGGGCGCATGCGGGCGGGTTCGTGGCGGGCATCCTGCTGACGGTGCCGTTGTGGGCGGCGCGCGGCGGGCCGGGGTTCTGGAGCCGCACCCATGGCGTACCCCCACACCCCGAGGCGACCTATCCTATCGGCCGGTCGCGTATCCCGGCCGTGCCGCGGCGGCCCTAGGCGATCAGCGGAACGCCTGCGCCAGCGACCGGGCGCCCTGCATGAGCAGGTGAAGGTCTACCCCTATCGCCGTCACGGTGGAGCCAAGCGCAATGCAGTGCAGCGCGAAATCCCGGTCCACCGTCAGGATGCCTGCCGCCTTGCCGGTGGCCACGATCCGACGGATCGCTTCCTCGATTTTCGCCACCACCTGCGGGTGCTGCAACTGCCCGACGAGGCCCATCGAGGCCGAAAGGTCCGCAGGCCCGATGAACAGGCCATGCACCCCGTCCACCCCAGCAATCTCCTCGATCCGGTCCACCGCCTCGGTCGTCTCGACCTGCACGATGAGGCACAGCTCTTCCTCGGCCCGCGCGGCATAGTCCCTGACCGCGCCGTAGCGGCTCGCCCGCGTCATTCCCGCCACGCCGCGCATCCCTGCAGGCGCATAGCGCATCGCGGCCACCGCCGCCCGTGCCTCGTCGGCATTCTGCACATAGGGGATCACCAGCGTCTGCGCGCCCAGATCGAGCACCCGCTTGATAAGCACCGCGTCATTCGCCGCAGGCCGCACCAGTGCCTGCACCGGATAGGGCGCCATCGCCTGCATCATGGCCAGCGTCTCCGGCACGTCCGTCGGCGCATGCTCGGTGTCGATCGCCACCCAGTCGAAGCCTGCGCCCGCCAGCACCTCGGCTACCAGCGACCCCGGCAGCGAGTTCCACAGGCCGATCTGGCTTTCCCCCGCTAGCAGCCGTTCCTTGAAGCGGTTCTTCGGCAGGTCCATCACACGGCCAACAGCGTTGCCAGCCGCCGCAGCGCCAGCAGGTAGCCCTCTGTCCCACAGCCCGCGATCACCCCGTCCGCGCGGGCGGAGACATGGGAATGATGCCGGAACGCCTCGCGCTTGTGGATGTTCGAGATGTGGACCTCGATCACCCGCCCGTCGAAGGCGGTCAGCGCATCGAGGATCGCGACCGAGGTGTGGCTGTAGGCGCCGGGGTTGATGACGATGCCCTGCGCGGTGGCCCGCGCGGCCTGGATCATGTCCACCAGCGCGCCCTCGTGGTTGGATTGCCGACATTCCACTGTCAGGCCCAGATCGAGCGCCAGCGCGGTACAGGCCGCCTCGACATCGGCCAGCGTCTCGCGCCCGTAAACCTCGGGCTGGCGCTGGCCCAGCAGGTTCAGGTTCGGGCCGTTCAGGATCAGGACATGCGGCATGGGGGCACCTCTCGCGCCACCTTAGCGGATGCGGGGGCTGCGGCAAGCGGGGCTACTTCTTGTCCTCGACGTTGCCCGCCTTGACCTCCTTGTCATAGGCGGCCTTGAGCTTGGGGTCCTTCAGCACGCGGTCGATGATCGTCTGCTCAAAATCGCTGGGGCCCTTCTTCGGATCCCAGCCGTCGGCCACGTCGGCAATGGCGGCGCCCATCAGGATGTCAGCCACCTTCTTTACGCCTTCCTCACCGGCCTTGTTCAGCTTCTGCTTGCCGAAGCGGCCGAGGTGGGCGGGGTTAAGCCAGGGTGCGCCCTTCTTGCCGAGCGCCTCGCAGATCTTGCCCATGTTCTTGAGCCCCGCGCCCTTGACGAAACTCGCCACCGCGGCCTCGACGAAGTCTTCCATGGTAAACTTCTTCTTCGGGTCGGTCAGGCCCTTCAGGCCCTTGATCCCGTCCTCGATCATCTGCTGGGCGCCGCCGTTGATCGCCTTGATCACGAACTTCTTCAGCTTGGCGCTGCCGGCTTCCTCCAGCGCCTTCTTCTCGACCTTGTCCATGAACGGCCCGAGTTTGCCGCCCTTGAGGATCAGGCCGACGGTGCCGTCCACGGCGGCGGCGAGAAAGACGTTCACCACGCCCGTCTCGATCGAATAGCTGCCATCGACCGAGGCCTTGTTGACTTCTTCCAGTGTTGCCTCATACGCGGCAACCCCGGCTGACACGGCGACCTGCACCTTCCAGGACGCGCCGCCGGTGGCGACGGCGGCGGTGACCTGCAGCACGATCACGGCACCGTCCTGGATGATCTTGAGGTTCTTGCAGAGTTCTTCACCACCGCCGAACAGTTCCTCGCGGTACTGGTCCATGTCGGCAAAGGCCTGACGGATCGTGGCCGAATAGCTGTTCAGCATTTCGGGTGTCAGCTTGCCCGCCTTGGCCTGCATCTCCAGGCCCTTGGCGGCCTTGACCGCGGCCGCCATCGTACCGGCGGAGGGGAACTTGGTGCCGACGGCAACGTCCACCGCGCTTGACCAGAACCAGTTCGCATCGCGCGCCTGATTGTGCGCGTCCCACAGCATCTTGGCCTCGTTGGCCATGTTGATCAGCGGCTGGACGGCCGCTACCGCCCGTTCGGACGCGAGTTTCTGAAGCTGCGCTAGCTGCGCCCGTGTCACCCAGGCTTGCTTGTTCTTGACGATAACCAGAGTGCGCTCTTCAGAGGCATAGTTCAGCGCCTCCCACATCTTGCCGTCCACCTTCAGGGGATCGGCCTGGATCTTCAGCTTGGAGCACATGTCCTCCAGTGCCCTGGCGGTCGCGTCGTCATAGGCACCGTTCACGGGAATCTTGTAGCCAAGCTTGTTCAGCGTGGACTGGACCTCCTTCACATCCTCGTGGGAAGTCCCGTACTCAAGCGTCGCCATATGTTTGTCCTTGCAAATGAAATCAGAACCCTAGGGCAAAAAGCTATCGCCCGGTTCGTTTCACTGGCAAGAAGAATCAGTGGGTCAGGCGACCTTTTCCAGCGCCACCTGCGCCTTGATCCCCAGAGCATGGCACACGTCCCGCGTCAGGTGCGGGCGGTTAAGGGTGTAGAAGTGCAGCGCCTCGACCCCTTCGTCCAGAAGCCGGGTGCACAGCGTGGTGCAGTGGGTCAGCGCCAGCAACTCCTCGCGCCCGTCTCGGGCAGCGGTCTGGAACGCCTCGTCCAGACGCAGGGGAACGCGGGTGCCACAGCGGGCGGCAAAGCGCTTGGCGCCCTCCCACGACTGGATCGGCAGGATGCCGGGAATGATCGGGGCAGTGATGCCTTCCTTGGCGCAGAGGTCGCGGAAGCGGAGGAAGGTGTCCGCCTCGAAGAAGAACTGGGTGATGGCGCTGGTCGCGCCTGCGTCGAGCTTGGCCTTGAGCCAATGTACATCCGCAAGCGTGTCGGCGGCGTCCGGGTGCCGCTCGGGGTAAGCGCCGACGCGCAGGGTAAAGCGTCCGGCCAACGCCTCGATCAGTTCGACCGAAGAAGCAAAGCCCTCGGGGTGGGGGGTGAAGCGGGCAGCCCCTTTCGGCGCATCGCCCCGCAGCGCCACGATCTCGGTCACGCCCGCCTCGGCGTAAGCATCAGCAATCGCAAGGGTTTCGGCGCGTGTCGCATCCACGCAGGTCAGGTGTGCCGCGACGCGCAGCCCGTAGTTCCGCCCGATCGTCGTCACCGCCTCATGTGTCAACTTGCGCGTCGTGCCGCCCGCGCCATAGGTCACCGACACGAAGGCGGGGTCGAGCGGGGCGAGCATCTGCACCGTCTCCCACAGCCGGAAGGACGCGTCGAGCGTCTGGGGCGGGAAGAATTCGAAGGATACGGCGGGTGCGGGCATGGCGGGGCTCCTTTGATCCCCTTGTCCCATGCCGGGCGACGTGAGACAAATTCATAATTCTCATCATCATCATGAGGGTCACGCTATCATGCACCTCGAATTCCGGCACCTGCGGACAGTCCGCGCGATCCATCAGGCGGGGGGATTGGCGCGGGCGGCGGACCTCTTGAACATGACGCAAAGTGCGCTGTCCCATCAGGTGAAGGGGTTGGAGGAACAGGCAGGGATCGAGCTTTTTGTCAGGCGATCCAAGCCTTTGCGCCTGTCGGCTGCGGGCCTGCGGATGTTGCGGCTGGCCGAACGGATCCTGCCCGAGATCGATGCGCTGGAAGAGGAATTCCGGGGGCTACGCTCTGGCAAGACGGGTCGGCTGCACATCGCCATCGAATGCCACGCCTGTTTCGAATGGCTGTTCCCGGTGC
>CAZVIS010000016.1:0-16748 GCA_964627355.1 uncultured Rhodobacterales bacterium
GCCGCCGGTCCAGCCTTTGCCCGAAGGCCAGCCACCCCACCACCGTCGCAAACACCACCTCGACCAGCGCCAGCGTGCGGACATTCGCCGCACTCGTCAGCGCAAACCCCAGAAACCAGAACTGCGAGGCAAAGGCCCCAAGGAACCCGGCAGCCAGCGAAGGGCGCCACAGCGACAGCGAGGCCGCCATCACCCCCGGCGCCCGCAGCGCCATCCACACCCCCAGCAACGCCACCTGCAGCGCCAGCGACAGGCACAGGATGACCGAAGCGCGCAGGACGAACCCTCCCTTGGGCAGGGCGAGAATCGCCCCCCGGAACCCGATCGCCGCCAGCCCGAACAGCGCCGCCGCCGAAAGGCCGAGCACCGCCGGGGCCAGCGCCCAAGGCGACCCCGCAGGTCGCGCCATCAGAAGGACGCCAAAGGTGGCCAGCGCCACCGCCCCGATCATCGGCCAGGTCAAGACATCCCCCAGCACCGCCGCCCCCATCAGCGCGATCAGCACAGGCTCTGTCTTGATCCAGGCGGTGGCGACCGCCAGCCCCCGCGCCTGCATCGCGGCCAGCATCAGCGCCGTCGCCCCGATCTGCGCCAGCGCCCCCATCACCGCAAAGCCAAGCGACCACGCCCCCGGCACCGGCAGCGGCCCGCCCTGAACCGCCAGCACCCCTGCCAGAAACACCAGCGCAAAGGGCAGCCCATAGACGAAACGAACCTGCGTCGCGCCAAGCGTGCCGATCCGCGCCGTCAGCCCCGATTGCGTGGCGTTGCGGGCGGTCTGGGCGGCGGCCGCGACCAGCGTGACCGCGACCCAGAGCCAGCCCATTAGCCGCCCCGCACGACCGCGATCATCCGCGCCACGTTCGCCGGGTCTGCCTCCGGCGTGATCCCGTGGCCGAGGTTGAAGATATGCGGGCCGCCCGCAAAGGCGCGCACCACATGGCGCACCGCCGCATCCATCGCCTCGCCCCCCGTCACCATGTGCGACGGATCGAGGTTCCCCTGCACGCAACCGTCCACCTGCACGTTCGCCGCCGCCCACTCCGGCGTCACCGAATTGTCGATGGCCACGCAATCGGCCCCGGTGGCCTTGGCAAAACCGATGTACCCCTGCCCCGCCTCACGCGGGAAGGCGATGATCGGCAGGCCGGGGTGGCGGGCCTTGAGCGCGGCGATGATCTGCTTCGCCGGTTCCACCGCAAAGTCCTGGAAATCCTGCCCTTTCAGGCTGCCCGCCCACGAGTCGAACAGCTTCACCACCTCGGCGCCCGCCTGCACCTGCATGGAGAGATACTCGACCGTGGCCTCGGTCAGCCGGTCGATCAGGCCCTGGAAGGTCGCGCGGTCGCTGGCCTTCAGCGCATGCGCCGCCCCCTGATCGGGCGACCCGCGCCCGCCGATCATGTAGGTGGCGACCGTCCAGGGAGAGCCTGCAAAGCCGATCAGCGTGGTCTCGGACGGCAGTTCGCGCGAGAGAATGCGAACCGTCTCGTACACCGGCGCCAGCGTCGCGTGGATTTCGTCCACCGGGCGCAGCGCCGCGAGTTCCGCGGGCGTGGTGACGGTCGAAAGCCGCGGCCCCTCGCCCTCGGCAAACCACAGCTTCGCCCCCATGGCCTGCGCGATCAGCAGGATATCGGCGAACAGGATCGCCGCATCGAAGCCATAACGGCGGATCGGCTGCAAGGTCACTTCGGCGGCCAGATCGGGCGTGTAGCACAGCGACAGGAAGTCCCCCGCCTGCGCCCGGGTCGCCTTGTATTCCGGCAGATAGCGCCCCGCCTGCCGCATCATCCAGATCGGCGGCGTGGGCAGCACCTCGCCCTTCAAGGCCCGCAGGATTGTCTTCGTGGTCATCTGCCCCTCCGCTTTTGCCCAACCCGTCCCGTGACGGCGCGGCCTTGTCAAGGCGATGATGCGGGCTACCCGTTGTCAGGCGCACCTGACAACGCTACCAATCCGGGCATGACACCCACGCTTCCCACCCCCGCCCACCCCCTGCGCATCGGAACCCGTGGCTCCCCCCTCGCCCTGTGGCAGGCGCATGAGGTGCGGCGCTGCCTGATGGCCGCGCATGACCTGCCCGAAGAGGCCTTCTCCATCGCCGTCATCAAGGTGACGGGGGACCAGGTGCTGGACCGGCCCCTGAAGGAGATCGGCGGCAAGGGCCTCTTCACGCGCGAGATCGAGGAGGCGCTGCTCGATGGCGGCATCGACATCGCCGTCCATTCGATGAAGGACATGCCGACCTTGCAGCCCGAGGGGCTGGTGCTGGATTGCTACCTTGCGCGCGCGGATGTGCGCGACGGGTTCGTCTCGCCGGGCTTTGCGGGGATCGCGGACCTTCCGCAGGGGGCGAAGGTCGGGTCGTCGTCCCTGCGCCGGCGCGCGCAGTTGAAGTTGCGGCGCCCGGATCTGGAGTTGGTGGAATTCCGGGGAAACGTGCAGACGCGGATGCGCAAGCTGGAGGAAGGGGTGGCCCATGCGACCTTCCTCGCCATGGCGGGGCTGACGCGGCTGGGGATGGCCGAGGTGGCGCGGTCGGCCATCGACCCCGCCGAGATGCTGCCAGCGGTGGCGCAAGGGGCCATCGGGATCGAGCGGCGGTCGGCGGATACCCGGACAGCGGCACTGCTGGAGGCGGTCCATGACGTGCCGACGGGGCAAAGGCTCGCCGCCGAACGCCAGTTCCTCGCCACGCTCGACGGGTCCTGCGAGACGCCGATTGCGGGGCTGGCGGTGCTGGAGGGGGGGCACCTGTGGCTACGGGGCGAGATCCTGCGACCGGATGGCTCGCGCGCTCTGGCGGGTGAGATGCGCGGGCCCGTGGCCGATGGCCCCGGGTTGGGCGAGGCACTGGCGCGGGACCTGCTGGCGCAGGCCGGGCCGGGGTTCTTCGACTGAGTTACCTTGTTAACGCTGCCTTGGCAGAGGCCATCGCCTCTGCCACGCGCTTCCCCATCCGCATGACCGCCGGGACGCCAAAGCGTTCCGGCCTGCGCCTGCCTGCCCCCGGGCAGGCGCAGATGCGCCTACCCCAGGCAGGCGCTGGCCTCTGTCGTGCTGGTGGTGAGGGTCCAGGCGGTACCGTCCCACAGGCGCGGGGCGAAGGCAGTGCCTTCGCTTTTTCCCGCGCGGGGAATGCGCGCAAGTGGGGCCCCTCACCCCCTCCTTCGGTCCGCCAGCACCACCACCGCCGCCCCGGCAACCGACACCACAACCCCAAGCGCCGCCACCAGCCCATACCCCGCCAGCGCCGTCCCGAGGACAAAGCACCCCGCCGCCACAACATCCCCCGCCAGCCTTTGCAACGCCAGCAGCGACGCCCCCGCCCCCGCGCGATCCGCCAACTGATCCTGCAGATAAGCAATCGGCAGCGCCAAGGTTGCCGCCCCGCCGACCGCCGCAGGCAGCACCATCAGCCACAGCCACCCCGACCCGCCGATCAGCGGCAGGGCCCCCAGATGCAGCGCATAGAGACAGGCCCCGCCGAAGATCAGCCACACGCGGGGCAACCGCGCTGACGCCCAAGGCAGCATCAGCATGAACGGCACCTCCAGCCCCGCCACCAGCCCCACATAAAGCGCCACATCCGCAGGCCCCCGACCCACATCCGGCACCAGCACCAGCGCGATCACCGCCATATAGACCGTCGCCGCCGCGCTCACCGCGCCGAGCGCCACCACCCGCAGCGCAATCGCCGGGCGTGCCATCTCGGCCAGCCCGGCCCGAAAGGACAGCCCCGAAGGCGCCCCTCCAGACCCCGCCGCAGGCCAGAACCGCCACGCCAGAAGCAGGATCAGCCCGGCAAACACCATCCCCACCGGATAGATCGACAGGACCGGCACCCCGGCCGCAAAGGCCACCGACCACAGGGGCAGCACCGCGACAAACGGCAGCGCCAGCATCGCCCGCAGGCTTGCCATCACCCCGTCCCGCTCGGCCGCCGGGCGCTGCAGGGCCAATATCCGCGCCAGCGCAAAGACCTGGCTGTAAAGCGTGCCCCCCGCCGGGATCAGAGCCGCATGGGCCAGCACGAAGGCGGGACCCGAGGGCCAGACGCTCATCGCCCCGGTCGCCACCACCAAGGCCGCCGCACAGGCCATCGCCACCCCGCGCCTGCGCCCCGTCCGGTCGGTCCAGAGGCCGATGAGGACCGACAGGCTGACCGTCACCAGCGTCGCGCAGACGATGATCGCGGCAAAGCCCGCGTCGCCCAAGCCAAAGGTCCCAACCGCCAGCGCCGACACATAGGGGGCGAAACCGCAGATGAAGGCCCCGAACAGCACCATCATCGCGGCCACGACCCGCAGGCCGGGATCGGACCAGATCACCCGCATCAGGCCACCCAAACCGCCGGGATCAGGCCCCGCACGGCATTCCCGACCCACAGCCTTACGGCGGGAAGATCGGCGGCCAGCAGTATCTCCTCGGGACAGGCCATCTCGGCCCGCAGCACCCCGGGCAGCAGGCCGCTCGACAAAGGCGGCGTGCGCATCCCCTGCCCCCGGTCGAAGAAAACCGTGGTGATGGTGCCGTCGCAGACTTCGTCCCGTTCGTTCACGAAGATCACCTCGTCCAGACCCACCGGCAGCGCCGCCCGGGCCGCGTCATAAGCCGCCCGCCGTGTCGATTTCACCGAAAGCCAGGGATCGCCCGAGGACAAACGCCCTGCCGCCAGCCCCACCCGCCAGACCTCTGCCGCCGGCGGCAGAGCTGCCGCCGTCACCGCACAGGCCCCGCCCGCATCCAGCGTCAGCCGCACCCGCGCCGGGGCGCCGGTCACACCGCTCAGCGCGTCCTCCGCGGCGTCAGAAGGCCAGCCGAGCAGCCCCGCCGACCGCCGCAGCCGCGCCACATGCAGGGCCCGCCGGGGAAAGCCCGTGCCGTCCCACAGCATCGTCTCGATCAGCCTCAGGTCCGGGTCGCCCGCCCCTTGGCGAAGCGCGCTTTCCACAGCGCCTCCTCCCATTCGCCTTCGGCGGTGCTGTCGATCACCACCCCGCCGCCCACGTTCACGACGATCTCGCCGTCGGGGTAAAGGCTTTGCGTCCGGATCGCCACGCTGAAATCGGCGTCCCCGTCCGGGGCCATCCAGCCGACCGCCCCGCAATAGACGCCCCTTGGCCCGGGCTCCAGTGCACGGATGATCTCCATCGCGCGGATCTTCGGGGCACCCGTGACGGACCCGCAGGGAAAGAGCGCGCCCATCAGCCCCGACAGCCCCGGATCGCCCGCCAGATCCCCGACCACGGTCGAGGTCATCTGGTGGACGGTCGCATACTTCTCCATCGCGTAGAGGGCAGGCACCCGCACCGAGCCCACCCGGCACAGGCGCGAGAAATCGTTGCGCAGAAGGTCCACGATCATCAGGTTCTCGGCCCGGTCCTTCTCGCTGACCGCCAGCGCGGCAGCCAACGCCGCATCCCGCGCGGGATCGGGGTCGCGCGGCGCGGTACCCTTCATCGGGCGGGCCTCCAGACGGCCCTGCACCACGCGGAAGAACAACTCCGGACTGCGCGACACGACCACCGGCCCTGCGCCAAGGTCCACCAGCGCCCCATGCCCGACCGCCCCCCGCCGCCGCAGCGCGCCGTACAGGCCAAGCGCCGTCCCCGCCTGCAAGGACTGCCGCATCGGGAAGGTCAGGTTGACCTGATAGGCGTCGCCTGCGGCAAGCCAGTCCAGCACCCGCGCCATCGCGGCGTCATAGTCGGCCCGCGCAATGGCCGGGACGGGATCGGTCAGCACCACCGCCTCCGCCTCGGCCTCGGCCTGCGCCAGCACCGGCCAGGCGTCCGACGGCGCGTCAAAGATCCCCATGGCGAGCAACGGCCCCCGCCGCCCGTCCGGCATCAGGGCCTTCAGACGCGGCTCGAAGGCATAGCCCGCCTCATAGGCCAGATAGCCCGCGACCCAGTGTCCAGCCGCCCGCGCCCCATCCAGACGCGCCAGCGCCGGGCGCACCTCGTCCGCCTCCCACGCCACCACCACCCCGGACGGCGCGGCAAAGGCGGCCGGACGCCCGCCCGGCCCATGTTCCAGCAGGATCACCGCGCCCCCCCTTCGACTGCCCGCATCTTCCCCGCCTTCAGCCCTGCAGCAAGGTCCCGATGCGACAGGCCATGCGTCAGAATGGCCGCGACACGTTGCCCGAGTAGAAGAACATCCCCAACCCAAGCAGGAACAGGATCGGCCCCGCCACCCCGTGCAGCACCACCGCCAGCGGGAACGACCCCCGCACCCGATAGGCCCAGGCGAAGGCCAGCCCCCCGGCAAAGGTCATCGCGGTCACGATCCAGGACCAGTACATCAGATGCGCAAACGAGAACACGGCGGCGTTCAGGATCAGCCCGGCCGCGCCATCGGGCAGGATCGGGCCATAGCGGCGGAAGAACAGCGGGCGGAAGACAAGCTCCTGCGGCAGGGCGCTCAACACCGGATACAGGATCAGGATCGCCACCATCAGCCCCGGGTTTGCGGCGGCAAAGGCGAAAGGCCGCCCGCCCGTCGTCACCCAGCTGACCACAAAGGCACAGGCCAGCGTCACCGCCGCGAAACCCGCAACCACACGCCAGTCCACCCGGCCCCGCAGCTCGCTCCACGCAAACCCGGGTGTACGGTGCAACAGCACGACGCCAAGCGCCGTGGCCGCGAACAGCACGGGAAACATCGACGAGGCGGGCAGGATGGCCGCAATTGCCACCGGCACCCCGAAGAACAGCGCCACGAACTCGACCCAAAGCCGCCCGCGCCCGACAGCCCCCACCACTCCAGCATCCACCATCCGCACCCCCTGCCGCCTCTGGCCGAGATGGGCCTGCAACCCCTGATTTCAATGCGCCTCACGACTGCCCAAATGCGCCCCATCGCACGTTTTTCAGGCAACACCGCCGCCACAGGTTCACGCCGCCGCTTGCGGGATCGGGGCGGGCAGGCCTAGACTCGACACCGGGGTTTGCGTGCCGGCCCCCCGACGCATTGAACGTGTCACCGATATAACGGCCCGGAGGGATGGGAATGACAGACTACACGGACAAGGACCGCAAGGAGGACATGAAGGTCCTCCACGGCATGGGCTATGCCCAGGAACTCAGCCGCTCGATGTCGAAGTTTTCCAACTTCGCGATCTCGTTCTCGATCATCTGCATCCTGTCGGGCGGGATCAACTCGTTCGCACAGGCGATCAGCTCGGTCGGCGGCGCGGGGGCGGGCATCGGCTGGATCGTGGGCTGCCTGTTGTCGGGCATGTTCGCGCTGGCCATGGCGCAGATCGCCTCGGCCTTCCCCACGGCGGGGGGGCTTTATCACTGGGCCTCGATCCTCGGCGGGCGGTTCTGGGGCTGGCTGACGGCCTGGCTGAACCTCCTGGGCCTTGTCACGGTGCTTGGCGCCATCAACATCGGTACCGCCTACTTCTTCGCCGGAACCTTCGGCGGGCAGTTCGGCTTTACCGGCACGGACACGCAGGTCGTGCTTTTCGTCGCCGCGATCACCATCGTTCAGGCGGTCTTCAACCATATCGGCATCAAGGCCACGACCTTCCTGACCGACATCTCGGGCTACATCATCTTTGCGACCACGGCCGTCCTTGTCGTGGCCTGCCTCTACTTCGCCCCGGCCATCGACATCAGCCGCCTCTGGACCTTCACCAACTACTCGGGCGATGCGGGCGGCGGCGTGTTCCCGCAGACAGACAACATCGGCTATCTGTTCCTGCTCTGCCTCCTGCTGCCGGTCTATACGATCACCGGATACGACGCCTCGGCCCACACGTCCGAAGAGACCAAGGGCGCGGCAATGTCGGTGCCCAAGGGCATCGTCAGCGCCGTCCTGTGGTCGTCGCTGGTCGGCTGGCTGATGATCTGCTCGATCACCCTTGCCATTCCCGACATGGCGGTCGCGGCCGGCCAAGGCTGGGGCATGTTCTTCGGCACGATGGACGCCATCATGCCCGCTGGCCTCAAGACGGTCCTTTACGCAGGCATCCTGATCGCGCAGCTTCTTTGCGGTCTGGCCACCGTCACCTCGGCCAGCCGGATGCTCTTTGCCTTCTCGCGCGATGACGGCATGCCGGTCGGGTCCAAGGCGCTGTCGGCCGTGTCGCCCAAGTTCCGCACACCCGTCGCCGCGATCTGGACGGCGGCGGTGCTCTGCATCCTCTATGTGGTGCTGGCCCTGTCGATCAAGCTGGACGGCACCTCGATCTACGTCATCGTGGTGAACTCGACGCTGGTGTTCCTGTTCCTGTCCTTCACCATCCCGCTGGTGGCGGCGCTTTTTGCCTACGGCACGCCGAAATGGCCGAACCCCGGCCCCTGGGCGCTGTCGGCGGGGACCTACAAGCTGGTTACCCTGCTGGCCGTCATCGGCATGGGCGTGATCCTGTTCATCGCCGTGGCCCCCCCGAACGAGCGGGTGCTCTATGTCGTCCTCGGCTTCCTGGTGCTGGCGGCGATCCTGTGGGTTGCGGTCGAGAACCGCCGCTTCAAGGGCCCGCCGACAGGGGCCGAGATCGAGCGGCGCCGCACCCTGATCGCCGAGGCCGAGCGCGCCGTGGGCGAAACCGCCTGACCGACGGCGGCGGCCGGACCTCCGGCCGCCGCCACCCCTTGCACCCCCGCCACGCCCCACTATAAGCGGCGCAATTTGCCCGATTGCCTGGGGACCCCCTGATGCCGAAACGCACCGACATCCGCTCGATCATGATCATCGGGGCGGGCCCCATCGTCATCGGCCAGGCCTGCGAGTTCGACTACTCGGGCGCGCAAGCCTGCAAGGCCTTGCGGGAAGAGGGCTACCGCGTGGTGCTGGTGAACTCGAACCCCGCCACCATCATGACCGACCCGGCGCTGGCCGACGCCACCTACATCGAGCCGATCACGCCCGAGGTCGTTGCCAAGATCATCGAGAAAGAGCGTCCCGATGCCCTTCTGCCCACCATGGGCGGACAGACCGCGCTGAACACCGCTCTGGCCCTCGCCGACATGGGTGTGTTGGAAAAGTTCAAGGTCGAGATGATCGGGGCCAAGCGCGAAGCCATCGAAATGGCAGAAGATCGCAAGCTCTTCCGTGAGGCGATGGATCGGATCGGGCTGGAGAACCCCAAGGCGACCATCGTTGCCGCCCCGAAAGTGAACGGCAAATACGACATCGCCGCCGGCGTCCGGCAGGCGCTGGACGCCATCGAGTACGTCGGCCTGCCCGCCATCATCCGCCCCGCCTTCACCCTCGGCGGCACCGGCGGCGGCGTCGCCTACAACCGCGACGACTACGAGGCCATCGTGCGCTCGGGGCTGGAAGCCTCGCCCGTGGCACAGGTGCTAGTGGATGAATCCCTTCTCGGCTGGAAGGAATTCGAGATGGAGGTGGTGAGGGACACCGCCGACAACGCCATTATCGTCTGCTCCATCGAGAATGTGGATCCGATGGGGGTGCATACGGGCGACTCGATCACCGTGGCCCCGGCGCTGACCCTGACCGACAAGGAATACCAGATCATGCGCAACGGCTCGATCGCCGTCCTGCGCGAGATCGGGGTTGAGACGGGCGGATCGAACGTCCAATGGGCGATCAACCCGGCCGACGGCCGGATGGTCGTCATCGAGATGAACCCCCGCGTCTCGCGCTCGTCCGCGCTCGCCTCCAAGGCCACCGGCTTCCCCATCGCCAAGATCGCGGCGAAACTCGCCGTCGGCTACACCCTCGACGAACTCGACAACGACATCACAAAGGTCACGCCCGCCTCCTTCGAACCCTCCATCGACTACGTCGTGACCAAAATCCCCCGCTTCGCCTTCGAGAAGTTCCCCGGCAGCGAGCCCAACCTCACCACCGCCATGAAGTCGGTCGGCGAGGCCATGGCCATCGGCCGCACCATCCACGAATCCCTGCAGAAGGCCCTCGCCTCCCTCGAAACCGGCCTCACCGGCTTCGACGAAATCGCCATTCCCGGCGCACCCGACCGCGCCGCCCTCTTCAAGGCCCTCTCCCAGGCCACCCCCGACCGCCTCCGCGTGATCGCCCAAGCCATGCGCCACGGCCTCACCGATGACGAGATCAACGGCGCCACCGCCTTTGACCCTTGGTTCCTCGCCCGCATCCGCGAGATCATCGAGGCCGAGGCGCAGGTCCGCACCCAGGGCCTCCCCGTCAGCGCCGAAGGCCTCCGCCGCCTCAAGATGATGGGCTTCACCGACGCCCGCCTTGCGAAACTCACCGGCCGGGACGAGGCACAAGTCCGCCGCGCCCGCCGCAACCTGCGGGTCGAGGCCGTCTTCAAGCGCATCGACACCTGCGCCGCCGAGTTCGAGGCGCAGACCCCCTACATGTATTCTACCTACGAGATGCCCGTGATGGGCGACGTGGAATGCGAGGCGCGTCCGAGCAATGCGAAAAAGGTCGTCATCCTCGGCGGCGGCCCCAATCGCATCGGGCAAGGCATCGAGTTCGACTATTGCTGCGTCCACGCCTGCTATGCGCTCACCGCGGCGGGCTATGAGACCATCATGGTCAACTGCAACCCCGAGACGGTGTCCACCGACTACGACACCTCCGACCGCCTCTACTTCGAGCCGCTCACCCTCGAACACGTCCTCGAAATCCTGCGGGTCGAACAGGACAACGGTACCCTCCACGGCGTCATCGTGCAGCTTGGCGGCCAGACCCCCCTGAAACTCGCCCAAGCCCTTGCGAACGAAGGGATCCCGATCCTCGGCACCACCCCCGACGCCATCGACCTCGCCGAGGATCGCGAGCGCTTCCAGCAACTCCTCCACAAGCTCGGCCTCAAGCAGCCCGAAAACGGCATGGCCCGCAGCCGGGACGAGGCCTTCGCGACGGCCGCCAAAGTCGGTTACCCCCTCGTCATCCGTCCCTCCTACGTCCTCGGCGGCCGCGCGATGGAGATCGTGCGCGACGATGCCCAGCTTGAACGCTACATCCGCACCGCCGTGCAGGTCTCGGGCGACAGCCCGGTGCTCCTCGACAGCTACCTCTCCAACGCCATCGAGGTGGATGTTGATGCCCTCTCCGACGGCAAACAGGTCCATGTCGCGGGAATCATGGAACATATCGAGGAGGCAGGCGTCCATTCGGGCGATAGCGCCTGCTGCCTCCCCCCCCACTCCCTGACGCCCGCGACCATCGAGGAACTCAAACGCCAGACCGTCCAGATGGCCCTCGCCCTCAACGTCGTCGGGCTGATGAACGTGCAGTTCGCGATCAAGGACGGCACGATCTACGTCCTCGAGGTGAACCCCCGCGCCTCCCGTACCGTCCCCTTCGTGGCCAAGGCGACCGACTCTGCCATAGCCTCCATCGCCGCCCGCCTGATGGCCGGGGAACCCCTCTCCAACTTCCCCATGCGCCCCCCCTACGCCCAAGGCGTCGGCCCCGACACCCCCCTCCCCCTCATGGACCCCCTCACCCTCGCCGACCCCCACACCCCGTGGTTCTCGGTCAAAGAGGCCGTCCTGCCCTTCGCCCGCTTCCCCGGCGTCGATCCGGTTCTCGGGCCGGAAATGCGCTCGACGGGCGAGGTCATGGGCTGGGACCGCACCTTCGCGCTCGCCTTCCTCAAGGCCCAGATGGGCGCAGGCACCCACCTGCCCGAAGCAGGCCGCGTGTTCCTGAGCGTCAAGGACAGCGACAAGAGCGAGGCGCTGGCACAGGCCGCCGCCGGGCTGGTGGGAATGGGCTTCGAGATCGTCGCCACCCGCGGCACCGCCAAATGGCTTGAGGCCGCCAGCATCCCCGCCACCCCCGTCGCCAAGGTCTATGAAGGCCGCCCGAACATTGTGGACCGGCTGAAGAACAACGACATCGCGCTGGTGATGAACACGACCGAGGGGACGCAGTCGATCTCGGACTCCCGCGATATCCGGAGGGTCGCCCTGATGGACAAGATCCCCTACTTCACCACGGCGGCCGCGAGCATCGCGGCGGTGGCGGCGATGAAGGCGAGGGGCGAGGGGTATGGGGTGAGGACGCTGCAAGGTTGATGACTTAAGGTAGGGAGCGATCCAAATGGACGAATGGATCGGAAACTTGCTAAGCTATGTCACAGACAGCGCTTTAATCATCGCAATAATTGCGGGCGTTGGATACATCTTCCGCGGCGCATTATCTGAATGGATTGCAGAGAAAGTTACATCGAAGTTTCGCACTGAGCTAGCGAGACTTGAAAGCGAACTTCGAAGCTCCGAAGCGCGAATGAGTGACCTCAGAAACCACTTGCTTTCGATATCCTTCAGCCGTTCCACAATTCTAACCGAAAAGAAAATTGACGCTCTCGATACAATTTGGAAATCTGTATGTGAACTATCCGTGCTAAACGGGGCAGTTAAGTCTTTGCAGGTCGTTAACTTTACAGAGGCTGAAAGAAACCTTTCAGACCCTGCGTTTCAGGCTTTCGCTCAGCAACTTGGAGGTTTTTTTGCAGACCCAGAAAACATAAAGCGACGTGAGGCCCAGCCTGACAGGCTAAGGCCTTACGTTCCGGAGATGCTCTGGCTATCTTTTGTCGCTTACAGAAGCATAATGTTTCAAGCTTTCTTGGTCTGGAATTCATGGAAGAACGGAGTCTCAGCAAAGAAACTATTAAAGATGAAGAGCGTTATGGAAGATGTCTCATTGATTCTTCCTCATCAGGTTCCATTCTTCGAAAAGTACGGGGACGATGCCGTGTTCTTCGTTACAGAGGAGCTAGAGGCAAAAATTCTTTCTTTGATTCGGATAGAGCTGATTGGTGATGTTGACGACGCACTTTCCGCCGAAAAGGCGCGCAGGGTCGTCGAACAAGGATCAGTCCAGTCAAATGAGCCCGAGATCGCGCGGCGTATTGAATCAGCGAAAAAAGGTCTGCCAGAACAGTTTCTGCGCAAGCCCCTCTAGCACAGCAAGCGTAGGGTGCGCATTTCAATGCGCACCACCCACGCCTCACTCCGGCCGCCCCTCAAGAAACGCGATCGCCCACTCCGTATCGCCGTTCTTCCCGCGCTCGGCAAAGAACTCCGCCGCGCCCCGCGCGCCGATCTTCTCGGCTAGCGCCAGCGCGATGTACTGGTTGACCGACACGCCATCCTGGGCCGCGAAATCCTAGGCGGCCTTTTTCAGCGAGTTGGGCAGGGTAAGGGTAAGGCGTGGCTTGCGAGTCATGGGGCTAGGTTACCCCGTCGCGGGCCATAACCCAATCGTTGTACCAAGACCGACAAGATGTTCTTGCCCGATTTGTCCCGCGACAAATCGGGCCGCGCCTGCCTGCCCCCTGGCAGGCGCGTTACCGCGCCCGCCCAGGCAGCCGCGTCCCGATTTCCGACCCTCCACCCCAGGCCCCACCCCCCTTGCCCTCCGGCTTGCGCCTCCAGGCAATCGGTCCGGGCGACTGTCCACTGGACAGTCGCCTGATCGGACCTCTGGTCTCCGCGTCAGATGCCGGACCTCGACGCCCCACCTACGTCTCCCTCAAAGGAAGACGCATGGAAGACGTAAAGAAGACGTCCCCATTGACTTCCCCGCCCATCCCCTCCATCTCCCCCTAGTCCGAGCACCCGTGCCGCGTGAGCACCGATAAGGTCCGGACACAGGTTCCCATCTTCACGCGGGGGTTCCCGCGGTCGGCACGGGTCTCGCCATCAGGCGGGGCCGAGGGCCGGGCGCACCTTCGACGTATGGGGTTCCCATGACCACGTTTGCCGACCTCGGCCTTTCGCCCAAGCTCTTGACCGCGCTTGCAAAAACCACCCTTCAGACGCCCACGCCGATCCAGGCGCAGGCGATCCCGCATATCATGGCGGGGCGCGACCTGATGGGTCTTGCGCAGACCGGGACGGGCAAGACGGCGGCCTTCGGGCTGCCGCTTCTCCACCGGATCCTCGACCTCGGCCACCCCCCGGGGCCGCGGCACGTGCGGGCGCTGATCCTGGCGCCCACGCGGGAATTGACGTTGCAAATCAAGGACAACCTTGAGGTTTTCACCAAGGGGACGGCGGTCAAGATCACCCTTGTGGTGGGGGGTGCCTCGATCTTCAAGCAGTCGCAGGCGCTGTCCAAGGGGACGGATGTGCTGGTGGCGACGCCGGGCCGGCTGATCGACCTTCTGGACCGGGGCGATGTGTCGCTGGAGAAGTGCGCTTATCTGGTGCTGGACGAGGCGGACCACATGCTGGACATGGGGTTCATCCATAGCTTGCGCCGGATCGCCAAGCACATCCCGCAGAAGCGTCAGACGCTCTTGTTCAGCGCGACGATGCCCAAGGATATCGAAGAGATTGCAGACACTTACCTCCGCGATCCGGTCCGCGTGCAGGTGGCCCCCCCGGGCAAGCCGATCGAGAAGATCGTGCAGGGCGTCCACTACATCCCGCAGGGCGACAAGGCGAAACTGCTGGAATCCTACCTGCTGAAGCACCCCGGAGAGCAGGCGCTGGTCTTTGGCCGCACCAAGCACGGGTCCGAGAAACTGATGAAACTTCTCGACAGCTGGGGCTTCAAGGTGGGGTCGATCCACGGCAACAAGAGCCAGAACCAGCGCGACCGAACGCTGACAGAATTCCGCAACGGGATCCTCGACGTACTGGTGGCGACCGATGTGGCCGCGCGGGGGATCGACATTCCGACGGTGCGCCACGTCTACAACTACGACATGCCGAACGTGCCGGAAAACTACGTCCACCGCATCGGACGCACGGCGCGGGCGGGGGCCGAGGGGACGGCGGTGGCCTTCTGCGCCCCGGCCGAGATGGGAGAGTTGCAGGCCATTGAAAAGCTGCTGAAAAAGCCGCTTCCGGTGATCGGCGGCGCGCCCTGGGCGGCGGATATCGTGGCGGCTGTGCCAAAGCCCGGCCAGCATCGCGGGCGCCCGCAGGGAGGCCGCCCGCAAGGGCAGGGTCGCCCGCAGGGATCGAAACCGGCGGCCAAACCCGGCGCCAAGCCCGCGCAGCGGCCCGGCAGCAATGCCCCGCGCCGCCCGCAGACCAACCGTCGCGGCGGCTCGCAGGCCTGACCGCGTTAAGACGGGTTTCACGACTGGCGACTAGACAGGTGTTCCGCGTAGCGGAGCGTAACGAGTAGCCGGGGCTCCGCGCCCTGGTCACGTGTGGGGGACCTGCCGCGCCTTCGGGGCGGCAGGTCCAGCCCCTCTTGCGCCGCCCCGGTCCGTCTTGCTAACCGGCGCCATGGCAAAGCTCTATTTCCACTACTCGACAATGAACGCGGGGAAATCGACCTCGCTCCTCCAGGCCGCGCACAACTATCGCGAGGGGGGGATGGTGCCTTACCTCATTACGGCGCAGTTCGACCGGCGCGCAGGCGAGGGGCGGATCGCCAGCCGCATCGGCATCGGCGAGGATGCGGATACCTTTGGCCCGGACGAGGACATGTATGCCAAGCTCTTGGCCCGTCTCGAAAAAGGCCCCGTCGCCTGCGTCTTTGTCGATGAGGCGCAGTTCCTGTCCAAGGCGCAGGTCTGGCAGCTTGCGCGGGCGGTGGACGACCTGAAGGTGCCGGTGATGTGCTACGGGCTGCGGGTGGATTTCCGGGGGGACCTGTTCCCGGGGTCGGCGGCCTTGCTCGCCTGGGCTGATGAAATGCGTGAGGTCCGCACGATCTGTCATTGCGGCAAGAAGGCCACAATGGTGGTGCGCAAGGGGCCGGACGGGCGGGCGCTGACGGATGGCGCGCAGGTGGTGATCGGCGGGAACGAGACCTACGTCTCGCTCTGCCGCCGTCACTGGCGCGAGGCTGTGGGGGACTGACGCGCCGACAGCGCGATGACAGTCCCGGCGCCCGCGATCAGGGCCATCCCGACAAAGGCCATGGGGCGCTGCACCTCATCCCACAGCACCCACCCCCAGAAGGCCGAGGCCGGTAACACCGCGTATTCAAAGACGGAAACGCGCCCCGTATCGGCCATCTGGTAAGCCGCGACGACCATCGCGACGGCGGCCAGCGACCCCGCCGCCTGCACGAAGGTCCAGAACCAGAAGGCGCCCGAGGGCCAGACCCAGCCCCGCAGCACGAACCCATCCGCCCCGGGAGCCGGGTTCAGCGGCACGACGGCCAGCACGACCAGCCCCACCACGCCAAGCACCCCAAGCGCCGCAAAGAACCCCGCCGCCATCACCTCGGGCCGCTCTTCGGCGCACCACTGGCGCGTTGCAATGTTGCCCATGGCGTAGAGCGCCCCGGCCAACACCGGCAGGGCAGCGGCCAGCGTCGCCCCCGCCATCGCCTGCGGACCAAGGACCAGCACCACGCCCAGAAACCCGACCGCGACGGCCAGTACCTTGGCCTGGCCCACAGGCTGCCCATAGGCCAAACGTCCGATCAGCAGCACGAAGATGGGCGCCGTGAAAAGGCCCGCCGCCACCTGCGCCACCGGCAGAAAAGCCAGCGCGCCGAAGTAGATGAGCATCGCGCCCCCGTGGATTGCCGACCGCGCCGCCACCGCTCGCACATTCCGGGGCCAAAGCCGCAGCCCCAAAGGCGCGGCCAGAATGCCGACCAAAGCCAGCGCCATCACCGAGCGGACCGCATGGAACTGCCACAGCCCTGCCTCGGCCGCGATCACCCGCACGAAATTGTCGGTGAAGGCGATCACCACGGCATAGGCGCAGATCAGCATGGCAGCCAAAAGCGTGCGGTCGGGTTTCATCGTGGTCTCCGGCAGGGACTTCCCAACTGGCCCGCGCGCCGCCAATATGCGCTTCTGAAAACGACATCGGCACACCGATGCGACAGGGCGGAGG
>CAZVIS010000016.1:16848-17921 GCA_964627355.1 uncultured Rhodobacterales bacterium
GTGGGCTATATCCTCGACCACGGTGGGGCCAAGGTGCTGTTCTGCGACACGGCCTTCCTTGCCTTGGCAGAGGCGGCGATGGCGCGGATGACCGGCGCGCGGCCCCTGCTGGTCGAGGTGGCCGATGCGCAGGCAGGCCACCCGGCCACCGGCCAGCACATTGAATACGAAGGTTTTATCTCGAACGGCGACCCACAGTTCCCATGGATCCTGCCCGAGGATGAATGGGAGAGCATCGCGCTCAACTATACCTCTGGCACCACGGGGCGGCCCAAGGGCGTCGTCTGCCACCATCGCGGCGCCTACCTCAACACCATGGGTACGGTGGTCAGCTGGGGCATGACGATGCACCCGCGCTACCTGACCATCGTGCCGCTGTTTCACTGTAACGGCTGGTGCCACACTTGGATGATGCCCTTGGTCGGCGGCACCCTCGTCTGCTGCCGCGACATCACCGCCAAGGCGATCTACGACGCCATCGCGGACGAAGGTGTCACGCATTTCGGCGGCGCGCCCATTGTCCTCAACACCCTCATCCATGCCAAACCCGAGGAACGCCGCCCCTTCCCCCACCGGGTCGAGGTCTTTACCGCCGGAGCGCCCCCCGCCGCTGCCACGCTGGCGGCCATTGAGCCGCTCGGCTTCAACGTCAAGCAGGTCTATGGGCTGACCGAAACCTACGGCCACATCACGGAATGTCTTTGGGACGCCATGTGGGATGACCTTCCGCAAGATGAGCGTGCCGCGATCAAGGCGCGCACCGGCGTCATGCAGCCGATGGCGGGCGAGGCGGTGGTGATGGACCCAGGCGCGATGACCCCCGTCCCCCGAGACGGCGCGACGCTCGGCGAGATCATGATCCGCGGCAACACCGTGATGAAGGGGTACTACAAGAACCCGCAGGCGACCGCCGAGGCGTTCGCGGGCGGCTGGTTCCACTCTGGCGACATCGCCTTTCAGCACCCTGACGGCTACATCAAGATCACCGACCGCGCAAAGGACATCATCATCTCGGGCGGCGAGAATGTAAGTTCGGTCGAGGTGGAGGGGGTGCTGATGCACCATCCGGCGGT
>CAZVIS010000016.1:18021-23609 GCA_964627355.1 uncultured Rhodobacterales bacterium
TGCCCGAGGGGCAGCGGCGCGAGGTGGTCGTGAACCTTGGCGACCAGACGTTGATCCTGACCGATCCGCGCAGCGACACGGCCTTGTCGCACTGGTCCCTGCCTGCGGTGATGCGCGCAAATCCCGGCGAAATGCCCGCGCTCTACTTGCCTGGAGAGGACGCGAGCGAGACGCTGGAGATCGACGATACCGACATGATCGCGGCGCTGGAGACGGTGCATGCGGCGATTGTCCGGGCGCAGCCGCGGCCCGGCCGGCTGCGGGGGGTCATGCTCGGGTCGGCGCTGGTGGCCATTGCGGCGGTGTTCTTCTTCTGGCTGCCCGACGCGCTGGTACGGCATACGGCCTCGGTCCTGCCCCCGGCGACGCGGGCCGAGATCGGGCGGCTGGAACTGGCCGACATCACACGCATCGCAGGCGCCCCCTGCAAAGCGGCGCCGGGGCTTGCCGCCCTCGACCGGCTGGCGCAGCGCCTGTTTGGGCCCAAGGACACGCCGCAGCTCGTGGTCCTGCGCGAGGGGGTGACGGGCGCCGTCGCCCTGCCCGGGAACCAGATCGTCCTGCCCGAGGCGCTGCTCGTGGTGCCCGACGGTCCCGAGATTGCGGCCGGACACCTCCTTGCCGCGCGTCTGCGGGCCGAGGCGGGGGATCCGGTACTGGAACTGCTCCGCTATGCGGGGTCGGTAGCAACCCTGCGCCTCTTGACGACCGGCGCCCTGCCGCAAGGCGCCCTCACCGGTCACGCCGAGACCCTTTTGCAGGCCTCCCCCGCGCCCGTCCCGGACGAGGCGCTGCTTGCGGCCTTTTCCGCCGCGCAGGTTGCCTCTTCTCCCTATGCCTATGCGCTTGACCAGACCGGGGAGACCACGCTTGGCCTCATCGAGGCGGATCCGATGGCGGGAACCACACCCCGCCCGATTCTGCCCGATGCCGACTGGGTCAGCCTGCAGGACATCTGCACGCTATAGCGTCTATCGCAGGAACGCGTCGCCGAAACCCGCGCCCCGCACCGCGCGCAGCGCCGCCCGTGCAGCCTCGGCCCCCGCGAAGGGCCCAGCATAAACCACCTGCACCGGCTGACCCTTGATCGACCCCTTGCCCCCCGTCACCGGCAGGCCAAGCGCCACCAGCCGCTCTCGTGTGCGCTGCGCATTGGCGGGCACGCCAAAGCTGCCGACCTGCACCAGATAGCGCCCCGTTGTCTCGACCGGCGCGGTGCTGGTGGAGAGGGTCGTGGCCGAGGTCTTGCGTACGGTTGTCCCGGTGGGCTTGGCCGGGGCGCGGGTCAGCGGGACCGCAGCCGCCGTCGCCTCCGCCTGCGCGGTCGCCTCTGCGACCAGCCGGGCCGGAACCTTGCGGGTCCAGACCCGTTCCTGCATCGCCTCGCCCTCGGCGGTGCCGATGCCGCGCAGGGGGTTCAGGCGGTCGTCGGTCCAGGCCTCGCGATAGCCCTTGGGCAGCACGACGGTCTCGATCTCCACCCCCTCCGGGATGCACAGGACCTTCGTGCCGCCGGCCTTCAGGGAAAAGCGTTTTGCCACCGGGGCATGCGCCGGGCAGACGACGTTAACCAGCGGCACCTCCACCGCAGGCGCGGCGACGGCGCGTGCCACTTTCGGCGCGGAGCTTTGGGCGGGCGCCCGGGCCTGCAGCGCGGGCGCCGGGGCCTCGATCGCGACAACCTCCGGCTCGGGCGCGGCCACGGCCACGGCGGGCGCGAGGGTGGGAGACAGGCCGCACATCTGCCGACGCTCGCGGCTGATTCGGGCGACCCATGTCACCCGCTCTCCCACGCCCGCGCGCAGAAAGACGCAGCCCGCACTGTCCACATACTGCTCGCCCTTGTAGCCCGGCGGAGGAAGCTCTGCCGGCGGTCGCAGCTCTTGGGCCACCAGGGGCGTGGCAAGACAGGAAACAAGGCCGACCATGGCCAGGAGACGAAGCGACATACGATTCCCCGCGGCAGCAACGCGCAAAGGATGCGTCCGCCGGAGGGCACAGTCAAAGCGGATTTACTTCATTTTGTACCGAACATCCGGTCACCCGCATCCCCTAGTCCCGGGACGATGTAGCCGTGGTCGTTCAGGTGGCTGTCCACCGCCGCCGTGACGATCGGCACATCGGGATGCGCGTCCTTCATCCGCGCGATCCCCTCGGGCGCTGCGAGCAGGCAGAGGAAGCGGATGTCCTTCGCCCCCGCCGCCTTCACCAGCTCCACCGCCGCCGCCGAGGAATTCCCGGTGGCCAGCATCGGGTCCAGCACGATGGTCAGCCGCTCGTCCAGACGCTCGGGCAGCTTGGAGTAGTACTGCACCGGCTGCAGCGTCGCAGGATCCCGGTACAGCCCGATGAACCCCACCCGCGCCGCCGGGATCAGCTCCAGGATCCCATCCAGAAGACCGTTCCCCGCCCGCAGGATCGAGATGAGCGCAAGCTTCTTGCCCTCGATCACCGGAGCGTCCATTTCGGTCAGCGGTGTCTCGATCCGCGCGGTCGTCATCGCCATCTCGCGCGTGATTTCATAGGCCAGAAGCAGGCTGATCTCGCGCAAGAGCTGGCGGAAGGACTTGGTCGAGGTGTCCTTGTCGCGCATCAGCGTCAGCTTGTGCTGGACCAAGGGGTGCGAGACGACAGTCAAGTGGTCATACATCGGGCCCCTCCAGCCGCTTGGCGATCTTGGCGCGGGTATCGGCATCGCAGAAGGCCGCGTCAAGGGACTGGCGGGTGATGCGGGCAAACTGGCCCGTGTCCCAGTCGAACGCCTCGTGCAGGCGGTCGAATTCGCGGGCCATGGTGGTGTGGAAGAAGGGCGGGTCGTCGGTCGAGATGGTGACCTTGACGCCCCGCCGGTCGAGTTCCGTAATCGGATGCTTGCGCCAAGGGTAGAGACCGAGGGCGACGTTCGAGCCGGGGCAGACCTCGAGGACGATGCCCTTTTCGGCGAGTTCATCCACCAGCGCCGGGTCCTCGATGGCGCGGACGCCGTGGCCGATGCGTTCGGGGCGAAGGGCGGTGAGGGCGTCGCGGACACTTTGGGGACCGCCCCATTCGCCCGCATGGGCAGTCAGCCGCAACCCAGCCTCGCGCGCCATGTCAAAAGCGTAGGCGAAGTCCTTGGGCTTGCCCACCTTTTCGTCCCCCGCGATGCCGAACCCCACGACCCAGTCCCCAGCCGTTTCCGCCGCACAGCGCGCGGTCTCGCGGGCTTTCTCCGGGCCGAAATGGCGGATGCAGGTGATGATGCCGCGCAGGGTGATGCCGGGCACGCTGTCCGCTGCCTCGCGGATCGCGTGAAGGTATTCGCGCCAGGCGCCGACTTCGCGGTTGCCGCAGAAATCGGGGGAGAGGAAGGTTTCGCTGTAGATGACGCCACTTGCGAGGGATTCCTCAAGTACGGCGCGCGTCAGGCGGTTGTAATCCTCGGGCGTGGTGAGGACCGAGGTCGCGGCCTCGTACACTTTCAGAAAGTCCCAGAAGTCCTTGAAGCGATAGGCGCCTTCGGCGTCGAAGATGCCGCCTATGTCGATGTGCTTCTCGCGGGCAAGGCCCCGGATGAAGGCCGGGGGTGCGGCGCCTTCGAGGTGCAGGTGCAGTTCGACCTTGGGTAGCATCAGAGCAGCGCCCTCCCCGGACCAATGACGGGCAGTTGCAGGTGCGCGGCGATGGTTTCGGCGACATCGACCATCGCGATCTGGCCGAGGGCGCCCGTTCCGGCCCCCGCCATCAGCACCGGCACCCGTTCCCGTGTGTGATCTGTGCCCCGCCAGGTGGGATCGTTGCCGTGATCGGCGGTGAAAATCGCCAGATCGCCGGGCCGCAATCGCGCCAGCAACGCCCCCGCCACCCCGTCGAACCATTCGAGCGCTCGGGCATAGCCTGTCACGTCGCGGCGGTGGCCAAAAAAGCTGTCGAACTCGACAAAGTTGGCGAATGTCAAGGATCCCTCCTCGTCAGTCTCAGAAAGGGCCAGAAGATGTTCGGAAAGATCAAGGTCCGAAGCCCCCTTCCACAGCCGCCCGATCCCCTGCATCGAGAAGATGTCGCCGATCTTGCCCACGGCATGGGTCATCCGCCCTTCGGCCGCCGCCCGGTCAAGGATCGTCGGCGCAGGGGGCGCGATCGCATAGTCATGCCGGTTCGCGGTACGCTGGAACGCCCCCGGTTCCCCCACAAAGGGCCGCGCGATGACGCGGCCCACCTTCATGGCATGCAGGGTCGGCGCCACCGCCTGACACAAGGACAGCAGCCGGTCGAGGCCAAAGGTGCCCTCATGCGCGGCGATCTGGAAGACCGAGTCGGCGCTGGTGTAGCAGATCGGCCAGCCTGTCCGCATATGCTCTGCCCCGAGTGCCTCAATGATCGGCACGCCCGAGGCGTGGCAGTTGCCAAGGATTCCGTCTGTCCCCGCAGCGCGACAGACCTCGGCGACCAGCACATCCGGAAAGGCGGGCACCGCCACCGGGAAGTAGGTCCAATCCCAGGGCACCGGGACCCCCGCCAGTTCCCAATGGCCCGAGGGGGTGTCCTTGCCGCGCGACACCTCGGTCGCGGCACCCCAGCGGCCCGTAGGCTGCGCCCCCATGCCCGGCATGTCCGCGCCCGAGGCCAGCCGCACCGCCGCCGACAGACCCAAGCCGTCCAGCACCGGCATCCGCAAGGGCACCCGCGCCGCGATATGGGCCAGCGTGTTCGCCCCCTCATCCCCAAAGGCCGCGGCATCCGGCGCGCCGCCGCAGCCGACGGAATCCATGACGATGAGGAAGGCCCTCATGCGATGCGGTCCATCACCAGCGGCACCTCGTCCGGGGCGGCCGCGGCGATGACATAGGCGGCGCGGACGGCGGCGACGGCGGCGTCTGCATCAGCCTCTGTTGCGGCATGGACGATGGCCAAGGGTAGATCGCGGCTGACATCCTCGCCGATCCCGGCCAGATCGGACAGGCCGACCGAGGGGTTCACCCGGTCGCCGTCGCGCAGCCGCCCGCCACCCAGATGCACCACCGCCTGCCCCAAGGCCTCGGTGTCGATGGCGGTCACGAACCCATGGTCCGGGCAGGGAACCTCACGCGTGACGGGGGCCGAGGGGAGGCGGTCGGGCCAGCGTTCGACGAAATCGGCGGGGCCGCCTTGCGCCGCGACCATGCGACCGAAGGCCTCGGCGGCTTGTCCGTTTTCAAGGGCTTGCGCGATCCGGCCCGCGCCATCCTCGCGATCCGCCGCGATGCCGCCGAGGGCAAGTGCCTCCCCCCCAAGCGCACAGGTGATGTCCCAGAGGGCCGCGTTGACCGAGGTGCCGGTCAGCGTCTCCATCACCTCGATCACCTCAAGCGCATTGCCTGCCGCCGTGGCAAGGGGCTGCGACATGTCGGTGATGAGGGCGGTCGTCATGCAGCCCGCGCCTTGCGCGGTGCTCACCAGCGCCTGCGCGAGCGCCCGCGCCTCGTCCGGCGTCTTCATGAAGGCGCCCGAGCCGCATTTGACGTCGAGCACCAGCGCCTCCAGCCCCGCGGCGAGTTTCTTGGACAAGATCGATGCGGTGATGAGGTCGATGGATTCGACGGTGCCGGTCACGTCGCGGATCGCGTAGA
>CAZVIS010000017.1:0-7771 GCA_964627355.1 uncultured Rhodobacterales bacterium
GGGCAAAGGTACGTTCATCCTGAACGGCCCGGAGGAGGTCATCGATGCCTCGGACGGAAGTGGCGCAGGGTCAGAGCATCGCCTGACCGTAAGCGTGATCTCGGATGCGACCGGCTTTCGGGCGGTGAAGGACATCGCCGTCGCAGTGTCGGACACGCTGAGTGAGGCGCAACTGGTCCTTCTGCGGGGCCGTCTTGTCTCGCTGAGGTTCCTTCGTGCCGTGGCGCGGCGCCTTGACCAGGGTGCGGTACGCCGCATCGACCTGCTTTTCCGGGCCCGAATAGAGGCCTGAGCTTTCACTAGTCGAACATCAGTTGGCGGAAATCCTTATGGAGAACCGCGCAAACCTTCACAAATCGGAGATCAACCATGGCTGTGCAGAACGGCAAGGACCTTCTGGTCAAATTGGACATGACCGGCGACGGGACCTTCCAGACCATCGCGGGCCTGCGCGCCACGCGGATCAGTTTCAACGCCGAGACGGTGGATGTCACCTCGCTGGAGTCGGCGGGAGGGTGGCGCGAACTGTTGGCGGGGGCGGGGGTGAAGTCGGCCTCCATCTCGGGGTCAGGCATCTTCCGCGACGAGGCGACGGACGCCCGGGCGCGGCAGATCTTCTTTGACGGTGAGGTGCCGCGCTTTCAGGTCATCATCCCCAGCTTTGGCGTGGTCGAGGGGCCGTTCCAGATCTCGGCGGTGGAATACGCGGGCAGCCACAATGGCGAGGCGACCTATGAGCTGACCATGGCCTCGGCCGGCGAACTGACGTTCACGGCGCTCTGATGAACCCCTGGAGCGGGGAGGTCGCGCTGGTGCTGGACGGGCGGCGGCATGTGGCGAAGCTGACGCTTGGGGCGCTGGCGGAGCTGGAGGCTGCGCTGGAGACGGGGACGCTGATCGACCTGGTGGAGCGGTTCGAGGGCGGGCGCTTTTCCACGCGGGATGTGCTGGCGCTGATCGTGGCGGGCTTGCGCGGGGGCGGCTGGCAGGGAACGGCGGCGGATCTGCGCACGGTCGAGATCGGCGGCGGGCCGGTCGAGGCGGCGCGGGCGGCGGCCGAGCTTCTCGCCCGCGCCTTCGCCTTGCCGGGCGAGCGGTGAGCGGCGGGATCGACTGGGCCGGACTGATGCGGGCGGGCCTGGGGACCCTGGGCCTGACGCCCGACGTCTTCTGGCGGCTGACCCCGGTCGAGTTGAGGATCATGCTGGGGGTCGATGCCGCCGCATCGCCCCTGACCCGCGTAAGGCTGGACGAACTGGCCCGCGCCTTTCCGGACAAATCAAGGGAGACTGGCAATGGCTGAGATCGAGCGCCTGCAAGAGCAGGTCGCGGCCCTGGAGGCGACACTGGGGAACACCTCGGGCGTGGTAGCGGCCTTTGACGGGGAACTGGCGCGCATGCGTGAAAGCCTGGTCTATACGGGACGCGAGGTTGGCACGCTGTCGAACGGGATCGGGTTCGGTCTGCGGCGGGCCTTTGACGGGCTGGTGTTCGACGGGTTGAAGCTGGAGGACGCGCTGAAAGGCCTCGCCCAGTCGGTCATCAACACGGTTTACGGGGTGGCGGTTCGGCCGGTGCAGAACGCAGTTGGCGGCGCGGTGGCCAATGGGATCAACGGGTTGCTCTCGGGCTTGTTGCCCTTTGCTGCGGGCGGGGCGTTCTCGCAAGGGCGCGTGATGCCCTTTGCCAAGGGGGGGATCGTGTCTTCTCCGACTACATTCCCAATGCGGGGCGGGCGCGGGCTGATGGGCGAGGCGGGGCCCGAGGCGATCATGCCGCTGACGCGGGGTGCGGACGGGCAGCTTGGCGTGCAGGCTTCGGGCGGGGGACGGGCGGTGACGGTTGTGATGAACATCTCGACTCCCGACGCCGCAAGCTTTCAGCGCAGCCAGAGCCAGATTGCGGCGCAGGCGGCACGCGCGCTGTCGCGTGGTCAACGGAACCGGTGAGGGGCAGATGGGATTTCACGAGATACGCTTTCCGGCCTCGCTGAGCTTTGGCTCGGTGGGCGGGCCCGAGCGGCGGACAGAGATCGTCACGCTGGCCAACGGGTTCGAGGAGAGGAACACCCCCTGGGCGCATTCGCGCCGCCGGTATGACGCAGGCCTGGGGCTGCGGTCGCTGGACGATGTCGAGGCGCTTTTGGCGTTCTTTGAGGCACGGCGCGGACAGCTGTTCGGGTTCCGCTGGAAGGACTGGGCGGACTTCAGGTCTTGCGGGGCGACGCAGGCGGTGCAGCCGCTGGATCAGGTGATCGGTGTTGGGGACGGCGTACAGGTGGCCTATCCGCTCATCAAGACCTACCGGTCAGGCAGCGAGACCTATGTGCGACCGATCACGAAGCCAGTGCCGGGAACCGTCCAGGTGGCAGTCGCAGGGGACCCAAAGGTCGAGAGCGTCGAGTTCGTGGTGGACACTGTGACGGGGCATGTGACCTTCGCCTCGCCACCGGATATCGGTGTGCAAGTCACCGCCGGGTTCGAGTTCGATGTTCCCGTGCGGTTCGACACAGACCGCATCCAGACCTCTGTTGCGTCGTTCCGGGCGGGGGATGTGCCTTCGGTCCCCGTGGTGGAGTTGCGGCTGTGACGGCTGCGGCATTGCATGGGCATCTATCGACCGGCGCCACAACTGTTTGCCGTGCGTGGCAGGTGGTGCGTGCGGATGGGATGACGCTGGGGTTCACCGACCACGATGAGGATCTGTGGTTCGAAGGGATGCAGTTCCGGGCGGGCAGCGGACTGACAGCGAAGACGCTGCAGCAGGCGACCGGACTCAGCGTTGACAACACCGAGGCAGAGGGCGCGCTGTCGGATGCCTCGATTACCGAGGCAGATGTTCTTGCCGGTCGGTTCGATGGCGCCGAGGTGACGGCGTGGCTGGTCAATTGGGCGGAGCCTGCGGCACGTATTGTCCAGTTCAAGGGAACACTCGGCGAAATCACGCGAGCGGGCGGGGCGTTCAAGGCCGAGTTGCGCGGGCTGACAGAGGCGCTGAACCGGCCGCAGGGGAGGGTTATCCAGCAGGGTTGTACGGCGGTCCTTGGCGATGGCTCCTGTCGGTTTGACCTGACAACGCCCGGCTATGCGGTAGAGCGAGCGGTCGAAACGGTCGAGGATGGACGGATCTTCCATTGGGCCGACTTGCCCGGGTTCGATGACCGGTGGTTCGAAAAGGGTCGCCTGGCAGTGCTGTCGGGGGCAGCGGCGGGGCTGTCAGGGACCGTAAAGAACGACCGGCAAGGAACCGTCGGACGGGTGGTCGAACTGTGGCAGGCGATCCTTGCCGAAGTCGCGCCGGGCGACATGGTGCGGATCGAAGCCGGTTGTGACCGACGCGCCGAGACGTGCCGGCTGAAGTTCGGTAACTTCCTCAATTTCAGAGGCTTCCCGCATGTCCCTGGTGAGGATTGGCTAACCTCCTATCCGATGCGGACTCAGGCCAATGACGGGGGAAGGTTGAACCGATGACCCCTCATCAGGCGCGGATCATCGCGGAGGCGCGGGGCTGGATCGGCACGCCCTATGTGCATCAGGCCTCATGCAGAGGGGCCGGGACGGATTGCCTGGGCCTGTTGCGCGGCGTATGGCGCTGCCTCTACGGGGCAGAGCCGGTGGCCGTGCCGCCCTATACAGCAGATTGGGGCGAGGCGGACGGGCGGGAGTTGCTGCTGCATGCAGCGCAGACCCTGTTGGTCCCATCGGTACTGCCCGCCCCCGGGGATGTTCTCTTGTTCCGGATGAGGGAAGGCGGCATCGCCAAGCACGTGGGCATCGCTGCCGAGGTCGGTCCTGCCACTTCTTTCGTCCACGCCTATACCGGACACGGGGTCGTCGAGAGCCCCCTCTCGGGTCCCTGGCATCGTCGCATCGTTGCGCGGTTCGTTTTTCCAGAAGGAGCTTGAAGCATGGCGACGATCCTGCTTGGTGCCGCCGGTGCCGCCTTGGGTGCCGGATTTGGCGGTACGATCCTTGGTCTTTCCGGGGCCGTGATCGGCCGTGCCTTGGGCGCCACGCTTGGCCGCGTGATCGACCAGCGCCTTCTCGGCTCGGGATCCGAGCCGGTGGAGACAGGCCGCGTGGACCGCTTTCGCCTCATGGGGGCTTCGGAAGGGTCGCCCGTCGGACAGATCTATGGACGGGTGCGAGTCTCGGGGCAGGTCATCTGGGCCACGCGATTTCAAGAACGGCAGAAGCGGCATGGTGGCGGCAAGGGCGCACCTCAGCCAGAGGTAACCGAGTTCACCTATTCGGTGAGCCTGGCCGTGGCGCTGTGCGAGGGTTGCATCGCTGGTATCGGGCGGATTTGGGGTGACGGGATCGAGATCGATCCGGGCAAGCTGAACCTGCGGGTCTATGTCGGCGATGACAACCAGATTCCGGACCCCAAGATCGAGGCGGTCGAAGGCACGGGTAACGCACCTGCCTACCGGGGTGTCGCCTATGTCGTGATCGAAGATCTTGCACTTGGCGATTTCGGAAACCGTGTCCCCCAGCTGTCTTTCGAAGTGATCCGGCCCGCCCAGCCTGAAGCAGGGCCCGCAGCCGCCGACCTGCGCAGTTCGATCAAGGCGGTTGCGATGCTGCCTGGGTCTGGCGAGTACGCGCTCGCCACCTCACGGGTGCATTACCGCGACGGCCCGGGCAGGTCGCGGTCTGCGAATGTCAACACCTTGAGGGGAAAAACCGATTTCGCGCTTTCACTGGAGCAACTGCGGACAGAACTGCCCGCAGTCCGCTCGATCTCTCTGATCGTGTCGTGGTTCGGGGATGACCTTCGCTGCGGTCTTTGCAAGGTGAAGCCGAAAGTCGAACAGAAGACACAAGACGGTCAGAAGATGCCCTGGCGCGCTGGCGGGATTACACGTGCATTCGCGGAAATCGTGCCAAAGATCGACGGGGCCCCGGTGTACGGTGGCACGCCTGCGGACCAGTCGGTCATCGAGGCAATCCAGGCAATCCGGGCGGGTGGACAGGAGGTCATGTTCTATCCGTTCGTTCTGATGGAACAGTTGCCGGGCAATACCCTTCCCGACCCCTATACCGATGCAGGGACGCAGCCTGCCTTGCCTTGGCGTGGCCGGATCACGCTGTCCAATGCGCCGGGGCGGCCGGGTTCGCCCGTCGGCACGCCCGCCGCAGAGGCTGAGGTTGCGGCCTTTTTCGGAGAAGCACAGCCGTCCCATTTCACCATCTCGAACGGTCGGGTTAACTATTCTGGACCGGCCGATTGGGGGTACCGGCGCTTTATCCTGCACTATGCAAAGCTGTGTACCTTGGCGGGCGGCGTAGGTGCTTTCTGTATCGGCTCCGAGATGCGGGGCTTGACCCAGATCCAGGGGCCAGGGCTTGGCTACCCGGCGGTCTTGGCCTTGTTGCAACTGGCGAAGGACGTCCGGGCGATTCTGGGGCCGGGGGTCAAGCTCTCCTATGCTGCCGACTGGACTGAGTATTTTGGACATCATGCGAATGGCAACATAGTCTTCCACCTCGACCCGCTGTGGGCAGCACCAGAGATCGATTTCATCGGAATCGACAACTATATGCCGCTCTCGGATTGGCGGGATGGAGATGCGCATGCAGACGCAGCGGCAGGGTCGGTCTACAACCTCGACTACCTCGGCGCGAATGTGGCGGGAGGTGAAGGATACGACTGGTACTATGACAGCCCCGAGGGAGTGGCCGCGCAACGCCGCCTTCCGATCGAGGACGGCGCCTATGGCGAGCCTTGGGTCTTTCGGTACAAGGATCTTCTCGGGTGGTGGGCGAATTCACACTTCGACCGGATCGACGGGGTGCGTCAGGCGACACCCACGGCATGGGTCCCGCAGTCCAAGCCAATCCGGTTTACCGAGTATGGCTGCGCGGCGATCGACAAGGGAACGAACGAGCCGAACAAGTTTCTCGACCCTCGCTCGTCCGAATCTGCGCTGCCGAAGCACTCGAACGGTCGGCGCGATGATCTGATCCAGATGCAATACTATCGCGCGATGGCAGAGCATTTCGCCGATCCGGTCCGCAATCCGCCCTCGACCCTCTTCGCGGGGCGCATGATCGATGCAGACCATGCGCATGCCTGGGCCTGGGATGCGCGGCCCTTTCCGGCCTTTCCCGGCAACGCGACCCTGTGGCAGGACGCTGCAAACTACGCCCGAGGACATTGGTTGACGGGCCGCTCGACGGGCCAGTCTCTAGCGCAAGTCATCACCGAAATCTGTGAACGTTCGGGCTTACCTGGCGTGGATACACGGGGCGCGTTTGGAATCGTGCGCGGCTTTGCGGCGGAAGGTGTGGGAACGGCGCGCGCTTCGCTGCAGCCCCTGATGCTTGCCTATGGGTTCGAGGCGATCGAGCGGGATGGCGCCTTGATATTCAGGATGCGCGGCGAAAGTCAGCCGCTTGCCATTGATCCCGAACGACTGGCCGCCGACAGCGCGCTCGATGGCGATGTCGAGACGGCGCGCGCACCAGAAGCCGAGATGGCGGGCAAGGTGCGCCTATCCTACATCGAGGCCGAAGGGGACTTCTCTCCCCGCCAAGCAGAGGCGGTGTTGCCGGATGAAGGCGTCGTTGCGGTATCGCAAAGCGAGTTGCAACTGATGCTCACCTCGGCCGAGGCACGCGGCATCACCGAACGCTGGTTGGCCGAAGCGCGAGTGGCGCGGGACACCGCACGGTTCGCGTTGCCTCTGTCTTCGGCGCAACTCGGGGCAGGCGATATCGTCGCACTACGCGGTGCGACGTGGCGGATCGACAGGATCGAGCAGGGTGAGGTCGTGCTGGCCGATGCGGTAAGGATCGAGCGGTCGGTCTATCAGCCTTCGGACAGTGCCGACAGCCGCGCAGTCCCGCAGGCCTTCGTGGCGCCGGTGCCGGTGTTTCCCTTGTTCCTTGATCTGCCCTTGTTGACGGGGGACGAAGTTCCGCATTCCCCACACATCGCCGTTGCAGCCGAGCCTTGGCCCGGCTCGGTCGCTGTCTGGGGTTCTGACGGTGGGGACGGCTATGCTTTGAACACGCTGATCGCCGCCGCCTCGATCATTGGCGAGACGGAAACCGCACTCGCCTTCGCGCCCTCGGGACTGTGGGATCGCGGGAGCCCGTTGCGCGTGCGGTTTTCGGGCGGAGCGCTGTCATCTGCGACGGATCAGGCCCTTCTGAACGGGGCCAACCTAATTGCCATCGGAGACGGCAGCAGTGACCGGTGGGAGATCCTGCAGTTTGCTGAAGCAAACCTCGTTGCGCCGTTGACCTATGACCTGTCGCGGCGTTTGCGGGGGCAGGTTGGCAGCGATGCGTTGGTCCCGGCGGTCTGGCCCGTCGGCAGCACCGTGGTTCTGCTCGATGGCGCGCCTCGGCAGATTTCGCTTCCGCTGGCTGCGCGCGGACTGGCTCGGACCTACCGGATCGGCACCGCCGGGCGGGGTTTTGACGACCCTGACATCGAAGAACGTGTCGAGGCTTTTCAGGGCATTGGCCTGCGCCCCTTCGCCCCGGTGCACCTGCGCAGAAAGCCTATTCCGGGCGCGCTTGAAGTAACATGGATCCGACGCACCCGATTTGACGGGGATACCTGGGCCGCGCCCGAAGTTCCGCTGGGCGAAGATCGCGAGGCTTACCTCGTCAGGATTTTTCTCGGCCAAGGCATCGTCCGTGAGGCTGAAGTTACCGCAGCGCGCTTCACCTATACTGACGCTGATCGTGTTGCGGACGGTGCCTCGGGCGGCTTCGACGTCGAGGTTTCGCAACTTTCGGACAGGTTCGGGCCCGGT
>CAZVIS010000017.1:7781-15486 GCA_964627355.1 uncultured Rhodobacterales bacterium
GGCGGATCACAATTTCTGCTTGAGGCCCGCACGATCTGTCATTGGACGACGGGGCGTGGAACGCCTATTCTCCAGATGTGCTGTGCAGGAGATGCAGATGGCCGAAACCGCCCGTCTTGTGACACCCGTCGATCCCGTCTGGCGCCGCGTCTGCGAAGAGGCGGTCGAGGCGGTGCGTACCGAGCCGCTGCTTGGCAGCCTGATCCACTCGGGCCTCTTGCACCACGCCACCTTCGAGCGGGCGCTAGCCTATCGGTTCTCGCTGAAACTCGCCTCGGGCGAGATGAGCGAGCAGATCCTGCGCGAGATTGCGGACGAGGCCTATGCGGCAGACCCCGACCTTGGCGCCATGGCGCGGGCTGACCTCATGGCGGTCTACGACCGTGACCCGGCCTGCCACCGCTATCTGCAACCCATCCTTTTCTTTAAGGGATTCCAAGCCATTCAGGCCTATCGCATCGGCCATTGGTTGTGGGGTCAGGGGCGGATCGACATGGCCTATTTTGTCCAGATGCGGGTGAGCGAGGCGTTCGGCGTGGACATCCACCCGGCAGCGCGCGTGGGTCGCGGCATCATGATCGACCACGCCCATTCCATCGTCATCGGCGAGACGGCGGTGGTGGGCGACAACGTCTCGATGCTGCATTCGGTGACGCTTGGCGGGACCGGCAAAGAGGATGGCGACCGGCATCCGAAGATCGGCAATGGCGTGCTGATCGGGGCGGGAGCCAAGGTTCTGGGCAACATCACGGTGGGGCATTGCAGCCGAATCGCTGCAGGGTCGGTGGTGCTGCACGACATTCCGCCCTGCAAGACGGTGGCAGGGGTCCCGGCGCGGATCGTGGGAGAAGCGGGCTGCGACCAGCCTTCCGTCACGATGGACCATCGCTTCGCTGGCGAGTGAGCCGACATGAAAAGGCCCCCGGGTGCTGGCGCACCGGGGGCCTCTTGCATTTCAAAGTCAGGCCAGCATCGCCAGCGGGTTCTCGAGATTCTCGATGATCGCCTTGAGGAATTCGGCCCCGAGCGCGCCGTCGATCACCCGGTGATCGACGCTCAGCGTCATCGACATGACGGTGGCGATGCCGATCTCGTCGCCCTTGACCACCGGCTTCTTCACGCCCGCACCCACGGCCAGGATCGACCCGTGCGGCGGGTTGATGACCGCGTCAAAGTTGTCGATCCCCATCATGCCCAGATTGCTGATCGCAAAGCTGCCGCCCTGGTATTCGTGGGGGGCCAGCTTGCGCGTCTTGGCGCGGGCGGCGAGGTCCTTCATCTCGGCCGAGAGCGCGGTGATGCTTTTCGCATGGGCATCGCGCAGGACGGGGGTGAAGAGGCCCCCCTCGATCGCCACCGCCACCGCGACATCCGAAGGCTTCAGCCGCAGGATGCGGTCCTGCGCCCAGACGGCATTCGCCGCCGGCACAGCCTGCAACGCATTCGCGCTGGCCTTGATGATGAAGTCGTTGACCGAAAGCTTCACGCCACGTGGCGCGAGTTGGGCGTTCAACTGCTCGCGGAAGGCCATCAGCGCGTCGAGCTGCACGTCGCGGCGCAGGTAGAAATGCGGGATGGTCTGCTTGGCCTCGGTCAGGCGGGCGGCGATGGTCTTGCGCATGCCGTCGAGGGGGATTTCCTCGTAGGCGCGGTCGGCGAACATCTTTTTGACCGTCTCGGCGGACATGCCTTGCGGCATGCCTGTGGCGACAGGGGCCGGGGAGGCGACGGGCGCGGCGGCCGGAGCGGCGGCGACCGGCGCCTTGACCGGGGCGGCCTGCGCGCCCTCGACATCGGCCTTCACGATGCGCCCATGCGGACCCGAACCTCTGACCGTAGTCAGGTCTATGCCCTTGTCCGCAGCGATACGACGGGCGAGGGGTGAGGCAAAGACGCGCGCGCCGGGAGCGGCGGCAGGGGCCACAACGGGCGCCGCCGCGGCAGGGGTCGCAACAGGAGCGGGTGTCGCAGGGGCCGGGGCGGCAGTTGCCTTCGCAGGGGCGGTCTCGCTGACGGTCTCCCCTTCCTCGACAAGCACCGCAATCGGGGCTTTGACCTTCACCCCTGCCGTGCCTTCGGCCACCAGAAGCTTGCCGACGATCCCCTCATCGACCGCTTCGAATTCCATCGTGGCCTTGTCCGTCTCGATCTCGGCGAGGATCTGGCCTGATTTCACCCGGTCCCCCTCCTTCACCAGCCATTTCGCCAGCGTCCCCTCCTCCATCGTGGGGGACAGTGCGGGCATCAGGATTTGCGTGGCCATGGTGCCCCCCTTACCGGTAGCAGACAGAGCGGACGGCCTCGATCACCTCGGCGGTGGTCGTCAGCGCAAGCTTCTCGAGGTTCGCGGCATAGGGCATCGGTACGTCTTTCCCCGTGCAGTTCAGCACCGGCGCGTCGAGGTAGTCGAAGGCGCGCTGCATGATGACCGCCGCCAGATGATTGCCGATGGCGCCGACGGGGAAACCCTCTTCCACCGTCACGCAGCGGTTCGTCTTCTGCACCGAAGCGATCACCGTGTCATAGTCGATGGGGCGCAGCGTCCGCAGGTCGATCACCTCGGCGCTGATCCCGTCGGCGGCCAGCTTGTCCGCCGCCTCCATCGCATAGGTCATCCCGATGCCGAAGCTGACGATGGTCACATCCGTCCCCTCGCGCCAGACGCGGGCCTTGCCGAAGGGGATGGTGAAGTCGGGCAGATCCGGCACCTCGAAGCTGCGCCCGTAGAGGATCTCGTTTTCCAGGAAGATCACCGGGTTCGGGTCGCGGATGGCGGACTTGAGCAGCCCTTTCGCATCCGCCGCCGAATAGGGCATCGCGACCTTGAGGCCCGGGATCATCGCATACCAGGCGGCATAGTCCTGGCTGTGCTGCGCGCCGACGCGGGCGGCGGCGCCGTTCGGGCCGCGGAAGACCATCGGGCTGCCCATCTGGCCGCCGGACATGTACAGCGTCTTGGCCGCCGAGTTGATGATGTGGTCGATGGCCTGCATCGCGAAGTTGAAGGTCATGAACTCGACGATGGGTCGGGTGCCCCCCCACGACGCGCCCACGGCAATCCCGGCAAAGCCCATCTCGGTGATCGGCGTATCGACCACGCGCTTCGGGCCGAACTCGTCCAAGAGTCCTTGGGAAATCTTGTAGGCTCCCTGATACTCGCCCACCTCCTCGCCCATCAGGAAGACGGTCGGGTCGCGGCGCATCTCCTCGGCCATCGCCTCGCGAAGGGCCTCGCGCACGGTCATCGTCTTCATCGCGGTGCCTGGGGCCCAATCAGGCGAGGCCTTCGAGACCACGGCCACCGGAGCCGCCGTGGCGGCGACGGGCTTGACGGGCCGCTCTTCGCTCGGGGCAGGCCCCGCGCTCATCGCTGGCGAAGAGGGAGCGGCCGCGACCGATGAGCCTTCCTCGCCCGCCATCTCAGCAATCGCCGTGTTCACCTTCACCCCGGCGGTCCCCTCGGGCACGAGAATCTTCCCGATCACCCCTTCGTCGACCGCCTCGAATTCCATCGTGGCCTTGTCGGTCTCGATCTCGGCGAGGATCTGGCCGGACTTGACCGTATCCCCCTCTTTCACCAGCCATTTCGCCAGCGTGCCTTCCTCCATCGTGGGGGACAGCGCGGGCATCAGGATTTGCGTTGCCATTTTCTTTCCCCCTCAGGCGGTAATATCGGTCCAGAGCTCGCTCAGCGCGGGCTCGGGGCTGTCCTTGGCGAATTCGGCGCTTTCGTTGACGATGGCCTTGATGTCCTTGTCGATCGCCTTCAGCTCGTCATCCGTCGCCAATGCCCCCCCGATCAGCAGGTCGCGCACATGCTCGATGGCGTCCTTCTCGTCGCGCATCTTCTGCACTTCCTCGCGGGTGCGGTACTTCGCCGGGTCGGACATGGAATGCCCTCGATAGCGGTAGGTCATCATTTCAAGGATGTAGGGGCCTTCGCCCGCCCGGCAGTGCGCCACGGCCTTCTCGCCCGCCGCCTTCACCGCCAGCACATCCATCCCGTCCACCTGCTCTCCCGGGATGCCGTAGGCAAGACCGCGCCCGTACAGCGTGGTGGACTTGGTCGAGCGCTTGACGCTGGTCCCCATCGCGTACTGGTTGTTCTCGATGACAAAGACGACCGGCAGCGCCCAAAGCTCGGCCATGTTGTAGGTCTCGTAGACCTGGCCCTGATTCGCAGCACCATCGCCAAAGTACGTAAAGGTCACGTTGTCATTGCCGTTGTACTTGTCGGCAAAGGCGAGGCCTGCCCCCAGCGGAACCTGCGCACCGACGATCCCGTGCCCTCCGTAGAAGTGGCGCTCCTTCGAGAACATGTGCATCGAGCCGCCCTTGCCCTTGGAGTATCCCCCCTCGCGCCCGGTCAGTTCCGCCATCACCCCCTTGGCATCCATCCCGCAGGCCAGCATGTGGCCGTGGTCGCGATAGCTAGTAATGCGCTTGTCGCCGGGCTTGGATGCCGCCTCGAGCCCCACCACGACCGCCTCCTGCCCGATATACAGGTGGCAGAACCCCCCGATCAGACCCATCCCGTACAGCTGCCCCGCCTTTTCCTCGAATCGCCGGATCAGCAGCATCTCGCGGTAGTACTTGAGCAGTTCCTCGCGCGAGACGTTTGATTTCTCGGCAGCTTTCCTGGTGGCCATGCGCGCGCACTCCATCCCGTTACAAATGGTTCAACGTTAAACGATGTGTAGCGCATCGGGAAAACAAGGGCAAAAGGAAAAGCCCCGCGCAGGCGGGGCCTTCTGTGCGGCCTTTGAACGGGTTCAGCGGATGACGATCTCGTCCGCGCGGAGATAGCCAAGGACGTCCCGCGCCCGCTCGTCCAGCAGGTCAAGGTCGAGGTAGGCGTCCGACAGCCGGTGCGTCAGGTTCGTCAGCATGGCGAGTTCAGCCTCCAGACGTGCCTTCTCGGCCTCAAGCTCGCGCTGCTCGGCGCGCAGCTGCATCTGGCGGAACAGCCCATATTCGCCCTGCACCGCCGCAAAGGCGAAATAGGCGCCAAGCGTCACCGCCCCCATCATCATCAGGGTTGGCGCCAGCGCGAAACGCGACAGGGGGCGGGGGGACATCATCGCTCGGACCTCGCGGGCCCCTTCTGGCGGGGGCCATCATCCAAGTATTGCACAGTGATTCGTGAATGTGAATCCCCGAAATGCAGCCTGTTCAACGACTTCGGCGCGAAAGGTGGCCGCCTAGTCCTTGCCCTTGTAGATGTCGATCAGCTTGGCCAGCATCGCCATCGCCTCTTCCCTCGGCCGCTGGAACGCGTTCCGTCCGATGATCGACCCGTTCCCGCCCCCGTCACGGATCGCCCGGGCATCCTCATAGACTGCATCGACCCCCTTGGCCGCCCCGCCCGAAAAGACCACCAGCCGCCGCCCCGCAAAACAGGCATCCACCACATGGCGAACCCGCGCGGCCTGTGTGGCGATATCGATCTTTTCCTTCACATAAACCTTCTTCGCCTCGCCCTGCTCCAGATGGTCGGTCGAAAGCTTCACCTTGATGATATGCGCGCCCAGCATGGTCGCGATATGCGCGGCATAGGCGGTGACGTCGATCGCCGTCTCGCCCTCTTTCGTCAGCGCCTCGCCGCGCGGATAGGACCAGATCACCGTCGCGATCCCGACCGAGGCCGCCTCGGCCCGCAAGGCCGAGATCTCTTCGAACATGTCGAGCGCCATGTCACTGCCCGGATAGATCGTGAACCCGATGGCCGAGCATCCCAACCTCAAAGCGTCCTGCACCGATGCCACTACCGCCTGGTTCTTGCCCGCCGTCTCGGACATCAGGCTGTTGGCGTGGTTCATCTTCAGGATCGTGGGGATCTGCCCGGCGAATGAATCCGCCCCGGCCTCCAGATTGGCCAAAGGTGCGGCATAGGCCGACAGCCCCGCATCCACCGCCATCTGGTAGTGGTAGTGCGGATCATAGGCGCCGGGGTTCATGCCAAAGGACCGCGCAGGCCCATGCTCGAACCCCTGATCGACCGGCAGGATGATCATCTTGCCGGTGCCGCCGAGCTTCCCCTCCATCAGCATCCGGCACAGGTTGCCCTTCACGCCGGGCGTCTCGCCTTCGTAGTTCCGCAGGATTCGCTTCACAGTGGCGGTCGCGCGCATCGGGTGCTCCGGTCAAAAGGTTGCTCCTCTCGCGATACGCGAGGGGGCGGCGGTCAGGCAAGTCTGTTCGCGCTACCGCTGCTGAAGCGCGGCCACGCCGGGCAGTTCCTTGCCCTCCATCCATTCGAGGAAGGCCCCCCCGGCGGTAGAGATATAGCTGAACCCCTCGGCCGCGCCGGCATGGTGCAGAGCCGCGACCGTGTCGCCACCCCCTGCCACCGACACCAGCCCCCCCGCCGCCGTCAGCCGCGCCACCGCCTGCGCCGCAGCGACCGTCGCGCGGTCAAACGGCGCAATCTCGAAAGCGCCAAGCGGGCCGTTCCAGATCAGCGTTTTCGCCCCCGCAAAGACCGCCACCAGATCGTCCAGTGTCGCGGGCCCCGCATCGAGGATCATCGCATCCGGCGGACAGTCATCGACCGAGACTACCTCGGACGCCGCCCCAGCCTTGAACTCACGCGCGACGACCACATCGACGGGCAAGTGGATCGTGCAGCCGACCTCCGCCGCCTTGGCGAGAATGGACAGCGCCGTCTGCGCCATGTCCCGCTCGGCAAGGCTCTTGCCCACCTCGAACCCCTTGGCGACAAGGAAGGTATTCGCCATGCCGCCCCCGATCACCAGATGATCGACGCGCGTGACCAGATTGCTGAGGAGGTCGAGCTTGGTCGAAACCTTGGCCCCCCCCACCACCGCCACCACCGGGCGAACAGGCGAGCCCAAGGCCGCCTCCAGCGCCTTCAACTCCGCCGCCATCAACCGCCCGGCGCAATTGGGCAACAGCCGCGCGATCCCCTCGGTCGAGGCATGCGCCCGGTGCGCCGCGCTGAAGGCATCGTTGACATAGATATCCCCCAGATCGGCCAGCGCCTGCGCCATCGCGGGATCGTTCTTTTCCTCGCCCTTGTGGAACCGCGTGTTCTCCAAGAGCACCACATCGCCTGGGCCCGCCTTGGCAATCGCTTCCGCCGCGACCGGCCCCACGCAATCCGCCCCGAACACCACCGGCGCTCCCAAGGCCGCCTCCAGCGCGGGCTTGACGAGCATCAGGCTGAACTCCGGCTCCGGCCCGCCCTTCGGCCGCCCGAAATGCGCCAGAAGCACCGGCTTGCCGCCCTTGGCCAGGATATCCGTCACCGTCGGCACGATCTTGTCGATCCGCGTCGTGTCGGTGACCCGTGCCCCTTCCATCGGCACGTTCAGATCGACCCGCACCAGCACGGTCTTGCCGGCCATGTCCATGTCGTCAAGCGTCCGCCACACCATCGCCGTCTCCTGCCTGTCGTTCGCCCCCTTTTCCCTGCGCGGCCCCCCGCCGTCAATCGCGCTCACGCATCCTTGCCCTTTCCACCGCCGCCCGCCCGCACTAGGGTCCCGCCCGAACCGAAAGGAGACACCATGGCCGAGATCACCGATCCCGAAAACACCATCCTGATCGAGCTGAAGGGCGGCACCGTCGCGATCCAGCTTTTGCCCGACGTGGCGCCGCTGCACTCGGCGCGGATGAAGGAACTCGCCCGCGCGGGCGCCTATGACAACGTCTGCTTCCATCGCGTGATCGACGGCTTCATGGC
>CAZVIS010000017.1:15586-23478 GCA_964627355.1 uncultured Rhodobacterales bacterium
CCCGATCTGGCACCGAAGCATGTGGCGCAGATCACCGCGCTCGCAGGGCAGGGCGCCTATGACGGCGTCGTCTTCCACCGCGTCATCGACGGCTTCATGGCCCAGACCGGCGACGTCGAGTTCGGCAAGGGCGAAGACCTCTCCCGCGCCGGCACCGGCGGGTCCACCCTGCCGGACCTGCCCGCCGAGTTCTCGGCCGAAACCTTCGACCGCGGCGTCGTCGGCATGGCCCGCGCGGCCAGCCCCGACAGCGCGAACAGCCAATTCTTCATCATGTTCGCCCCCGGCCCCTTCCTCGACGGCCAATATACCATCGTGGGCCGCGTGGTTTCGGGCATGGAGGTGGTGGACGCCATCAAGCGCGGCGAGGGCCAGAACGGCGAGGTTTCCGCCCCCGACCGCATGGCAAAGGTCACCGTAGCACCCTGACCGACGAGGCCGCCTGCCCCTCGCGCAGGCGGCCTTAACCTTTGTCACGCAACCTTCAAGCACTGCCCCTAAGACGCCGGGATCAGTCTGACATCTCGGGGCAATCATGAAGCGTATCCTGTTCCTCACCACCATGGGCGTACTGCCCCTTTTCGCGACGCCCGGCCTTGCCGCCTGCGTCAGCGTCCTGCCCAACATTACCTGCACGGGCGTCGCCGCCGGGTTCACAAACACCACGAACGGCCTCAACGTGACGGTCGAGGCGGGCGCCACCGTCTCGCGCACCACGGCCGATGCCTTCCGGTTGCAGGGCACCGGCGTCACCGTGACGAACGACGGCACGATCACCGGCGGCAGCCCCGGCCAGAACTTCGACGGCATCGACGGCGGCACCAACCTGACCGTCAAGAACACCGGCACCATCACCGGCACCAACCGCGGCATCGACGCCAACAACCTCAACGGCCTCACCGTCGAGAACAGCGGCACCATCACCGGCGGCGACCGTGGCATCCGCAACGGCGACGGCAGCGGCGCGCGCATCACCAACAGCGGCCGCATCGAATCTGCAAACGACGAGGGGGTCGAAACGGGCAACGACGCCGTGGTCAAGAACCTCGCGGGCGGCATCATCCGCGGCTCGGACGACGCGCTGCAGGTTGGCGAGAACGCTTTGATCGAGAACTGGGGCCTGATCGAAAGCCTTCTGCGCGGCGGCGACGAGGCTGATCCCCAGGACGCCATCGACATCGATTCCGGCATCATCAACAACTACGCCTCCGGCATCATCCGCTCGGACGACGACGCCGCCATCGACTTCGATCCCAGCGTGAATGCCTCGACCATCACCAACTGGGGCCTCATCTCGGGCACGCTTGGCGTGACCGTGGACGGCCTCGACGGCGGTGCCCAGACCATCAACAACCACGGCACGATCGAGGGGCGGACCGGCACCGCGCTCGACCTTGGCGCGGGTGACGACCTGGTGAACCTCTACATCGGCAGCACGCTTGACGGCGACGTGGACATGGGGGCTGACGATGACCGGCTGACCGTCTTTGGCGATGCGGTTCAGGCGATCCTCGGCGATGCTGCGCTGGCGGGTGGCGAGGGCTTCGACATCCTGCGCTTTGCCGATCTAAAGCCGTGGGACCTCCTCCGCGCGACCTTCACGGGCGACGCGGCCGAGTTCGTCTTCGAGTCCGATCCGGCCTACGTCCTGCGCCTGACGGGGTGGGAGCGGTTTGGCTTCGGCGACCGCGAGTTGACGGCCGCCCAGGTCACCGCCGCCATCCCGCTTCCTGCGACCGGGCTTCTGTTGATCCCGGCGCTCGCGGCGCTCTTCCGACTGCGCCGCCGCCGCCGCTGACAACTTTGGCGCGCGTCCGCCCGGGCGCGCGCCTTATCCCAGCACGACCCGCGCGTGCCGCTTGCGGCCTGCCGTCAGCTTCACTGCATCGGCCAGCATCCCCGCCCCGATCATCTGGCCTGCATCCAGCACCGCCTCGTCGTTCAGCCGCGCGCCGCCCTCGGCGATCAGGCGCTTGGCGTCCTTGCCGGATTTCGCCAGACCAGTCCGCACGAACAGCTGCGCGACGGTGACGCCTTCGCCGACCTCTTCGGGCGTCAGCGTCAGCGTTGGCAGGTCCTCACCCACCCCTCCCCGTTCGAACACCTCGCGCGCCGTGGCCTCGGCGGCCGCCGCCGCCTCGGCCCCGTGCAGCATCCCCGTCACGGCATTGGCCAGCACGATCTTGGCCGCGTTGATCTCGGCCCCGCCGAGGGCGCCAAGACGCTCGCACTCCTCCAGCGGCAGTTCGGTGTAAAGCTTCAGGAACCGCCCAACATCCGCATCCGTCGTGTTCCGCCAGAACTGCCAGAACTCATAGGGCGACAGCATCGCCGCATTCAGCCAGACCGCGCCGCCCTGCGACTTGCCCATCTTGCGCCCGTCGCTCGTGGTCAGAAGTGGCGTCGTCAGGCCCCAGACCTCGGCATCGACAACCCGGCGCGTCAGGTCCACGCCGTTGACGATGTTGCCCCACTGGTCCGACCCGCCCATCTGCAACAGGCAGCCGTGACGGCGGTACAGTTCAAGGAAATCATAGGCTTGCAGGATCATGTAGTTGAATTCGAGGAAGGACAGCGACTGCTCGCGGTCCAGCCGAGACTTTACGCTCTCAAACGACAGCATCCGGTTGACCGAGAAGTGCCGCCCGATATCCCGCAGGAACTCGAGGTAATTCAGCCCGTCCAGCCATTCGGCATTGTTGAGCATGATGGCATCCGTCGCCCCCGGCCCATAGGACAGGTAGCGCGCGAACACCTGCTGCATGCCTGCGATGTTCGCGTCGATCTGCGCGGGCGACAGCAAGGGCCGCTCTTCGGCGCGAAACGACGGATCGCCCACCTTGGTCGTCCCGCCACCCATCAGCGTGATCGGCTTGCCGCCGGTCTTCTGCAGCCAGCGCAGCACCATGATGTTCAAGAGGTGGCCGACATGCAGGCTCGCCGCCGTGGCATCGTAACCGATGTAGGCAGGCACTACTCCCTTGACCAAGGCATCGTCCAGCGCCTGATAATCCGTGCAATCGGCCAGAAAGCCGCGCTCGATCATCGTGCGCATGAAGTCGGATTTGGCATGGTAGGTCATGGCATGTCCGTGCATGAGGGGAACGCGCGGCGGTATAGCCGGGCAGGGGGCGAAGGGAAAGCCGAACATGCGGGGTGTTGTCACCGGGGGGGCGGTCTGGGCCTTGGGCGCCATGTCCGGCACCTCGCTCGACGGGGTGGATGCGGCGATGGTGCTGACGGACGGGCACCGGGTGCTGGAGCTCGGGCCGACGGCCTATCGCCCCTATTCGGCGGCTGAGCAGGCGACCCTGCGCGCGGCGCTTGGCCACTGGCCGGGGACGCCCGAGGTCGCGGCGGCGGCCGAGGTGGTCGAGAATGCCCATGCCGAGCTTCTGTCGGGGTTCACCGGGGCGGGGCTTGTGGGATTTCATGGCCAGACGCTGGCGCATGATCCGGGCGGTCGGGGGACGCATCAGGCCGGGAACGGGGCGCTGCTCGCGCGGGTTCTGGGGCTGCCGGTGGTCTGGGATTTCCGCACGTCGGATGTGCGGCTTGGGGGGCAGGGGGCGCCGCTGGCCCCGTTCTTCCACTTTGCGCTCGCCCGCCGGATGGGGGCGGACCGGCCCATGGCGTTTCTGAACCTCGGCGGTGTCGGCAACCTAACCTGGGTCGATCCGCGCCAGCCGGGGCCTGAGGCCCCCGGCGCCTGCCTCGCCTTCGACACTGGCCCCGCCAACGCCCCGGTGAACGACCTGATGCAGGCGCGGCGCGGGGTGGCGCTGGACGAAGGCGGTGCGCTTGCCGCGACGGGGACGGTGGACGAGGCGCGCATCGCGGCCTTCCTCGACCACCCCTTCTTCTACCGGATGCCGCCCAAGTCACTGGACCGAAACGAGTTCCATGCGCTCCTCCGCAGCCTCGACAACCTGAACGACGCCGATGCCGTAGCCACCCTCACCGCCGCCGCCGCCGCTGCCGTGGCGCGTGGGATCGAGCATTTCCCGATCCCCGTGGACCGCATGCTGGTCGCGGGCGGCGGGCGCCTGAACCCCACCCTGATGGCCGAACTCGCCCGCCGCCTGCCCGGGATCCATGTGGCCCCCATCGAGGACGAAGCCCTGAACGGCGACATGATCGAGGCGCAGGCCTTTGCCTTCCTCGCCGTCCGCGTCGCCATGGGCCTGCCAACCTCATGCCCCGGTACGACCGGGGTCGGCGCGGCGGTCGGCGGCGGGCAGATCAGCGCCCCCGATCAGGACTGACGTGCGGTCCGCAACAACTCGAACGAATAGATCGCGAGCGCCGTCCAGATCAGCCCGAAGGCAACCGCCTTCACGCCCGAGAACGCCTCGCCGAACAGGAACACCGCCGTGAGGAAAATCATGGTCGGTGCGATGTATTGCAGGATGCCGATGGTGGACAAGCGCAACAGCTTGGCCCCGTTGGCATAGACCATCAGCGGCACCGCCGTCACAATCCCGGTCCCCGCCAGCAGCAGAGTATCCCACGCGCTGCCGCCGAAGTGCCCGGTTCCGGTCGCCGACAGCCACGCCACCCAAGCCAGCGCAAAGGGCAACAGGATCAGCACCTCCAGCATGAAGCCCTGGTTCGGCCCGACGGGGAGCATCTTCTTGAAATAGGCATAGGCGCCCCATGACAGCGTTAGCCCGAGCGCGACCAACGGCAGCCGCCCCGCCTCCCATGTCAGAACTCCGACTGCCCCGCAGGCCAGCGCAACCGCCAGCACCTGCCCCGCCGTCATCCTCTCACGCAGCAGGATCGCACCCACGGCCACGCTGAACAGGGGGTTGATGTAATATCCAAGCGCTGCATCCAGCGCGTGCCCCGACCCGATCGCCCAGACATAGATCGCCCAGTTGATCGAGATCAGCGCCGCCGTGACCCCCGCCATCCGCAGCATCGCCGGATTGCGCAAGGCAGCCTTCAGATCCGCGGTCCGGCCCAAGACCAACAGAACCGCCCCCGCGATCGGCACCGACCAGATCACCCGATGCGCGACCACCTCGACCGGGGGCACATGCGCCAGGGCCTTCATGTACAGCGGCAGAAACCCCCACAGGAGATAGGCCGACACCGCAAAGGCAAAGCCGCGCGGCGTGTCCACGTTCTTTGGCGGGGCAGGGGGCATGTCGGTCATGTCGCCCGTCTATCCCTGTGGCCGGGCCGGGGCCAATGCATTCTTGTGATGGGGACAATCCCTCCGTCGCATAGGGAGGTTGACTGTCCCTGATCGGTGACATAATAAGTCACCTTACGGTGACACCGCCGTCGCACCCTCGAATGGAGACCATCTTGCCAAGCCCCCGCCTTGCCGCAGCCGTTGCCCTCTCGTTGATCCTTGCAGCCTGCGCTGCGCACAAGCCCACGCAATCGGGCTTCCTGACCGACGCGCCCACCACCGCCCCTGCCACCGCCTACACCGCCGCCCTGATCGAGCCCGTCGAATACCGCCCCACCGGCCGCACCCCCAAGACCACCCGCCCGGAAGACATCGCCGCCTTGACCAAGGCCTATCAGGCCGAACTGACCGAAGCCTTCGCCGCCCGTTACGCCTTGACCGGCAAGCCTGGCCCCGGAACCCTTCGCGTCCGCGCCGCCATCACCGGCTATACGCTGGCCAACCCCGCCTGGAACGCCGCCTCGCTCGCCCTGCCCATCGGGCCCCGGAACGGCGGCATCTCGACCGAGGCCGAGGTCGTGGACAGCCAGACCGGCGCCCGCCTCACCGCGCAGACCAAGGCCTTCAACGGCCATATCTGGAACGCCAAACCGACCGACATGTTCGACCGCGACGGCCATGCGCAAACCGGCTTCCGCAAGCATGCCAAGGCTCTGGCCGAGGCTACGCCCTGAACCTGCGGGCGAGGTAGTCCCTCGTGAAGGCCACATACCCCTCCGCCGTCACCCCCAGATGCCCGCGCATCCGGGCGTGCAAGGCGGGAAGGCGGTGGAAGGGAACGGCGGGATAGACGTGATGCTCGGTGTGAAAAGGCATGTTCCACGCCAGGAACCGCACGATCCGGGTGGTAAAGGTCGTCCGCGTGTTCAGGAACATGTCCGCCACCTGCGGACAGTCCCCATGCTCGGCCAGAAGATACAGCCGCAGCACCGGCTGCCCCAGGATCACCGGTACCACCCAGACCCACAGAAGCACCGGCGACCACATAAAGCTCAGCGCACACAGACCATAGCCCACCAGCATCGCCCGCGCCTCAACCGCCAGTCGCGGCAAGGCGCCCTCCGGCAAATAGCTCGCCCTGACCGTCCGGCGTGACAAACCCCAGATGAGCCGCCCCTCTGACAGCCAGTAGGGAATGCCCGAGACATGCCAAAGCCACGCCCGAACCCCCTCGGGCTTGCCGCCCTCCAGTTCCGGATCCAGCCCCGGCAGGTTCGTCCAGCGGTGATGCGCCAGATGGAACAGCCGGAACCATCCGAACGGCAGCAGCAGCAGGAACCCGCAAACGTGCCCCACGACCTCGTTCAGCCACCCGCTCGCAAAGGGCGTGCGATGCGTCGCCTCATGCTCCAGCGTGAACAGGAAGACCAGCACCACCCCCTGCACCGGCACCAAGGCCCACCACCCCGGTACCCCCGCCGCGATGAGCGCCCCAAGCACCAGCGCCAGCCCCCCATGCCCCGCCAGATGCCGCAACCCCGCCGCATCCGACCGCAGCGTCAGCCCCACCTTCTCTTCGGCGGGCAGGTCCGAAAGAAAGGTCTTGTGGTCCACACTCCCTCCCTTTCACTTTGGCAGAAGCATCCCACGGGGGTGCGGGGGTGTGAAACCCCCGTCTGCGACCTCACGGCCCGCGAAACCCCTCGGGCGCCAGTTCGAACCCCTCGAAGCGGAACCCCGGGCTGACGGTGCAACTGACCAGCGTCCAGTCCCCCAACGTCTCTGCCGCCTGCCAGACGCCCGCTGGCACCACCGCCTGCACCGACTGTCCCGCCAGCACCCCCGGCCCCATCTCGACCGCCCCAGTGCCTACGCGCAGCAACAAGGGCGCCCCCGCGTGCCACAGCCAGATCTCGTCAGCATCGACCCTATGCCAATGGCTCCGCTCGCCCACCTTCAGCAGGAACAGGATCGCCGTCCCACTCGCCCGGCCCTGCACATCGGGGCCTGCCCAGGTCTGGCGGTAATGCCCCCCCTCGGGGTGGGGGGACAGGTCCAGCGTCGCGATGATCCTATCAGCCTCGGTCATGGCGCGCCCCGATGCAGGATCATGCAGACGCGATGTGCATGCCCCGTGCATCGTTTGTGCATCACGATTTCACCCCTTCAGGATGCTGTCGCCTGCATACTCGGCCGTCTCGCCCAGCATCTCCTCGATGCGGATAAGCTGGTTGTATTTCGCCAGCCGGTCCGACCGGCTCAGCGACCCGGTCTTGATCTGGCCGCAGTTCGTGGCGACGGCAAGGTCGGCGATGGTCGCATCCTCGGTCTCGCCGGAACGGTGGCTCATCACGTTGGTATAGCGCGCGCGATGCGCCATCTCGACCGCCTGCAAGGTCTCGGTCAAGGTGCCGATCTGGTTGACCTTCACCAGCATCGAGTTCGCGCAGCCCTTGGCGATGCCTTCCGCCAGACGGCGCGGGTTGGTCACGAACAGGTCGTCGCCGACAAGCTGGATCTTCGACCCCAGGGTGTCGGTCAGCAGCTTCCACCCCTCCCAGTCATCCTCGGAACAGCCGTCCTCAATCGAGATGATCGGATAGTCGGCGGCGAGCGCGGCGAGGTAGGACACATTCTCGGCGGGTGTCAGGGATTTCCCCTCACCCTCAAGCTCATAGCGGCCTTTCTTGAAGTACTCCGTGGCCGCGCAGTCCAGCGCAAGGAAGATATCCTCGCCCGGATGATACCC
>CAZVIS010000018.1:0-21885 GCA_964627355.1 uncultured Rhodobacterales bacterium
CAGACAGTTGCAGCGCCGCAAATGCGGTGATCGGCACGCCAAGCAGCAGCAGGAACGCCGTACGCGGGATCACCGTGACGAAGGGGGCCGAGACGGCGATGAAGACGACGGTGGCGATCAGGAAGCGGCGGTAGGTCAGGGTGGTGGCCACCATCGCGCCCGTGCCCTGCCGGAAGGCTTGGCTGAGGTTGGTGAACAGCGTGGGCAGGATCAGGCCTGCCAAGGCAACCTCGGGCGGCAGGAAGCTGGAGAAGGCCGAGATCATCACCATCGGCATGGCAAAGCCCACGGCGCCCTTCACGAAGCCTGCAAACAGCGTGACCGCCAGCGCCGCCGCAAAGGCCGCCGGGGTTTGCCCGGCCATCAGGAATTCCATGCATGCCCCCCGTTTCCGCTGCGCTATACTTGCCGCCGCGGCCCGACGCACCACGAAAACGGGTGCGACACTTTCCTGCGCTTGACGCGGGCCTTGCGAATGATAATTGCGCTGCACCTGCAAAGGGCCTAGACCCGAGGCCACCCCAACCGGAGACTCAAGCCATGGCGCATGATGGACAGATGCCCGACCCCCATTTCGGCTCGGCGCCCCTGATGGCCGATGTTCTGCCGCTGGCCGCCGCCGCCCTGCCCGAGGTCGAGGCGCTGTTCGTCCGCGCGCGCGAAGGGGTGCGGGCGCAGGTGACGGTGGCAGGCAAGGTCAGTGCCGCCGCGCTCGAGACGCACCAGTTCGCGGCGCATGCGATGGCGTGGCTCGCGACCTATACCGAGTCGTTGCGGCAGATGAACGGCTGGGCCGGGCGGCTGATGGAGGCGGGGCGCTTTGGCGAGATGGAGGCGCTGATCTTCCAGATCGGCTTTGGCGAGTACCTCGCGCAGGTGCAGGGCGGCATCCCGATGAGCCAGGGCGAGATTGCGCGGCTGTCGGATCTGGGGCTGGACTGGACGCCGGGCGAGGCCGCTGCACGGCTGATCGCACATGGGAATACCCAGGCCGCGCGGATGCGGCTGGTGGCGCTGATGCAGGACAACCACGGCCGGGCGACGTTCGGCGCCACCGGCCTTGATGAAGAGCTGGAAATGATCCGCGACCAGTTCCGCCGTTTCGCGGATGAAGAGGTGGCGCCCCACGCCCATGGCTGGCACCTGCGCGACGAGTTGATCCCGATGGAGGTCATCGAGAAGCTGTCCGGGATGGGCGTCTTCGGCCTGACCATCCCCGAGGAATTCGGGGGGCTTGGCCTGTCCAAGGCCTCGATGGTGGTGGTCAGCGAGGAGCTTTCGCGCGGCTACATCGGGGTCGGAAGCCTAGGCACCCGGACCGAGATCGCGGCGGAACTGATCCTGTGCGGGGGGACGGAGGCGCAGAAGGCATCGTGGCTGCCAAGGCTGGCGAGCGGAGAGGTGCTGCCGACGGCGGTGTTCACCGAACCGAACACGGGGTCGGACCTTGGGGCGCTGCGGACGAAGGCGGTCAAGGCCGGCGAGGACTGGGTGGTCAAGGGCAACAAGACCTGGATCACCCACGCGGCGCGGACGCATGTGATGACGGTGCTGGCGCGCACCGTCGCGGATACGACCGACTACCGGGGGCTGAGCATGTTCCTGGCCGAGAAGACGCCGGGCACGGATGCGGTGCCCTTTGTCGATCCCGGCCTGTCGGGCGGCGAGATCGAGGTGCTCGGCTATCGCGGCATGAAGGAATACACTGTCAACTTCGACGACTTCCGGGTGAAGGGCGATAACCTTCTGGGGGGCGTCGAGGGGCAGGGTTTCAAGCAGTTGATGCAGACGTTCGAGAGCGCCCGCATCCAGACCGCCGCCCGCGCCGTGGGCGTGGCGCAGAACGCGCTGGAGGTGGGCATGCAATACGCGCTCGACCGCAAGCAGTTCGGCAAAAGCCTGATCGCCTTCCCGCGCGTGGCGGGGAAACTCGCCATGATGGCGGTGGAGATCATGGTGGCCCGGCAGCTGACCTATTTCAGCGCCTGGCAGAAGGACCACGACAAGCGCTGTGATCTGGAGGCCGGGATGGCCAAACTGCTGGGCGCGCGGGTGGCATGGTCCTCGGCCGACAACGCCTTGCAGATCCACGGCGGCAACGGCTTTGCGCTGGAATACCAGATCAGCCGCATCCTGTGTGACGCGCGGATCCTCAACATTTTCGAGGGGGCCGCTGAGATCCAGGCGCAGGTGATCGCGCGGCGTCTGCTGGACTGAATCTTTTTTCGAGGGCGTGTCGATCAGGCCCGGGGCCGTTCGTCATGCGGGTGAAAGCAATGGATGCTTTCACTTGCATGAGGAGACGACCATGGCACTTTCGACCTACCTTCTGGCTGCCGCTGCTGGTGTGGGGCTCTTGCTTCTGGGCACGCAGATCCTGCCTGGGCGCGTGACAGTGACCCGCAGCGCGACCGTCCCGGCGCAGCCCGAGGCGATCCTGGCCCGCCTGTCCTCCACCGACGGCTTCCAGACGATCAACCCCTATCGCAACACCACCCCCGACCTGAAGATCGAGGCCTTCGGCCCCGCCGAGGGCGTCGGCGCGGGCTTCCGCTTTGACGGGGGCGGCACCAAGGGGACGCAGACCGTCAGCGCGCTGGACAGCACGCGCGTCGTCTATGACATCGACCTTGGTGCCATGGGAAAGCCCGTCCAGACCGTGACGGCCCGGCCCACGGCGACTGGCAGCGAGGTGACCTGGACCATGGAGGCGGACCTCGGACGCAACCCCATCGCGCGGGTCATGGGCCTGTTCATGGAGGGCATGGTGGGCCCGACGCTGGAACAAGGGCTTGCCAACCTGTCGAAAATCGAAACTCTCTGACGCAAAAGGAGCTTTGACATGCGTTATACCTTTCTTCTCTATTCCGACCCCGCCGACTTTGGCGAGATGACCGAGGCCGACATGCAGGCCAGCCTGCAAGCCTTTGGCGCCTATATCGGCGCGCTGCGCGAGGCCGGGGTGTTCGTCGATACCGACTGGCTGCAACCGGTGACGACGGCCACGACACTGAGCCTCAAGGGCGGGACGCGGGTGGTGCAGGACGGCCCCTTTGCCGAAACGCGCGAGACGCTTGGCGGGTATTTCGTGATCGAGGTGCCGGATCTGGATGCCGCCATGGCCTGGGCCGAGAAATGCCCGGGCGCCTACTATGGCAAGGTCGAGATCCGCGCCAGCGCGATGCCTGCGCAGGCGTGACGGACAGCACCGATCAGGCCCGTGCCGCCCTTGCGGCGGTGCGGGCCGGATATGCCCGGCTGGTCGCCCTGGTGGCCAGCCGCACGCGCGACATTGCGGGGGCCGAGGATGCCCTGTCCGATGCGATGGCCGAGGCGTTGCGCCGCTGGCCGGTGGACGGGGTGCCTGCGCGCCCCGAGGCTTGGCTGCTGACGGTTGCGCGCAACCGTCTGACCGATGCCCTGCGCCGCGCGGCGCGGGGGCCCGTCGCGGCTGGCGACGATCTGCCCGAGGTCGAGGCGATGATTGCCGATCCCGATGCGATCCCCGACGACCGGCTGCGCCTTCTCTTCACCTGCGCCCACCCGGCGATTGATGCGAGCCTGCACACACCCCTGATGCTGCAGGTGGTGCTTGGGCTGGAGGCCGAGGCGGTCGGCCGGGCGTTTCTCATTCCCCCCGCCGCGATGGCGCAGCGGCTTGTCCGCGCCAAGACCAAGATCCGCGATGCCCGCATCGGCTTTCACCTGCCCGGGCGGACCGACATGGCGGCGCGGCTTCCTGCGGTGCTGGAGGCGATCTACGGTGCCTATGCCGGGGCATGGCTGGCCGAGGGTGGAGAGGGGCTGGCAGAGGAGGCGCATTTCCTCGCCGACCTTCTGGCGGCCCTGCTGCCCGGCGAAGGAGAGGCGCTAGGCCTTGCGGCCCTGATCGGGCTGTCGCGCGCGAGAGAGGGGGCGCGGGTGGCAGCGGGCGCGCTGGTGCCTTTGCCTGAGCAGGACATGGGCCTCTGGGACCATCCGATGATCGACCGGTCGCTGGCGGTCCTGTGGCAAGCGCGGCGGGCGGGTGGGCTTGGGCGGTTCCAGATCGAGGCGGCGGTGCAGGCGGCGCATGTGCATCGGCGGGTGACGGGGCGGACCGACTGGCCCGCCATCGTGCAATTGCTGGACGGGTTGCTGCAGATTGCGCCCACGCTTGGGGCTGCGGTGGCGCGGGCGGCCGCTGTGGGAGAGGGGTTCGGCGCGGCGAAGGGGCTGGCGCTGCTGGCCGCCTTGCCGCCCGAGGCGGAGGGGTTCCTTCCGGCGCTGGCGGCGCGGGCGCATTTCCTTGCGGCCCTGGGCGATTCCGGGGCCGGGGTGGCCTATCGCGAGGCCGCGTCGCGCGCCCGTGACCCGGCCTTGCGGGGATATCTCGAAGCGAAGGCCACCCTGTCACGTTGATGTCACAGGAGCGGGCGACGACGATGGTGGCGGCAGGCCCGCCGGGCAGGAGATGCCATGGCTGAGACAGTCCTCGTGACCGGCGCTTCGGGCTTCATCGCCAAGCATGTGGTGCTGGCGCTGTTGAATGCGGGGCACACCGTCCGGGGCACCGTGCGGCGACTGGACCGGGGCGGAGAGGTCCGCATCGCCGTCGATCCGCATCTGAAGGACTCCTCCGCCATCCGTCGGCTGGAGTTTGTGGCGGCGGATCTGGAGAGTGATCGGGGATGGGCGCAGGCGATGGTGGGGGTGACGGCGGTGCTGCACACTGCCTCTCCCTTTCCCATTGCCGAGCCGCGCGATCCGCAGGTTGTGATCCGCCCCGCAGTGGATGGTACAAGGCGCGTGCTGACGGCAGCGGCGGATGCGGGGGTCCGCCGTGTGGTCCTGACCTCGTCCACCGCCGCAGTGCTGGACCGTCGAAGGGGACGGGTCGAGACCGAGGAGGATTGGGCCGACCCCAAGGCGCCGGGGGCCAGCCCCTATGCGCAGTCCAAGGTGCTGGCCGAACGCGCGGCATGGGAGATTGCGGGCGATCGGGGGCTGATGCTGACCGCGATCAACCCGGGCTTCGTCCTTGGCCCCCCGCTCGACCGGAATTTCGGGTCCTCGATCGGATTGGTGCGGCGGATGATGGCGGGGAAGGACCCGATGGTGCCCGCCATCGGCTTTCCGGTGGTGGACGTGCGCGACGTGGCGGTGATGCACCTGCGCGCGCTGGAGAACCCTGCGACGGCAGGCAAGCGCTACATCGCCGCCGCGGGGTCGATGTGGATGGCCGAGATGGGCGCGGTGCTGAAGGCGGCCTATCCGGGGCGGCGGATCGCGACCAGGGTGGCGCCAGCGCTCGCGATGCGGGCGATGGCCCTCTTCGACCGCGAGATCCGCAGCGTCCTGCCCTATCTCGGGCATATCGAGCGGGTGTCGAGCGCGCGCGCCGTGGCCGAGATGGGGATGGATTTCATCCCGCCCGAGGCCGCGCTCAAGGCCAGCGCCGACTGGCTGGTCCGGCACGGGATCCTGTAGCTACTCCCCCGGAATACGCATCCCGTGCGAGGGGCGCGGGGACCCGAGGCGCGGATGCAGCCGCGTGGCGATCCCCGCCGCCGCAGCCAATGCGCCCCCGCAGACCGCAAAGACAAAGGGCAGGGGCGCCACCAGCAGCACCAGCCACGCCGCCCCGGGGGTGAGGATCCCCGAGACATCGCGAAAGCTGGAATAGACCGCCGACATCTCCGTCCGCTCGGACGGCTTGACCGCCATCAGGAAAGGCAAGCCCCCCACCACATCCAGCACCACAAGGAAGAACGATGCCCCCATCATCAGGACTACAGTCCCCCAGGGCAGGGGCGCCGAGAGGGCAGAGGCGAGGAAGAGGCCCGCGCACCAGACAAAGGCGATCCGCACCGACCGGCGGACCGAGGCACGCCGTGCCCACCGCAGGATGAAGGGCGTGGTGAACAGCAGACCGTTCGAGATGGACAGCGCGGCCCCCCCCACCTGGTCGCCAAGCCCCGCCTCGATGCAGAAGATCGGCAGGTACACGACATAGACCCACCAGCCGCAGGACCGAATGACGGCAAACAGCCACCCTGCGATCAGCCTCGGCTGGCGGAAGAACCGACCAAGGTAAGCGAGCGGGTTCGGCGCGGGCCCCTTGGCCCGCGTGATCTGCTTGCCGTTGCCCAGCCGCAGGACCCAGAAGGCCACAAGCAGCGCCGCCGCAAAACCCGCCGCGATCAGGAACGGCAGGGGCGCCCAGACCCCGCGCAGCCAGACCCCAAGCACCGGCCCGATCGCCCAGGGCGCCGCCGCATAGAGCATCTGCACCGACTGGCTGCGCCCCAGATCCGCCCGTGTCACATAGTCCAGCACATAGGCGTTGAAGCAGACAAAGATCGTGACCGTCGCCATCGCGTTCAGCGCAAGGGCCGTGACCACGGCGGCCGGCGACCCGGTCAGCGCCAGCGCCATCCCGGCCAGATACATCGCGCAGCCGCCCGTATAGGCCCACCTTCTCGGCATCACCCGCGTGATCCCCGGCACCAGTAGGCCCCAGACCAGCGAGATGATCCCGGCCGCGAAATAGGCCCGGCTCGTCGCCTCGGCGGACCCAAGGGCCGCATAGACCGTCAGCGGCATCGCCGAGATGAGGATCCCCCGCACCGCTGCCTCAAGCCCCGCGAGCAAGGCGAAATGCTCGACCTGCGGGGTTGCACTGTGGCGGAGAAAAAGGGGGATGTTGCGGGTGGCCATGGTTCTTGTGGCAACATCGCCGAAACGGGGTTCCCCTGCTGCGCCGCGCGCGACATGCCCGGGCCGGGATGCGGCAGGATGACGCGTGCTCAGAACCGCGCCACCAGCCGCGCCCGCGCCTCGGGCAGGTCGCGGCCCTCCAGCACCGGGGCGAGGCCCTTGCGCAGGAAATGCCCGGTCAGCGCCAGTCCGGCGGCAAGGTCCCCTGGACCCGGCGCCCCGCCCGTCAGGCAGCCCGGTAACGGCAACAGCCGCTCCGCCCACTCTCCCGCCCCCGCCCGGCTGACCGCCCTTCCCGAGCGCGGGCTGACATAGGCCAGATCCTCGGTCACTCCCGTCACCGCGCAGGACGAAAGGTCCAGGCCAAAGCCCAAATCCTCCAGAAGCCGCACCTCCCACCGCAGGTACGCCTGGGCCCAGTCCCTGCCGTCCTCCAGCAGATCGAGCAGGGCCACGGTATCCACCCACAGCGCCCCATGTGCCTCACGTTCCGGCAGGGCCAGCCGCAGCATCGCGCAGACCGAGGTCAGCGCAGCCAGCCGCCCCGCGTCGCCCATCACCCCGGTCCTTGCCCGCAGAGGCTCGACCGTGAAACTCCCGACATGCTCTCCCAGCCGGGCCCGCCAGACCACCTGCACCTGTGCCCCCGGCTGCAGGATCGGCGCCATGCGGCGCGAGGTGCCGCCCCGGACCACGCCAGCATGCCGCCCGTGCGCCCGCGTGAACACCTCGACAATGGCCGAGGCTTCGCCATGCGGCCTGACCGAGAGCAAAGCGCCTTCATCCTGCCATTCCATGCCGCGGACTATGCCCGGCACGTCCGCTCACGCAAGGGTTGGTGGACAGGCGCGGGTGTGGCCCCCATCTTCCGCCGCATGACCGACAGCGCCCTTGTCCGAACAGACCTGCCGCAACGCGCGCTTGCCGCGGCGACCCTGTTTGTCGCCCTCGGCTCGTTGCGGCTGGTCTTCGACCACTACGGCGGTGTCCCGGGGCTTGAGGGGCCGTGGCTGCGGATATGGTTCCTTGCGGGCTACCTGACGGTGCTGACCACGGTGCTGGTCGCCGTGGCGATGACGGCGGTGGCGATGAAGTGGCGGATGGCAGGATGGCAGGCGGCCTCGCTGCTGGTGTCCGTGCTGATGGTGAGCAGCATCTACCACCTGTTCCTTGCCCGCGCGCTCAATCCGCAGGGTCTGCATTGGTGGGGGACGCAGGGGCTGCACACGGGCGTTCCCTTGCTGGTGACCCTGTGGTGGCTGGCCTTTGCGCCCAAGGACGTCAGCCCCGCACAGGCGCCGATCTTCATCGCCTGGCCGGTGCTCTACACGGCCTATGCGCTTGCCCGGGGCGCGCTGACCGGGTTCTGGCCCTATCCGTTCATGGACGTGCCGACCCTCGGCCTCCTCCGCGTGCTGGCCAACCTCTTGGCCATTGGTGTGGTCTATACCGGCGTGGGCCTCGGCGTGGCCCTGCTCGCCCGCCGCCTGCGCTAGTCCGCCAGACCTTCCTCGTCCAGCAGCGACCGCCCCGCGCGATCCTCGACCTCGATCACCCAGAGGTCACGGTCGCGCCCCCGGGCCCGAGACACCACGGCATCCACCGCCGCCTCCTCGCCCTCGGCCAGGATCGACCACACCCGATCCCCCGTCATCGGATCGAATGTGCGCTGGAACGCCCGTGCCTGCCCGTCCAGCGTGGCGAGCTTCACCACCACCGCCCCGGCCTCTGCATCGCCCTTCGCGGTCACATAGGCCGGGATCGCCGCCAGCCGCAGCCGCGCGAGATAGGCCGACACCCACACCCCCGCCGCCAGCCGCGCCATCCCCTGCCCCCTTCACATTGGCCCAAATATCCCGGCGGGAAGTCCGCGGAACGCGGACGGGGGGCTGGCCCCCCTACTTCGCCTCGCCGTCGCGGAAATCGAGACCCATCTCGTTGTAGCGCTCGGCTTCGTCCATCCAGCCTTCCCGCACCTTCACCGTCAGGAACAGATGCACGGGGCGGTCGAGGAAGGCCATCAGGTCCACCCGCGCCGCCTGCCCCACGGCCTTGATCGTCTCGCCCTTGGCCCCCAGCAGGATCCCCTTGTGGCCGTCCCGCATGACATAGACGATCTGGTCGATCTTGACCGAGCCATCGGGCCGGTCCTCCCACTTCTCCGTCTCGACCGTCAGCTGATACGGCAATTCCTCATGCAGGCGCAGGGTCAGCTTTTCGCGTGTCACCTCCGACGCGATCATCCGCAGGGGAATGTCGGCAATCTGGTCCTCGGGGTAGAACCACGGGCCCTCGGGCACCTGGCCTGCCAGCCAGAGCTTCAGGTCCTCGACCCCGTACCCCTTTTCGGCCGAGATCATGAAGGTCTGCACGAAGGGGAAGGCCTCGTTCATCTTGGCCGACAGGGCGAGCAGCGTCTCGGCCTTCACCCGGTCTATCTTGTTGATGGCAAGCGCCACGGGCAGGCCTTTTGGGATCTGGTCGGCCAGCCGGTCGATGATCGACTGCGCCCCCTCGGTCAGCCCGCGATGCGCCTCGATCAGCAGAACGATCACATCCGCATCCGCTGCCCCACCCCAGGCCGCCGCGACCATCGCCCGGTCGAGGCGGCGGCGAGGCCGGAAAAGGCCCGGCGTATCGACAAAGACGATCTGCGCCGAACCCGACATCGTGATCCCCCGGATCCGCGTCCGCGTCGTCTGCACCTTGTGCGTGACGATGCTGACCTTCGCCCCGACCATCCTGTTCAGAAGCGTGGACTTGCCCGCATTGGGTTCCCCGATCAGGGCGACAAAGCCCGCGCGGGTCCCTACGCCAGTCGGCATCACGTCACTCATTTTCGGTCTCCAGTTGGGTCAGCAGGGCAGCGGCGGCTGACTGCTCGGCCACCCGTTTCGACCCCGCCCGGGCCTTTGCGGTCTCGCCGGTGGACAGGCGGACGGCGACGGTGAACATCGGTTTGTGATCGGGGCCCTCGCGGCCCTCTTCGGTGTAGTCGGGCGGGGGCAGGCCGCGGCCTTGGGCCCATTCCTGCAGGGCAGACTTGGCGTCGCGGGCATCCTCGGCCACGTCGGACAGGCGCCCGGCCCAGAGGCGGTGGACGACATCGCGCGCGGCCTCGTAGCCTGCATCGAGGAAGACGGCGGCGATCACCGCCTCGATGGCGTCGCCGAGCAGGGCATCCTTGCGGCGACCGCCGGACAGCATCTCGGACCGGCCGAGTTTCAGGATATCGCCAAGCCCCACCTCGCGCGCCACGGCGGCGCAGGTTTCCAGCCGCACCAGCGCGTTGAGGCGGGGGGCCAGTTTCCCCTCGGCGGCGCCGGTGTCGGCGGCAAACAGCGCCTCGGCCATGGCAAGGCCAAGGACGCGGTCGCCCAGAAACTCCAGCCGTTCGTTCGAGGCGCGAGTGGCGGTGGCGAGCGAGGCGTGGGTCACGGCCCGGACCAGAAGGTCGGGCGTCCGGAAGACATGGCCGATCCGCCCCTCGAAGGCCTTCAGATCGGCAGAGAGCCTCACTCGATCGCCTTGAAGTAGCGGTCGGCGCGCCAGGTCCAGAAGAACAGCATCGACCGGCCCGAGGACGAGAACATGATGCGGTCGGCACGGCCGATCAGGTATTCGGCCGGAACAAAGCCCACCCCGCCGGTGGCCTGACCAAAGCGGCTGTCCTGGCTGTTGTCGCGGTTGTCGCCCAGGAAGAAATACTGCCCCGCGGGGACAGTGAAGACACCGGTATTGTCGGCCCCGCCGTTGGTGTCGATGTTCAGGATCGAGTGTGTCCGGCCGCCGGGCAGAGTTTCCGTGTAGCGCGAAGACTGGCAGGACCCCCCCTCGCCCACCGGGCCATTTTCGCAGCGCGGCAGGCTGCCCATGGGCCCCTGCGGCTCGAACGTTTCGGTGAAGATGCCAGCGGGGGTCTGGGGCACTTCCTGACCGTTGAGGTACAGAACCCCTCCCTTCATCTGCACCGTATCGCCCGGCAGGCCGATCAGCCGCTTGATGAAGTCCGAACCGTTGACGGGGTGGCGAAAGACGACGACATCGCCGCGTTCGGGTTCGGACGCGAGGATGCGACCAGGGATGGGGCAGAAGCTGACCTTCAGGAACGGAATTTCACAGGAATAACTGGAGTATCCGTAGGCCATCTTGTTGACGAAGAGGAAATCGCCGATCAGCAGCGTGTCCTTCATCGAGGCCGAGGGGATCCAGAACGGCTGAAAGAGGAAGGCCCGGAACAGCCCCGCGATCAGCAGCGCATAGACCACGGTCTTGACGGTTTCCATGAAGCCGCCCTCGGATTTCGCCTTGGTCGCCATGCCTGTTTCCCTTGCGGCTTTGGTTGGCGCGCTTCATGCGCGCGGGGCGGGGGGGAGTCAAGTTTGGGCGGCGACAACCGGCCGCGCCTCGATCACCACGAAGGCCTGGGCCCAGGGGTGGTCGTCGGTCAGGCTGACATGGACGATGGCCTCGTGCCCCGCTGGGGTCATCGACTTCAGCCGTTCCTCGGCCCAACCGGTCAGGTGCATGACGGGCTGCCCGGTGGGCAGGTTCGACACCGCCATGTCTTTCCAGGCGATGCCCATGCGAAGGCCCGTCCCAAGCGCCTTGGAGCACGCCTCCTTGGCCGCCCAGCGTTTGGCATAGGTGCCCGCCTGATCGGCGCGGCGGGCAGCGGTGGCCTGTTCGCGGTCGGTGAAGACGCGGTTGCGGAAGCGGTCACCGTGGCGGTCCAGGACGCCCGCAATGCGCTCGATATTGGCCAGATCGGTGCCGATGCCGAGGATCAAGGACGTCTTCCTTGCGTCTTCCTTACGTCTTCCTTGCGTGGAGACGTTCGCGACGCTGCGCCTGTCACGCCGTCCCCTCGCGCGCGGCGTCCATCCGGCGGCGCATCTCCTCGATCGCGGGGCCGAGGCCGCGGAAGATCGCCTCGCCGATCAGGAAATGGCCGATGTTCAGTTCCACCACCTCGGGGAAGGCGGCGACATGCGTGGCCGTCTCGAAATCCAGGCCGTGGCCCATGTGGACCTCGAGCCCGAGGTCGTGGGCGCGGGTGGCGGCGCGGCGGAGAAGGTCGAGTTCGGCGGCGGCGTCCTCGTCGCGCCCCTCGGTGTGCAGGTCGCAGTAGTGGCCGGTGTGGAATTCGACGACGGCGGCACCGACACGCGCGGCGGCCTCGATCTGGCGGGGGTCGTGGCCGATGAAGAGGCTGACGCGGGCCCCCGCCTCGCGCAGGGGGGCGATGAATCCGGTGAGGCGGTTGGCGTCGGAGGCCACGTCAAGCCCCCCCTCGGTCGTCCGCTCTTCACGCCGTTCGGGCACGATGCAGACAGCGTGGGGGCGGTGGCGGAGTGCTATGGCCTGCATCTCGGCCGTCGCGGCCATCTCGAAATTGAGGGGCAGGGAAATCCCCGCCATCAGCGCCTCGATATCGGCGTCGCGGATGTGGCGGCGATCCTCGCGCAGGTGCGCGGTGATGCCGTCGGCCCCCGCCGCCTCGGCCACCAGGGCCGCGCGCAGGGGGTCGGGCAGCGCGCCGCCACGCGCGTTGCGCACGGTCGCCACGTGGTCAATGTTCACGCCGAGGCGCAGTCGCCCGATGGGTTTCATGGACATGGTGCCCTTTCCGGTCTTCCCATTCCGAACTTAGGACGAAGCAGAGCCGCCGTCATCCCCGGCGCTGCCGCGTTCTTCGGCCTCGAGAAGCGCCGCCTTGATGCGGCGGCGCTTTTCGATCCGGTCGCGCAGCTTGCCGGCGCGCAGCTTCTGGTAGGCCTTCACCAGCGGGATGGTGATGTAATAGGCGGCCAGCGAGAAGACGATGCCGGGCAGGATCGACCCCACGAGGTAGGGAAAGTAGATCGTCCGCCAGAACACGGCGAGGTTCTGCCAGCGTGTCGGCTCGGACGAGAAGATGGCGAGGAAGTTCGACCACAGCTCCTCTCCCGCTCCGGCGAAGGCGTTGAAGACGGTGCGGATGTCCATGCTCTGGTCGTTGCCCAGCATCCAGTGGCCGAGTTCCAGACAGCCGATGGCGATGAAAGGCGTGGTGATCGGGTTCGACAGGAAGGTGCAGAGGAGTGCGGCGAGGATGTTGCCGCGAATCACGAAGGCAAAGGCGGCGGCGGAGATGAACTGGATGCCGAAGATCGGCGGGAAGTTCACGAAGATGCCCGCGAACACCCCGCGCGCGATGCGGTGCGGCTCGTCCGGCAGGCGGCGCATCCGGTGCAGAAGGTAGATCGTCGCGCGTTTGAACCCACCCGCCGGATAGACGAATTCGCGCGCCCAGGCGAGCCATGACAGCTTGTCGCGACGCTTGAAGACCATCCGTCAGTGCCCCCGTGCCGGCATCACGGCTTGCGCCGGGGATCGCGGTGGCGGGCGATTTCGGCCACATCCGTTTCGGCCTCGAGCGCCGTCATGACCATGTGCAGATGCTCCACGTCGCGCAGGTCCACATCGATGAACAACCGGTAGAAATCCGGTTTGCGGTCAACGAACTGCAGGTCGGAAATATTCGCCTTCTGCTCTCCGATCAAGGTGCAGACACGGCCCAGAACCCCCGCATCGTTGGAAATCGTGACACTGAGGGACACGGTATAGACGGGCGGGTGGCGGCCCGGCTGCCAGTGCAGATCGACCCAGCGTTCGGTCTGTTCCTCGAATTCCGCAAGCGCGGGGCAGTCGATGGCGTGGGCGACGACACCCTGCCCGCGATAGGTGATGCCGACGATGCGTTCGCCCGGCACAGGCTGGCAGCAGGGCGCGCGGCGGAAGGTGTCGTCGGCCTTGAGGCCCACCACCGGGCGCTGCGCATCGACGGTTTCGGCCTTGGCGAGTGCGAGTTCGGGATAGAGTGTCTCGACCACCCGGCGCGCGGTGATCTCGGCAGACCCGAGGCGGGCGAGAAGGTCGCTCTCATCCGCCATGCCCAGCATCTTGGCCGCGGTCCGCAGCGCCTTGTCGGTGGCGCGGCGCCCGACGTGGTCAAAGGCCGCGCGGGCGAGTTCGTGGCCGAGTTTCACGAAACGGCCCCGGTCCTCTTCGCGCAAGGACCGCCGGATCGCGGCCTTGGCGCGGCCTGTGGTGACGATGTCGATCCAGCTTGCCTGCGGGCGCTGGCCTTCCGCCGTGATGATCTCGATGGATTGCCCGTTCTTGAGCCGAGTCCAGAGCGGTACGCGGATCCCGTCCACCTTGGCCGACACGCAGGAATTCCCGATCCGCGTGTGGATGGCATAGGCATAGTCCAAGGGCGTCGCCCCGCGCGGCAGTTGCACCACGTCACCCTTGGGGGTGAAGCAGAACACCTGATCGACGTACATCTCGAGCTTCACGTTCTCCATGAAGTCGTCGTCGGCATCCTCGTCCAGCCGGTCGGTGACGGTGGCGATCCATTTGGCCGGGTCGACGGCAAAGCGGTTCTCGGCGCGCACGCCTTCACGGTAGGACCAGTGGGCGGCGACGCCCGCCTCGGCCACCTCGTGCATCTCGCGTGTGCGAATCTGCACCTCGACCCGCTTGCCGTCGCGGCCTGAGACGGTGGTGTGGATGGACCGGTAGCCGTTCGATTTGGGCTGGCTGATGTAGTCCTTGAAGCGGCCGGGGACGGCCTTCCAGCGCTGGTGGATCGCGCCGAGGATGCGGTAGCAGTCGGCCTCGGTCCCGCAGATGATGCGAAAACCGTAGATGTCGGAGAGGCGCGAGAAGGCGAGGTCCTTCTCCTGCATCTTGCGCCAGATGGAATAGGGCTTCTTCGCGCGGCCAAAGACGTCGGCCTCGATCTTGGCCTTTTCGAGCTCCAGCTTGATGTCGCTCGTGATCTTGTGCAGCACGTCCCCCGCCTCGCGCTGGAGCGTCAGGAAGCGGCGGATGATCGAGTTGCGGGCCTCGGGGTTCAGGACCTTGAAGGACAGATCCTCAAGCTCCTCGCGCATCCACTGCATGCCCATCCGGCCCGCCAGCGGCGCAAAGATCTCCATCGTCTCGCGGCTTTTCTGGGCCTGCTTCTCGGGCGCCATCGACTTGATCGTGCGCATGTTGTGCAGGCGGTCGGCAAGCTTGACCAGGATCACGCGCAGGTCCTTGGACATCGCCATGAAGAGCTTGCGGAAGTTCTCGGCCTGCTTCGATTCGGCGGAGGAGAGTTGGAGGTTCGTGAGCTTCGTCACCCCGTCCACCAGTTCCGCGACCTCTTCGCCGAACAGGCGCGCGATTTCCGAATAGGTGGACTTGGTATCCTCGATCGTGTCGTGCAGCAGCGCCGTCACGATCGTCGCGTCGTCCAGCCGCTGTTCGGTCAGGATGGCGGCGACGGCGACGGGATGGGTGAAATAGGGCTCGCCCGACTTGCGCATCTGCCCGTCGTGCATCTTGCGGGCATAGGCATAGGCCTGACGGATCAGGTCGGCGTTCGTGCGGGGGTTGTAGTTGCGGACGAGGGCGATCAGGTCTTCGACGTCGATCAAGGCTGGGTCCGCCCGTCCGGTGCTGGACACATGCAATGCCAGATGCCTGCACGCATCAAAGATGACAGATCGCACCGTGCCGTTTGCATGATCCGGCACCCCCCGCTGGCTGGCCGCGATGAAGAACAAGGGCTTACCAGCGATGCCCAATGGGATCAACCTTCGAGGCAAGGCCTGCGCCTATGGTCTTGGGCAGGCGCTCACACGCTTGCCGCTGAATCTGGCGCGCGACGCCGAATAAAGCGGTGTCCCCAGGCGTAACTGGATCGGGGCCAGCACTAGGCCGGCCCCTGAACCGGCCTGCCGCTTTGCCCTGAACCCGAAGACCCCTCTCCCCTGCATCCCGAAAGGAACTCCGATGCGCCTGTTTCTTGCCGCCCTCGCCCTTGTAGCGTCCACCGCTGTCGCCCCGGCGGCGGTGATCGACCTCAACAACAACGTTCTGGCCGCAACCGGCGTCAATCCCAACGACGGCGTGCGCAACGTGGTCGGGACCGGTGCGATCAGCCTGCCCACGTTCGACGTGCTGGCCGACGTGTTCCGCTTTGACCTTGCGGCGTTCGGCGTGACCGGCCCGCTGAAGTTTGCGAACGCGCCCGCCAGCAGCCTGACCGGATCGACGGCGAACGTGATCGTGCTGCAGGACAGCGACAACGATGCAAATCCGGCCACGGCGTTCAATGCAGGCACCGCGGCCAATCTGATCGCCGCCGCGCTGGATCTCGATGGACCGGGCTTCTTCGTCTATTTCAACCAGACGCTGAACATCAACCGCCTGGTGTTCTCGACCAACCTGAACCTGAACACGGCCGACCTGCAAATCCTGGCCGCGATCCAGAGCCCGACGGGTGCCGACGCAATCGCGGCCCTGCCGACGTTCAGTGCCGCGAACGTGGCCGCTGTGCCGCTGCCCGCATCGCTGCCCCTGCTGCTGGCGGGGCTTTGCGGTCTTCGCGCGCTGCGCCGCCGGGCGCGCGCCTGAAGCTGAAAGCGGCCGGGGGGCATGGCCTGTCCCCAGTTGCGTCTGGCCTTCCCGGCCGCTTTCACGGACACTCTGACGCACGAACGGATCGAAACAGCGGAACTCCTGCGTGTCATGCACCTTGGCGACCTGAAACGGGAGGTCATCGCGATGATCCCCCGGCTGCGCCGTCTGGCCCGCACGCTGACGGCGAGCGTTCCCGACGCGGATGACCTTGTGCAGGAAACCTGTCTGCGGGCCCTTGCTTCTGTGGACCAGTTCCGGCCGGGCGCGCGGCTGGACAGCTGGCTGTTCACCATCCTGCGCAACCAATGGGTCAACGAGATTCGCCGCGCCGCCACCCGTCGCGGCACAGGCACCGTGGACGCCGCCGAGGCGGACGACCTGCAACACTCGGACGACGGTGCGGCCCTGATGGCGGCGGGCGAGGTTCAGGATGCGATCCTGGCGCTGCCCGGGGGGCTGTCGAGCGTTATCCTGCTGGTCTCGGTCGAGGGCTATTCCTACCGCGAGGCGGCCGACATCCTGGGCATTCCCACCGGCACCGTGATGAGCCGGATGAGCCGCGCGCGCCAGGTGCTTGCGTCCCGCCTGAAGCCCGACCAACCTGGACCTCCGACATGACCGACATGGACGAACAGCTGAGCGCCTACCTCGACCGGGCCTTGCCCGAGGACGAGATGCGCGCGATGACCCGGCGGCTGGCTGCCGACCCGGCCTTGCAGCAGCGGCTCGACATGTTCCGCGCGGCGGACCGGATGGCCGCCGAACGCCTGACCGCCGCCCTGGATGACCCTGTTCCCTTCGCGCTGGCGCAGGCGGTGGCCCGGGCTTCAGAGGCAACCCCCGGCGGGGCGGTCCTGCCACCGCATCGCCGCCGCCGGGACCTTGGCCTTGGCGCCATCCTCGGGGCTGCGGCAGGGGTCGCGGCGACGCTGGCGGTGCTGGCGATCACGGCGCCTCCACCGCCGACGCGCGTCTGGGTCGATGAGGTGGCCTCTTACCATCGCATCTATGCGCAGGAGACCACGCATCTGGTCGAGGTCGGGGCCGAGCGGGCCGACCATATCCGCGACTGGCTGGGCGGACGAATCGGGCGCGACCTGCCGATTCCCGACCTTGCGGCCTTTGGCCTGACGTTCCGCGGCGCCCGCCTGCTGGCGGCGGCCGATGCCCCCGTGGCGCAGCTTGTCTATACCGATGCCGGGGGCAGGGTTTTCGCGTTGTGCCTGACGCCGCGTCCCGGCGCGGAGGATGCGCCGCGATCCCCGCTGCGGCTTGGCGATCTGGATGCAGTGCTGTGGCGGGACAGCGGCACCGCTGTCCTGGTGATCGGACCCGCAGGAACCCTTCCGCTGGCCCCCGTGGCAGAGGCGGTGGCGGCGGTCCTTTAGGGACGCGCCGGGTGGCGCGCCTCAGTGGGCGCCTTGCGCTTCCATCAGGGCGCGAAGGAGCTTCTCCTCGGACATGTCGTCGAGCGCGGGGCGGTCCATCTCGGAGCCCATCAGCATCGCCATCTGATCTTCCTCGGGCTCGTCCACCTCGATCTGGGTCTGGTGGCTTTCGATCATCCGCTCGCGCAGCGCCTCGGCGCTTTGCGTTTCCTCGGCGATCTCGCGCAGGGCGACGACGGGGTTCTTGTCGTTGTCGCGGTCGATGGTGATCGGCGCACCCGCCGTTACCTCGCGCGCCCGATGGGCGGCAAGCAGGACCAGTTCGAACCGGTTCGGAACCTTGTCAACGCAATCTTCAACCGTCACGCGGGCCATGGGAGAGCCTTTCACTGGAGGAGGGCGCGGGAGACGGCTGTTTATGCCATGCGCGCAGCCTTGACAAGCACAAGAAGCCCTAACCGGCGAAGGGCCGCACGGCCGCCCGGTCCGCCGCGGGCAGTGCCTTCAGCATCGCGCCGACGGTCAGGCCCAGAACCGGGTGCCGCCAGCGCGCGGCCACGTCATGCAGGGGGACAAGGACAAAGGCGCGGTCCTGCAGGCGCGGATGCGGCAGGATCAGCCGGTCGGGCGCGGCGAGGACCTGCCGGTCGGGCGGAAGGTCGCGCCACCGGGCAAAAGTCTCGGCATCGGGCAGCACCGCATTCCCCACGGCAATCAGGTCAAGGTCGAGCGTGCGCATCCCCCACCGTTGCGTCCGCGCGCGCCCGAACTGCGCCTCGACCGCATGCAGCGCGGCCAGGATGTCGCGCGGGCCCATGCCGGGTGCGCCACGCAGGCGGGCGGCGGCGTTCACATAGTCCGGACCGGTTCCGGCGGGAAAGGCGGGCGTTGCGTAAAGGAGGCTGGTCCGCTCGACCCGCAAACCCACCCCGGGAAGGGCGTCGAGCGCCGCGCGCAGCGATTCTGCTGGTGCGTGCGCCCCGTTTGGCAAATTCGCGCCTAAGGCGATCAGGACGGGCACGTTAATGTGACGTTTCATTGTGTCACTTTCGTATAGGCGCGCTTGAATATGGTAAAGCGCGGCAGATACTCATACACATTCGTCGACGGATGGTGTGACCTGCTTGCGTTTACGGATTTCCGCTGACGAAACGAGATTTGAAAGGACTACAGGATGTTTTACAAGGACGAGCGTCTGGCGCTGTTCATCGACGGATCGAACCTCTACGCGGCGGCCAAGGCCCTGGGCTTCGACATCGACTACAAGCTTTTGCGTCAGGAGTTCATGCGCCGGGGCAAGCTGATCCGGGCGTTTTACTATACCGCATTGCTGGAGAACGACGACTACTCGCCGATCCGCCCGCTGGTGGACTGGTTGCACTACAACGGCTTCTCGATGGTGACGAAGCCGGCCAAGGAATATACCGACAGCCAGGGCCGCCGGAAGGTCAAGGGCAACATGGACATCGAGCTGACGGTCGATGCGATGGAACTGGCGCCGCGGATGGACCATGCGGTGCTTTTTTCGGGCGACGGCGACTTCCGCCCGCTGGTGGAGAGCTTGCAGCGGCAGGGGGTGCGGGTGTCGGTGGTGTCCACCATCCGTTCGCAGCCGCCGATGATCGCGGACGAATTGCGGAGGCAGGCCGACAACTTCATCGAGTTGGACGACCTGCGCGAGGTGATCGGCCGCCCCCCGCGCGAGCCCCGGCTTGACCCGCGCGGTCCGCTGGAGCGCGAAGAGCCCTCGTCCTCGGCCAGTGTCGCGGCGAAGTGATCTGAGGCCAGGGACGGGATGGGGCCGGGGGGCAACCCTCGGCCTTTTGGTTTTTCATCTGCCAAGGTCTCCATGGCAGAGGCCATCGCCTCTGCCACGCGAGACGGGTCCACTTGGACGCCGGGACGCCAAAGCGTTCCGGCCTGCGCCTGCCTGCCCCTTGGCAGGCGCAGATGCGCCTACCCCAGGCAGGCGCTGGCCTCTGTAGTGCTGGTGGATAGGGTCTCGCGGCACCGTCCCGCAGGCGCGGGGCGAAGGCAGTGCCTTCGCTTGTCCCGCGCCAGGCGTTGGCCGTCCTGCCGGCATCTTCGCCCCAAGCATTCGGCTGTGGTTCAAACCCGTGTCGATCTCGGCTATGTCAGGGGAGAACCCTTCCCGAAGGCCCCTCTCCATGACCGACCTGCCCCCCCTCACCCTCTACCTCGCTGCCCCGCGCGGGTTCTGTGCGGGCGTCGATCGGGCGATCAAGATCGTCGAGATGGCGATCCAGAAATGGGGCGCGCCGGTCTATGTCCGGCACGAGATCGTGCACAACAAGTTCGTCGTGGACGACCTGCGGTCCAAGGGTGCGGTCTTTGTCGAAGAGCTTGACGACTGCCCCGATGACCGTCCCGTCATCTTCTCGGCGCACGGGGTGCCGAAGTCCGTCCCGGCGGCGGCCAGCGCGCGCAACATGATCGCGGTGGACGCGACCTGCCCGCTGGTCACCAAGGTCCATAACGAGGCCGCCCGCCACCATGAGAACGGCCTTCAGATGGTGATGATCGGGCATGCGGGCCATCCCGAAACGGTGGGCACCATGGGCCAATTGCCCCCCGGCGAGGTGCTGCTGGTGGAAACCGAGGCGGATGTGGCGACGCTGCAGGTCCGCGATCAGGGAAAGCTCGCCTTCATCACGCAGACCACGCTCAGCGTGGATGACACGGCGGGGATCGTCGCGGCCCTTCAGGCGCGGTTTCCCGGCATCCTTGGCCCCGCGCATGAGGATATCTGCTATGCCACCACGAACCGGCAGGCGGCGGTCAAGGCGGTCGCCCCGCGCATCGATGCCCTCCTCGTGATCGGGGCGCCCAACAGTTCCAACAGCCTGCGGCTGGTCGAGGTGGGGCGGGCGGCGGGCTGCGCCTATGCGCAACTGGTCCAGCGGGCAGGCGACATCGACTGGCGGGCGCTGGAGGGCATCCGGTCGGTCGGCATCACCGCCGGGGCGAGTGCGCCCGAAGTGTTGGTGAACGAGGTGGTGGATGCGTTCCGCGCCCGATTTGCCGTGACGGTCGAGAGGGTCGAGACGGCACAGGAGAATGTCGAGTTCAAGGTGCCACGGGTCCTGCGCGAACCGGCCTGAGGCTTGCGGGAGGCGGTGATTCGGGGCGATCCTTGCCACCGATCCGGGGAGTGTGCCGATGCGGACCTTTTGGCTGGCCGTCATGGCCCTGTTCTCCGGCCCCGCGCTTGCGCAGGACATTGTGGCGACGCTGTACACCCACAACGGCACCGTCGCCCCGCCCTATCACCGCAACCTGCGCGCGCTGGTCGCGGCAGACGGCATGGTCACCCTGCGCGCCTGCAAGGGATATGGCGACAGCGATTGCGTCACCCTCTCCGGGCCTGCCCCGCAAGGCGCGGTTGCGGCGATCCTTGCGGCGGCGGGGGTGGCGGGATTGCCGGGGCGACCGCTGGCCGAGGATCCGATGCCCCCGGTGGGCGGGGGCGCGACCTCGGGCAGCGTGGTGATCGAGGGCCAGACCGTCGCCCTGCCCGCTTTCCCGGCCGAGGCCGACCGCGCCCGCACCAATGACGTCCTCGCCGCCATCCAAGCCGCGATTCCGGCCGACCTGCAAACCCGCGCCGCCGCGAAGATGAGGGAATGAACGGCCAGGCTAAGCCTCCTGCAAGGGGCGGGTCACGGCGGTGGAGATGCGCAAGGGAAAGGCGGCCCCTTCCGTCGCGCTGACCTTTACACCGGCGCGGGCGGCGCTATCCCTCGGCCTTCCCTGCCGGAGTGCCAGATGACTGCGATCCCCCGTTCCGCCCTGATCCTGACCGCTGCGGGTGTTCTGCCCTTTGCCTGGGCGGCGGTCACGACGCTGTCGCCGGGCGTGGGGCAGGACCTTGGCCTGCCACCGATGCTGCGGGGGACGGTGGCGATGCTGACCTATGGGACGGTCATCCTGTCCTTCATGTCGGGGGTGCTGTGGGGGTTTGCCGCCAAGGCGGGCGGAGCGCTGGCGGCGGCTGGATATGGGCTGTCAGTGATCCCGGCGCTCTGGGCCTTTTTCATGACCGGAGGGGATCCGGGTGCGGCGGCGGTGAACCTTGCGGGGGGGTTCCTGGGCGTTCTGATGCTCGACTGGGCGTTCTGGCACTGGGGCCTTGCCCCCCGCTGGTGGATGCGGCTGCGGGTGCCGGTGACGCTGGCGGTGCTGGCCTGTCTTGCGGTGCCGATCCTTCTCGACCGATAAAGCCCCGACCGCTACACCGGAGGGATGCCTATGCCCGACCTATACGCCTTTACCGACGGGGCCTGTTCGGGAAATCCCGGGCCGGGGGGCTGGGGCG